>DATMMH010000001.1:0-7671 GCA_035569855.1 Candidatus Dormiibacterota bacterium
CGATCCCCAGATCCTCCTGATGGACGAGCCGTGCTCCGCGCTCGACCCCATCGCCACCGCCAAGATCGAGGAGCTGATCCACGACCTCAAGAAGGAGCTGACCATCGCGATCGTCACCCACAACATGCAGCAGGCGGCGCGGGTCTCGGAGTGGACCGGCTTCTTCCTGCTCGGCGAGCTGGTGGAGTTCGGGGTCACCAAGGAGATGTTCACGACCCCCGGCGACAAGCGGACGGAAGACTACATCACCGGTCGGTTCGGGTAGGGCGGAGGCGGCCATGGCGCGACATTTCCACGAAGAGCTGGAGGCCCTCAAGCAGACCCTGCTCGCGATGGGCGGGCTGGTGGAGGACCAGATCCGGCGGGTCATGCGCGCCCTCCTCGAGCGCGACGACGTGATGGCCCAGGAGGTCATCGAGCGGGACCGGCAGGTCAACACCTACGACGTGGAGGTCGACGAGCAGTGCGTGAGCCTGCTCGCGCTGCATCAGCCCGCCGCGGGCGACCTGCGCTTCATCACCACCGCGATGAAGATCGTCACCGATCTCGAGCGCATCGGCGACCAGGCGGTGAACATCGCCCAGCGCGTGCTCGAGCTGAACCGGGAGCCGCAGCTCAAGCCCTACATCGACCTGCCCCGGATGGCGGAGAAGGCGCAGCGCATGGTCAAGGAGAGCCTCGACGCCTTCGTGGCCCGCGACACCGCGCTGGCCCGCCAGGTGTGCGGGGAGGACTCCGAGGTCGACCTCCTCAAGGAGCAGATCTTCCGCGAGCTGCTCACCTTCATGATGGAGGACCCCCGCGCGATCCCCCGCGCGATCCGCCTGATCCTGATCTCGCGCTTCATGGAGCGGGTGGCCGACCACGCCACCAACATCGCGGAGATGGTGGTGTACCTGGTCGAGGGCAAGATGGTCCGGCATACGCTGGCCTGAGAGGGCTGCCGTGTATACTGCAAGCGTGAGTCCGGATCGTCACTATCATCTGCAGTCCGAGGAAGCCAACCGCCGGCTGGACGCCCTGCTCGAGCAGCTCCGCGTGCCGGAGTCGAGCTGGCCCTTCTACGCCGACATGCTGACCACCGTGCTCAAGATGTACGAGGACGGCGCCGGGGTGGCCGATCTCAAGATCGCCAACGCGACCTTCAAGGAGATCCGCTACGGTTTCAAGGTCTTCGCCCCGTGGCGGAACGTCCCCAAGGTGACCGTGTTCGGCTCGGCCCGGACGCCGCGCGACCATCCGATCTCCGAGCAGGCTCACGCGTTCGGCAAGCGCATCACCGGAACCGGCTGGATGGTGATGACCGGGGCGGGTGGCGGCGTGATGAGCTCGGCACAGGAAGGCGCGGGCGCCGAGCGGTCCTTCGGGCTCAACATCCGGCTGCCGTTCGAGCAGGAAGCCAACCCCTGGATCGCGGCGGACCCCAAGCTGATCTCGTTCAAGTACTTCTTCACCCGCAAGCTCTTCCTGGTCCGGGAGGCCCACGCGATGGTGTTCCTGCCCGGCGGCTTCGGGACCGCGGACGAAGCGTTCGAGGCCCTGACCCTCGTCCAGACCGGCAAGTCTCCGGTGCTGCCGCTCGTGATGCTCGACGAGCCGGGCGGGACGTACTGGAAGAGCTTCCAGGAGTTCATCCAGCGCGAGATGGTGGGGCGGGGGATGGTGTCGCCGAACGACCCCGGGCTCTTCCGGATCACCGACGACGTGGAGCGAGCGGCGGCCGAGATCGAGGGCTTCTACCGGCTCTATCACTCGCAGCGCTACGTCCGGGACTCGCTCGTGATCCGGCTGAGACGGCCGCTGTCGAGCTCGGCGGTGGACGAGCTCAACGCGCGCTTCAAGGACATCCTGCTGGCGCCCGCCGATCAGGCCCCCGGGCCCCTGCCCGCGGAGGGCGACGAGTTCCCCGACCTGCCGCGTCTCGTGCTGCCGTTCAACCGGACCGACTTCGCCCGGCTCCGGCTGCTCCTCGACTTCGTCAACGAGTCCTGATCCCTACTCGGCCTCGTGCCGCTCCTCGGTGTGCTGGCAGTTCGCGCACACCCAGGTGCGCAGCAGGGTGACGCGCTGGGGATCGCGCCGCAGCGTCCACGGCATCAGCTTCTTCGCGCCGCAGACGGGGCATCGCTCGGTGGGCTGGCCCGGCTGGACCTCGTGCGGGAGCCACGGGATCTTGGGTTTCATGCGCGCGATTATGATTGCTCGCCGCACCGACTGCAAGCCGGGAAGGGGAGCGAGGTAATACGCTAAGCTCGCGGGATGTCGGGCGCCTACCTGCTCCTCTTCGTCGCCAACCTGGTCTTCGCCACGAGCTACAGCGTCACCCGCGTCGCGCTGGCCGACGTGCCGCCGGCCACGCTCGGGCTGGCGCGGTCCGTGGTCGGCGCGCTGATCCTGGTGGCGTGGGCCGCGCCCGGGCTGATGACCCGTCGAATCCGTCCCGCCGACCATCTGCGGATCGCGCTGATGGGCCTGGTCGGCTTCGCGCTCGCCTTCGGGTTCAGCCACTGGGGCATCGCGCGCTCCACCGCGAGCAATGCCGCGCTGCTGATCACGGTGGAGCCCACCTCGCTCATCCTGCTCTCACCCCTGCTCCTGGGCGAGCGGCTCTCGCGCCGCGAGGCGCTCGGCGCGGGGCTGGCTCTCGCGGGCGCCGTGGTGGTGGTGGTCAACGGCGTCCCCGGCCTCACGCGGGCGCTCGCGCCGCACTGGCGCGGCGACCTCCTCCTCATCCTCTCGGGGCTGGCCTACGCCGCGTACTCGCTGCTCGGGCGGGCTGTGCTGGCACGCCATCCGGTGGTCGTGGTCACCGCGTACTCGATCCTGTGGGGCACCGCGACCTTGCTCCCGCTCGCGGCAATCGAGTGGAGCGCGGGCCAGCGGCCCGTGTGGACCGCCTCCGCGGTCGCGGCGACCCTCTACCTCGGCGTGGTCATCACCGCCCTCGGCTACGCGGCCTGGAACTGGTGCCTGGAGCGGGTGGGGGCTTCGCGGGTTGCCATCTTCGTCAACCTGCAGCCACTGGTCGGGGCCCTGCTCGGGGTGTGGTGGCTACACGAGCCGCTGACCGCCTTCACGGTGGTCGGGGGCCTCCTGATCCTGGCCGGGCTGCACCTGACGGTGAAAGCCGGGCGGACAGAGTAGAATACCGGCATGCGGCGGGTGCGGGTGGCGCTGGCCCAGGTGAATCCGACGGTGGGAGCGATCGAGGCCAACGCGCGCCTGGTGATGGCCGGGATGGATCGAGCCCGCGCGCTCGGCGCGGACATCGTGGCGTTCCCGGAGCTGGTGCTGACCGGGTATCCGCCCGAAGATCTCCTGTTCAAGCCGGCCTTCATCGAGGCCAACCTGCGCGCGCTGGCCGACGTGGCCCGCGCGAGCCAGGGCCTCACCGCGGTGGTGGGATTCGTGGACAAGCGCGACGACATCTTCAACGCGGCCGCGCTCCTGCACGACGGGACGCAGGCCGGCGTGTATCACAAGCAGTACCTGCCGAACTACGGGGTCTTCGACGAGAATCGCTACTTCCAGTCGGGGACGGAGTCGCCGGTCTTCGCGCTCGGCGAGTCGGTGGTCGCGGCCAACATCTGCGAGGACATCTGGTACCCGACCGGGCCCACCACGCTGCAGGCCCTGGGCGGCGCCGAGCTGGTGCTGAGCATCAACGCCTCGCCGTACCACGCGGGCAAGGGCCGCTTCCGCGAGAAGATGCTCGCCACGCGCGCGGCCGACGACCTCGTCTGCCTCGCGTTCGTGAACACGGTGGGCGGGCAGGACGAGCTGATCTTCGACGGCCAGTCGTTCGTCTTCAACGAGAAGGGCGAGTGCGTGGCGCGCGGGAAGGCCTTCGAGGAGGACTTCGTGGTGACCGACCTGGACCTCGACGAGGTCTTCCGGGCGCGGCTGCACGACTCACGCCGTCGCAAGGAGAAACTGCGCGCCACCACCGAGCAGCCCCGCCGCATCGTGCTTCCGGCGCTCCCGGCGCGGGAGCGGCCGAAGCTCGCGCCCCACGAGGTTCCGGTGCTCGAGGCGGTGGACGAGATCTACCACGCGCTCGTGCTCGGCGCCCGCGACTACGTGACCAAGAACGGTTTCTCCCACGTCGTGCTCGGTCTGTCGGGAGGGATCGACTCCTCGCTGGTCGCGGCCATCGCCTGCGACGCGCTCGGCCCCGCCAACGTCACCGGGGTCACGATGCCCTCGCAGTTCTCCTCGCAAGGGACGCGGCGGGACGCGGCGAAGCTGGCCCGCAACCTGGGCATCGAGTTCCTGCGCCTGCCCATCACGCCCGTGCTGGGCGGATACCGCCGCGCCCTGGCCAAGCCCTTCAAGGGGCTCAAGGAGGACGTGACCGAGGAGAACCTCCAGGCCCGGATTCGCGGCAACTACCTGATGGCGCTCTCCAACAAGTTCGGCTGGCTCGTGCTAACCACCGGCAACAAGAGCGAGATCGGGGTGGGCTACTCCACGCTCTACGGCGACATGGCGGGCGGCTTTGCGGTCATCAAGGACGTGCCCAAGACGCTGGTGTACCAGCTCTCGGAGCACGTGAATCACCGGGCGCACCGGGAGGTCATTCCTCGCTCGGTCTTCGACCGCGCCCCGTCCGCGGAGCTGCGGCCGGATCAGACCGACCAGGACACGCTGCCGCCGTACGCCACCCTCGACGCGATCCTCGAGGCCTACGTGGAGGGCGACCAGGGCGTGGCCGACATCGTCGCCCGGGGCTTCGATGCCGCCACCGTGAAGCGGGTGATCGCCATGGTCGATCGCAACGAGTACAAGCGCCGCCAGGGTCCGATCGGCATCAAGATCACCCCGCGCGCCTTCGGCAAGGACTGGCGCCTGCCCATCGTCAATCGGTTCCGGGAGTAGCCCCGTCCTGCCGGGAGCGGGTGTCGCTCAGCGCCCGCAGCAGCCCGGCTCGTTCGCGATGGTGAGCCCCGTCACCGGTGCCCACACGGGCAGGAACTTCACGTAGTCGGGCCGCTCCTTGACCGGCTCCGCGCCGAGGAACCTCCGGTAGAACTCCCGGCTCTTCTCTCGAGACTGGACACGTGCACGTGGAGATGTATGTTGGCGCCCATGATCGAAACTCTTGGGCGGGTCAAGCGGGGAGGAGCGCGCGCGGCATGATCTGGAGATCGGTCGGGTTGTTCGTGGTGGCGGGGCTGGCCGAGATCGGCGGGGGCTACCTGATGTGGCAGTGGTGGCGGCAGGGGTGGGCCTGGCCGGTGGGGATCCTTGGAGCGCTGGCTTTGATCGCCTACGGCATCGTGCCGACGTACCAGGCCGCCCACTTCGGCCGCGTCTACGCGGCCTACGGCGGCGCGTTCGTCATCCTCTCGCTGCTGTGGGGATGGGCGATCGATCGGGTCACCCCCGACCGCTACGACGTCATCGGGGCGTGCCTGTGTCTCGCCGGGGTGGCGGTGATCATGTACACGCCGCGCGCGGCCTAGCGCGGCTTCGCCCGGCTGCCGCATCGACCCCGCGGAGGCTAGCGCGCGGGGAGCGCGTCCAGCGACTGCAGGGTCGCCAGGCGGCGGTAGATGCCGTCCTCGCGGGTCATGAGCTGATCGTGGTTGCCGATCTCGACGATCTGCCCGCCGTGGATGACCACCACGCGATCGGCGTGCTTCACGGTGGCCAGCCGATGGGCGATCACGAGCACGGTGCGGCCCTTCATCAGCTCCGAGAGCGCCTGCTGGACCAGGAACTCGCTCTCCGCGTCGAGGTCGGAGGTGGCCTCGTCGAGGATCAAGATCGGCGGGTCCTTGAGGAACGCGCGCGCGATGGCCAGGCGCTGCGCCTGGCCGCCCGAGAGCTTGACCCCGCGCTCGCCGACCGGAGTGGCGTAACCCGCGGGCAGGGGCGCGATGAAGTCGTGGGCCTGGGCCAGCCGGGCCGCCCGCTCGATCTCGGCGCGAGTGGCGCCGGGCTTGCCGTAGGCGATGTTGTACTCGACGGAATCCTGGAAGAGGAAGGTGTCCTGGGTCACGATCCCGATCAGGGCCCGTAGCGACTCCACCGTGACCGCGCGCAGGTCGTGCCCGTCGATCGTGATGCGCCCGGTGGAGACGTCGTGGAAGCGCGGCAGGAGCTCCATCAGGGTGGTCTTGCCCGCGCCCGACATGCCCACGAAGGCGACCAGCTCGCCCTTGCGCACGGTCAGCGAGATGTCGCGCAGGGCCCAGTCCTCGGCCTCCGGGTAGCGGAAGCCCGCCGCCTCGAAGACGATCGACTCCGCGAAGCCGGGAAGCACGTGCGCGCCGGGCGCGTTCACGATCGCGGGCGGGGTGTCGAGGATCTCGAACACGCGCTCCACCGAGGCGATGGACTGCTGCACGGTGTTGGCCGTTCGTGAGAGCTGGCGGACCGGACCGTAGAGCAGGATCACCGCGGCGGTGAACGAGAAGAAGTCGCCGGGGGTGAGCGCGCCCGAGATCACCCGGTAGCCGCCGTACCAGAGCGCCCCCATGACGGCGAGCGCGCCCAGGATCTCCATCAGGGGCTCGGCCATCTCGTCGACCCGGTGATCCTTGAGGGCCAGCGCCAGCATGCGGTCGTTGACCTGATTGAAGCGCTCCTGCTCGAGCCCCTCGCGGCCGAAGGCCTTGACGATCTTGGTGCCCGTGAACGATTCCTGCAGCATCACGTTCAGCTCCGCGATCTTCTCCTGGGCGCGCTTGTTGATCCGGTAGAGCTTGCGGCCGATGGCGCGCACGGTCAGGCCCACCGCCGGGAAGATGGCAATCGCGATGAGGGCGAGCACCCACTCGCGCAGGAACATGACCACCAGGAGCGCGACGATGGTCCCCACGTGCCGCACCACCATGACCAGCACCGTCGAGGAGAGCCGGGCCAGGCGGTTGACGTCGTTCACCACGCGGGTCATGAGCTCGGCGGAGTGCAGCGAGGCGAAGAAGGAGAGGGACATTGTGTGGATGTGGGCGTAGAGCTCGCGGCGGATGCGGGCGATGACGCGCTCGCCCACGGAGGCCATCAGGTAGGACTGGCCGAAGCGCCCGACCCCCTTGGCCAGGTAGGCGGCCAGCAGCAGCAGCGGGATCAGCTTCAGCATGGTCACGTCGCGCTTGAGGAAGATGTCGTCCATCGCGGGCTTGACGAGCCAGGCGATGAACCCCTCCGCACCCGAGACCAGGAGGCCCAGCACCCCGCCCACCGACAGCACCCGCCAGTACGGCCGGAGGTAGGGCAGCAGGCGGCCGAGCAGCGCGTGGTGGGCCTTCACCGTGTCGTCCGCGCGGCCAGGAGCTGCTGGTAGAGCGCCTCGGTCCGCTGGACCTTCTGGGCCATCGAGAAGTGGGCCTCGACGCGCTTGCGGCCGGCCCGGGCCATGGTCTTGGCCCGCGTGGGGTTCTCGAGCAGGCGGAGGATGGCCTGGGCCATCGCGTCCGGGTTGCGCGGGGGCACCAGGAGTCCGGTCTCGCCCTCGAGGATCAGCTCCGGGTGTCCCTCGATGTCGGTGCCGATCACCGAGGTCTCGACCGCGAGCGCCTCGCGCAGCGAGCCGGTGAGCCCGGCGCCCGCGTAGGAGCCGTCCACCACGAGATCGCTCGCGGCCAGGATCTCCGGGATGTCCTGCCGGTGGCCGAAGACGGAGACCGCCTCAGCGACGCCCCGGCGGAACGCCTGGTCACGGAG
>DATMMH010000002.1:0-15900 GCA_035569855.1 Candidatus Dormiibacterota bacterium
CGAAGCGGGCGGAGGCTTCCCGGGCGCTTCACCCTACCAGGCGCGCGTCTCCCCGATCTTCAAGATCCACGCCCGGCCCGGGTCGATGTCGCGGCGTCGGATCTCCGCGAGCATCCGCACCGGCGGCTCATCGAGCGGCTCCTCGGCGAGGTCGAACGTGCCCCAGTGGATGCCGAGCATCACGCGCGCGTCGAGGTCGACGAAGGCGGCCACCGCCTCCTCGGGCGTCGAGTGGACCCACTTCATGATCTCGGGCGGCATGTAGGCCCCGATCGCCAGCGCGGCCACGTCGAAGGGCCCGAGACGGCGCCCCGCTTCCTTGAAGCCTGCGAAGTAACCGGTGTCGCCGCCGAAGTAGAGTCGCCGGTCTTCCCCCGCGATCACCCACGACGCCCAGAGCCGACGGTTTCCGTCCCACAGCGAGCGCTGGGAGAAGTGCTGGGCCGGGACACAGACGAAGCGCACGCCGCGATACTGCCGCTCCTGCCACCAGTCGAGCTCCTCGACGTGGGTCATGCCGTTGTCCGCGAACCAGGCCTTGAGCCCGAGCGGCACGAGGAAGAGCGGATCGTGGGCGGCGGCCAGGCGCTTGACCGTCGGCAGGTCCAGGTGGTCGTAGTGATCGTGGGAGATCACCACCACGTCGATACGCGGCAGCGCCTCGAACGCCAGTCCCGGCGACGTCAGGCGCTTGGACCCGATCCAAGAGGTCGGCCCCGCCCGTGCGCTCCACTGCGGATCGGTGAGCACCGACAGTCCTGCCACCTGCACCAGCAGGGTCGCGTGGCCGATCCAGGTGATGCTGGGGGACGGCGGGACCGACCGCAGAGACGCCCCGTCGTTCGCGACCCGCGGCGCATCGAAGAACCGCGGGGCGGTGATGCTCTGCCAGCTCCGGCGGATGATGAACGTCCATCGGGTCCAGCCCGATGCCCGGGTGAACGCGGGGTCCAGATTGCGGAACCCACCCTGGACGTGGTGGGCGGGCTGGCCCGGGACCAAGTCGGTCCCCGGGCTCGCGCAGGCGACCAGGAACAGCAGCGAGGAAAGCGCGGCGGCCCGGGGGCGCACTCTGGAGCGAAGTTTACCCCGGCAGCGTCGCGGGCGTCCAGGCGCTCTACGCCGGCCGCGTCCCGTTCCCCGTCTTCGCGCCGTTGCTCCCCGCGGCGGGGAGCAGGCCGAGCTGGCGCAGCCGCTTCCGCAGCGTGTTCCGGTTGATCCCCAGGAGCTTGGCCGCCTTGAGCTGATTGCCCCCGCACAGCTCGAGCGCGTGGCGGAGGAGCGGCAGCTCCACCCGGGCCATCACGCTCCGGTAGAGCCGCCCGCCTCCGGCGCTCGCCTCGCTCACGAGGGACGGCAGTGTGCCGCTGACCAGGTCGTCGAAGCTATCCGTCCCCGACTTCATGCTCATCCGGATCCCCTTCCCGTTAGTATTCCTTGTAGTGCAGGAACTTGGCGTCGATCGTGATGATGCCGCGCTCGCCCTTCTTCTCCAGGGTCACCTTGCAGTCGATGGCGGACAGGATGCCGTCGCCCCACAGCTCGTTGGAGCGCTCTCGTAGCGCGTCGCCGTAGACGCCCACCAGCTCCATCAGCCGGTACTTGAACGGATCGGTGGTCAGCGGGAAGTCGGTCCGGAGCGGCATCGCGGTGGTGGCCAGCGCGGTCTCCGCGTCCACTCCCAGGGCCTGCGCCAGCTTCTTGGCCTCCTCGGCGTTGAGCCGGTGCTGTCCGTGCAGCGCGGCGGCAAGGTACATCGGGTCCTTGGTGCCGATCGTCTTGGCCAGGTCCTCGATCGAGAGCCCCTTGCTCTCACGCGCCTGGCGTAGGGCCTGCAATGCCGATCCTCGGTCCATGTGGTGTCGATCCTCCTTCAGATGGTGGTCACGGGTTCGTCGCGGAGGGCGCCCACCGCGGCGCCGCTCCGCTCCTGGATCTGCCGGGAGCGCTCGACGAGGAAGTGGATGATGTGGCTCCGCAGGCGGCCGTACTCGGGGTCGTCGATGATCGAGGCGCGCGCCCGCGGCCGCGGCATCGAGACCTCGACGACCTCGGCCAGCCGCGCCTCGGGGCCGTTGGTCATCAGCGCGACACGGTCGGACATGAGAATCGCCTCGTCCACGTCGTGGGTCACCATGAAGACGGTGTTCCGCGTGGCGGACCACATGCGGATCAGCTCCTCCTGGATCACCCCGCGGGTAAGCGCGTCGATCTGGGCGAAGGGCTCGTCGAGCAGGAGCACCTTCGGCTCGGTCGCGAAGGCCCGCGCCAGCCCGACGCGCTGCCGCATGCCACCGGACAGCGCGGTGGGGCGCTTGTCCTCCGCGCCGGTGAGCCCCACCATGTCCACGTACCGCTGGGTCCAGTCGTGCACCTGGCGGCGCGACCAGCGCGGATACGCGGCCCGCACCGCCAGCCGCACGTTGCCGAACACGCTGAGCCACGGCATCAGCGAAAAGTTCTGGAAGACCACCATGCGGTCCATGCCCGCGCCCCGGACCTCCCGACCCTCCAGCACGACTCCGCCCCCGCTCGGCGTCTCGAGCCCCGCGATGATGTTGAGCAGGGTGGACTTGCCGCATCCCGAATGGCCCACCATCGTCACGAATTCCCCGCGCTCGATGCGGAGGGTGACGTCGCGGAACACGCACACCCGCTCTCGCCCGTCCGGCCCCGGGAAGAACTTCGACACGTGGTCCAGCTCGAGGAACATGGCGACTACTCGGTGTACGCCACGAGCCGGGCGATGCGGCCGAGGCCCAGGTCGAGCAGGACCCCGACCATCCCGATGGCGAGGATCGCGAACAGCACGCTGTTCAGCGCCAGATTGTTCCACTCGTTCCACACGAAGTAGCCGACCCCGGTGCCCCCGATCAGCATCTCGGCGGCCACGATGGCCACCCACGCGCTGCCGATCGAGATGCGCAACCCGGCGAGGATCGCGGGGGCCGCGGCGGGCAGGATCACCTGGAAGAAGCGACGCGGCCAGGAGAGCTGGAGCAGGCGCGCGACGTTCAGGTAGTCGCGCTTGATCGAGGCGACCCCGAAGGCGGTGTTGGCGAGGGTCGGCCAGAGCGACGACATGAAGATGACCAGCACCGCGGCCTGGCCGGAGTTCTTGATCGTGTAGAGGAAGAGCGGCATCCACGCGAGCGGCGAGATCGGCTTGAGCACCTGGATGAACGGGTTCGCGGCCCGGAAGAGCGCCGGGGACGATCCGAGCGCCACGCCCAGGAGGATCGCCACCACCGAGGCGGCCAGGTATCCGGCGGCCAGGCGCTCGAGGCTGGCGGCCAGCTGGAGCCCGAAGCCCTTGTCGTTCGGGCCGCGGTCGTAGAAGGGATCCGACAGCATCTCCCACGCGGTGCCGGCCACCGCCGCCGGCCCCGGGATCCCGTCGCCCTTGCCCTTGCCACCGACGCCGGCCGCGCTCTGCCAGAAGCCCAGGAAGAGGCCGAGCAGCACCAGGCCGTACACCATCGCCTTGTAGCGCTCCCGTCCGGCCCCGCCCACGCGCTATGTCCGCTTGATGGCGAAGCCCTTGAGGTACTCCTCAGGGCGGGCCGGATCGAAGCTCCGTTGCTTGCCGAGCGCGAAGGCGTGCACGAGCGAGTTCTTCTCCGGGGCCTTCACGCCGAGGGCCTTCATCACCTGGCGGCACTGATCGGCCAGGAATACCTGCTCCGCGATCATCTTGTAGTCCACGTCGCCCTTCACGTAGCCCCAGCGCTTCATCTGGCTCAGGATCCAGATCGCCATCGACTGGTACGGGAACGGATCGAAGTCGATCCGATCGGGCACCGACATCTTCTGGCCGAGGCCGTTGTCGAACTCTCCGGTGAGCACCGCCTCCACCACCTCCACCGGCTGGTTCAGGAAGTTCCGGGGGGCGATGGCGGCGGCGATCTCCTTCCGGTTCTTCCGCTCGTGCGCGTACTGGGTGGCGTCGACGATCGCCCGGAAGAGGGCGCCGAAGGTGTTGGGAGCGGTCTCCAGCATCTCGCGGCGGGTCGCGAACGCGCAGCAGGGATGCCCGGGCCAGATGTCCTTGGACAGCATCCAGATGAAGCCCACCTCCTCGTGCACCGCGCGCTGGTTGAACGGGTCGGGCGCGAGATAGCCGTCGAGGTTGCCCGCGCGCAGGTTGGCGACCATCTCGGGCGGCGGCACCACCCGGATCTGGATGTCCCGGTCCGGGTCGAGGCCGGCCTCGGCCACCACGTAGCGCAGCAGGAAGTTGTGCATCGAGTAGTCGAAGGGCACCGCGAACTTGAACCCCTTGAACTCGGCCGCGCTCTTGACGCCCCGGTGCCGGCTGGCCAGCGTGATGGCCTGGCCGTTGATGTTCTCCACCGCGGGCATCACGTACGGCACCGCCTGCGAGCCCGCGCCCATGCTGATGGCCAGCGGCATCGGCGAGAGCATGTGGGTGGCGTCGGTCTCTCGGTTGATGGAGAGATCGCGGATCATCGCCCACCCGGAGGCCTTCACGACCTGTACCGAGAGCCCGTACTTCTTGTAGAAACCCATCGGCTCCGCCATGATGATCGGCGTCGCGCAGGTGATCGGGATGAAGCCGATCTTGAGGTCCTTCTTCTCCGGGGGGCCGAGCTTCTCCTGGGCGAGGGCCTTCGCCGCGTCGAGGGGGAACAGGGACGCCAGCGCCGCCGCCGCGGTCCCGACGCCCACCAGCTCGAGGAACTCGCGCCGGCCTCCGAACACCGCGCGCGTCACCGAGCGCTCCACGAGCCGATCGATGGTCCGTTCCGTCGCCTGCTCCTGGCCCATGCCCGCCTCCCGGGTAGCCTCGGCGTGAAGCCGTGCGCCTCCCAATTCGGCGCCCTTGCCTCACCCGGCGGCGACAGCTCCGTCGCAGCGGGACGAACTGGGGAGGGGAGCAAGCCCTGTGCCCGCCGAGGGCGGGCGGCAAATCAAGGGCTTAGCGGTGACCGGCCCCACACTCAGCCGGGGCGGCTGCTCACGGCCTGAGCAGAAGCCTCAATCGTGTGCAGGAAGAAACGACACGTGGGCGCTCACCACCCGCCAGCCGGACTCGGTTCGCACCCAGGTCTGGCTCTGGCGTCCGCGGCGACCGGAGTCGCGCTTGAGGAACTCGGTGTCGGCGGTGGCGAAGTCCCACCCGTACGTCGTGATCACGGTCTTGGCGAGTGTCCGTCGCAGGTCCACGTTGGGGCGAGCCTGACGGAACGCGGTGATGGCGTCGTGGCCGTAGAGGTTCTCGGCGAGCCCGAACCGGATCGTGAGCGGACTCTTCCAGAACAGCGCGGTGAGCGTGCCCACGTCGTTGTCGTTGAGCGCCGCCTCGTACGCCTGGAAGGCGGCGGTCACTTCCTCGACCACCTTGGGATCGTTGACGCGCATCACGCGCTGACCACCGCGGTCGCGACGCCCTTGGCCTCCAGCAGAGCCCCGACCCGGAGCGCGTGGGCCTCCCGGAACGGCGCCGCGATGATCTGAACCCCGAGCGGCATCGCCCCCGGCCTGGTCACGGGCACCGAGAGCACGGGCAGCCCGATGAACGAGATCGGTTGCGTGTAGACGCCCAGGTTCGGTCGCGTCAGCACCTCGACGCCGTCCATCGTCATGCGCTCCTGGCCGATCAGCGGAGCCGCGCACGGCGTGGTCGGCGCCAGCAGCACGTCGATTTCGCGGAAGATGCGGGCAACCTGGGCCCGGTACCAGGCGCGGAAGCGCTGCGCCTGCACGTACCAGGCGGTGGGCACGAGGACGCCGGCCAGGAAGCGATCGCGGGTCAGCGGATCGAAGTCGTGCGCGCGGGTCTTGAGGTCGGACAGGTGGAGCGCCGCGCCTTCCGAGGCGGTGATCACCATCGCGGCCGCGCGGGCACGGTGCGCCTCGGGGATCGTGACGCGCCGGGTGACGCCCAGGGTCGCCGCGACCTGCGCGACCGCCGCGAACGCGGCGGGCTCCCCGCCTCTGGCGAAATGGCCGTCCAGCACCGCGATGCGGAGCCCGCCGACGCCAGCGTCCAGGAGGGGCAGGCAGGGCTCGGCCGGTCGGTCGGCGCACACCGGGTCCTCGGGGTCCGGCCCCTGCATGACGTCGAACGCGGCCGTGACATCGCGCACGGATCGGCCGAGGGGGCCGACGTGGTCGAAGCTCGGCGCGAAGAGCGCGCTGCCCGCCCGGGAGACGCGGCCGTAGGTCGGCTTGAGACCGAAGACCCCGCACAGCGCCGCCGGGACGCGTACCGAGCCGTTGGTGTCCGAGCCGAGCGTGAGCGGCACCAGGCCCGCCCCCACCGCCGCGCCCGAGCCGCCAGACGACCCGCCCGCCACGCGCCCCGGGTCGTGCGGGTTCCGGGTGACGCCATAGTGGGTGTTCTCGGTGGTGAAGCCGTAGGCGTACTCGTCCATGTTGAGCGCGCCCACCAGCACCCCGCCGGCCCGCCGGATGGCCGCCACGGCGGCGGCGTCACGGGTGGCGGGCGGCCGCGAGGCGTTGATCTTCGACCCGGCCAGCGTGGTCAGCCCGACGACGTCGAAGAGATTCTTCACCGCGAAGGGCAGCCCGGCCAGGGGCCCGGGATCGCCCCCGGCCGCGATGGTCGCATCGACCGCCGCGGCGTCGGCCCGGGCCTGCTCGGTCAGGACGCGCGTGAACGCGTTGACGTCCGGATCGCGGGCCGCGATGCGCGCCAGCGCGATATTGCAGATCTCGCGCGCGGCGGCACGACGGGCGCGGACCGCGGCCACGAGCGCGAGGCCGTCGGATGTCGCGTAGTCGATCCCGCTCATGGCTCGCCCGGCGTCGGATGGAACACCGGGGCCGGCTCGGTCTCCTCGGGGACCGCGAACTCCATGACGAGCGCCGCTGCCTGCGACACCACGCCCAGGTACTGGATCACGCCCGGCCGGTGTGCCGGGGCGATCGGCAGACCGCAGAGCTTCGCCGCCTCGTCCACATAGGCGCCCAGCTCAGACCGCGTCGGGATGTCGGTCATCGTGTCTCTCCCCGCCCGGCCAGGTACGCGCGCCAGCCCCCGAAGGCCGAGATGTCCTCGGCGCCCACCACCGCGTGAGCCTCGCAGAGAAATCCTTTCACCGCTTCCCCATCCTGGAGCGTCACGGTGCCGATGACAAGCGGCGCCGGTACCGCGGCCACGAAGTTCCCGAAGGCGGCCTCCCCCAGCTCCCAGATTTCCACTTCGACCGCGGCCCCGTCGCCGGCGACCTTGACCAGCCCGGGCTTGGGCGGCGTCGCGCCGTGGAGCGCGTAGAGCCGATATTCGGGCGCGGTACGGCAGGCGCGCACCAGGTGGGCGCCCCGGTCGGCGAGCTCCCGGTTGAGCGGCTGCCCCGAGAGATGCGCGCCGACCACGGCCAGCCTGACCGAGTGACCGCGCGGTGCCACCGCCGCAGCAAGGCCGCTCTCGCCCTGCCACCGCATCCCGAGGGCGCAGAGCATCTCGTCGTGGAAGGCCGGCGCGATCAGCGAGATCCCGAAGGGCAATCCGTTCGGGCGAGCGCCCGCCGGCGCGGCCACCGCGCAGTAGTCGAGCAGGTTCACGAAGTTGGTGTAGTAGCCGAGATTGCTGTTGAGCCGGACCGGGTCGCTCTCGATCGCCCGGTGGCGGTACATGGTGGGTGCGGTCGGCAGGACGAGCACGTCCATCCCGGCCCACTGCGCCGCCGCGGCCCGGCGGAGGGCCTCCAGCCGATACATGCCCTGGAAGACGTCCACCGCCGACAGTGACACCGCGCGGCCGACGATCGCGCGCACCACCGGATGGATGTCTTCCGGGTGCGCGTCGAAGAACGGGCGGATCGAGGCCAGGCGCTCCGCCACCCACGGCCCCTCGTAGAGCAGATCGGCGGCGGCCCGGAACGGGGCCAGGTCGATCTCCACGCGCCGGCCACCCAGGCTCTCGAGCCGGTCGAGCGCTCGCGCGTAGAGCCGCGCCGCCGCCTCGTCGCCGAAGAACTCGCGCTGAGCCTGCGCGGGGACCCCGAACCGGAACGCGGCGCCCAGCGCGGGCGGCGGCCCCGGGGCCTCCCGCGAATACGAGTCCTCCGGGTCCGGCCCGCGCGCGACGTCCAGCACGCGCGCGGCGTCCTCCACGGTGTGGGCGAGGATCGACACGCAGTCGAGCGACCGGCAGGCCGGGATCACCCCGGCGGTGCTGATCAACCCCCGCGTGGGCTTGACTCCGACGATCCCGTTGAAGGCGGCGGGCACGCGCCCGGACCCGGCGGTGTCGGTGCCGAGGGCGAAGGCGACCAGGCGGGCCGCGACCGCGACCGCCGAGCCCGAGCTCGAGCCACCCGCGATGTAGTCGGGGTCGAAAACCGAGGAGAGCGGGCCGTAGGGCGAGCGGGTGCCGGTAAGCCCGGTGGCGAACTGATCGAGGTTCGTCTTGCCGACCAGGATGGCCCCCGCCGCCTGGAACCGTCGCACCACGGTGGCGGTGGTCTCGGGCTTGTAGGCGAAGGCCGGGCAGCCCGCGGTGGTCGGCCGGCCCGCGACGTCGATGTTGTCCTTGATCGCGAACGGGACGCCGAACAAGGGAAGCACGCCGCCCTCTCGTCGGTACCGCTCGGCCGCTTCGAGCTGACCGAGCGCGTCATCGAGCGACAGCAGGTGGATCCACACCGAGTCGGCACCCCGGCGGTGGATGGCCGCGTAGGCGTCGCACAGGACGGCCTCGGGTCGGAGCGTGCCCGCCGCGTAGCCGGCGAGAAGCTCGCCGACTCCAGGCGTCTGCCCAGGATCAGCCATGCAGATGGCAGGCGACCGCGTGACCGGCGGTGTCGGTCCGCTGCACGGGCATCTCGCGCTCGCAGCGTTCGAAGCCGTCGGGGCAACGCCCGTAGAAGCGACAGACCGTCGGCGACGGATCGATCGGGCTGCGCGGCTCGCCGGTGAGGCGGAACCGCCGCTCGCCCCGCCGCTCGGGCTTCGGCACCGAGGCGAGCAGGGCACGGGTGTAGGGATGACCGGGGTTCGCGAACACACGCTCGACCGGCCCCGTCTCCACGACGCGCCCGAGGTACATCACGATCACCCGGTCGGCGACCAGGCGCACAACCGCCAGATCGTGCGAGACGAACAGATAGCTGATGCCGAGCCGGCGCCGCAGCTCGTCGAGCAGCTTGAGGATGACCGCCTGCACCGACACGTCGAGCGCCGAGGTCGGCTCGTCGAGGACCAAGAGCTTGGGCTCGAGGGCGATCGCGCGGGCGATGCCCACCCGCTGCTTCTGGCCCCCGGAGAGCTGGTGCGGGAACCGGCCCAGCAGCGCCTCCGGCAGCCCGACCATCTCGGCCAGCTCGCGCACGCGCGTCGAGACCGCGGCCGCGGCGCGGCCGCGGCCCAGGCGGCGGATCGGGTCCGCGATCGTATCGAAGGCAGTGAAGCGCGGATTGAGGCTGTCGGTCGGGTCCTGGAACACCATCTGGATCAGCGCGCGCTCGGGAGCCCGGGCGAAGCGCGCGGCCGGCACCCCGCCGATGTCGTGGCCGTCGAAGGCGATACGGCCTCCGGTCGGGTCGAGCAGGCGCGTGATGAGCTTGACCAGCGTGGACTTGCCGCAGCCCGACTCGCCCACGAGCCCGACGCACTCCCCCGCTCCGATCTCCAGGCTCACGTCGTCCACCGCGTGCAGCCATCCCTTGCCGACCGGGAACCTGCGCTCGAGAGCCTTCACGTCCAGCAGTATGCTCCGCTCCCCCATCCCGCTCATAGCGGCTTCCAGCAGGCCACCATGTGGTCGGGCAGGACCTCCACCCGGGGGAGCGGCCCGTCGCAGAGCGGGGCGTAGCGCTCGCACCGGAAGCGGTAGCGGCACGGCGGCAGCTCGCCGCGCAGGTCGGGCAGGCCGCCGGGAATCGCCGCGAGATCGGCGAGCCGCTCGGCCCCGTGCGGCGTCGCGGCGACCAGCTTGGCGGTGTACGGGTGCCGGGGCGCCTCGAAGAGCGCCTCGGCCGGGGCCACCTCCACCACGTGGCCCGCATGCATGACCACGATCCGGTCGCACTGCTCGGCGGCCAGCGCGAGGTCGTGGGTGATCAGGAGGGTGGCCATGTTCGTGCGCTCGGCCAGCTCCCGGATCAGCTCCATGATGGCGGCCTGGGTGGTGACGTCGAGGCCGGTGGTCGGCTCGTCGGCGATCAGCAGCGACGGCGAGCACGCTAGGGCCAGCGCGATCATCACGCGCTGGCACATGCCGCCCGAGAGTTGGAAGGGATAGGCCCCGTAGCGCCGCGCCGGGTCCGGGATCTGCACCTGGGCCAGCAGCTCCACCGCCCGGCGCCTCACCTGGGCGCGGGCCACGTTGCCGTGGCGCAGCAGCACGTCCGCGATCTGGCGCCCCACCGGCCGGATGGGATTGAGCGCGGTGCGCGGGTTCTGGAAGATCATCGAGAGCTCGCGCCCCCGCTGCAGCCCCAGGTCGTGCTCGCTGGCGGTGACCAGATCGAGCCCGCCGAACACCGCGCTGCCCCCGGTGATGCGCGCGGCCGGATCGAGGATGCGGAGCAGCGCGAAGGCGGTCACCGACTTGCCGGAGCCGCTCTCCCCCACCACGCCGACCGTCTCGCCGCGCTGGACGTCGAAGCTCACCCGGTCCAGCGCGTGCACCACCCCGGCCCGGGTGCGGAACTCGACGGAGAGATCCTGCACCGCCAGCAGGGGAACCGGCGGATCGCTCACGTCCGTCTCCGTGGATCGATCAGGTCGCGCAGCCCGTCGCCCAGCAGGTTGAAGCAGAACACCGCCAGCATCAGCGCGGCGCCGGGGAAGAGCGCGATCCACCACTCGCCCGAGACGATGAAGGCCGCGCCCTCCGCCACCATGATCCCCCACTCGGGCGTGGGCGGCCGCACCCCGAGCCCGATGAACGACAGGCCCGCCGCGTTCAGGATGGCCCAGCCCAGGTTCAGCGAGATCTGCACCATCATCGGGGGCAGACAGTTCGGGAAGAGGTGCACGGCCAGGATCCGCACGCCCCCGTTGCCGGCCAGGCGCGCCGCCTCGATGAAGCCGGCCTCGCGGCGCACCATCACCTCGGAGCGGGCGAGGCGAGCGTAGAACGGCACGTTGATGATCGCGGTGGCGTACACGATGTTGGCCACCGTGTTGCCGAGCGCGGCCACGATGCCCATCGCGAGCACGAAGAGCGGGAAGGCCATGATCGTGTCGAGCACGCGGCCGACCAGACGATCGGTCCAGCCGCCGTAGAAGCCGCCGGTGACGCCGGCCGCGCTGCCCACCGCGAACGCGATCATCACCGCGCAGATCGAGATCGTCAGGTCGAGCCGCGTGGCCACCACCACCCGGCTCAGCAGATCGCGGCCGAGCTGGTCGGTCCCGAACCAGTGGGCGCGCGAGGGCGGCTTGAGGGCTTCGGCGGTGTTGGTGGCGAGGGGATCGTACGGCACGAGCCAGGGCCCGGCCGCGGCCAGCACCACCAGGAGCACGAAGAGCGCGAAGGCCAGCCCGGTGACCGGGTTCTCCCCGAGCACGTAGCGGCCGTGTCGGAGGAGCGCGGTCACGCCTCGATCCTCGCGCGGGGGTCGATGACTCCGTACAGCACGTCGATCAGGAGGTTCAGCAGCACGTAGAGCGAGGCCATGGTGAGGATGAAACCCTGTACCGGCGCATAGTCGGAGACGATCAGGGCCTCGAGCGCGTAGGAGCCGATGCCCGGCCACGCGAAGACCTTCTCCACCAGCACGTTGGCGCCGAGCAGGAACGAGAACACCATGCCGAGCGTCGTCACCACCGGGAGCATCGCGTTGCGGAACGCGTAGGTGACGAGCACGGTGCGCCGGTCGAGGCCGCTGGCCCGCGCGGTGCGGATGAAGTCGCTCGAGAGCACCCCGAGCATGGCCGCACGGGTCATCCGGGCGATCGGGGCCATCGCGAAGAGGCCGAGGGTGATGGCGGGCAGCGCGAGCTGGCGGAGGATGGCCCCGATGATCACGAGATCCCCCGCCATCAGCGCGTCCACCAGGAAGAAGCCCGTGATGGAGCGCGGCGGCGAGGCGAACGCGTCCAGACGGCCCAGGGGGGCCGGAGCCCAGCCGAGCAGGAAGTAGAAGACGTAGACGAGCAGCAGGCCGGTGAAGAAGATCGGCAGCGACACCCCGGCGGTGGTCAGCATGCGACAGAGGTGATCCACCCACGAGCCGGGCCGGGTGGCGGCCAGGACCCCGAGCGGCAGGGCGACCGCGACCGCTAGCAGGAGGCCGCACGCGGTGAGCTCGAGGGAGGCCGGGAGCCGGCTGATCAGATCGCTCCGGACCGGCTGACCGGTGGTCAAGGACTTCCCAAGGTCGCCTCGCGTAAGGTCCCGCACGTAGAGGCCGAACTGCACGGTGAGGCTCTTGTCGAGGCCGAGGCTGCGCCGGATCTCCTCGATCGCCTCGCGAGTGGCGGCGGGACCCGCGAAGAAGGCTGCGGGGTCACCCGGCAGCGCCCGCGTCAGGACGAACGTGACCACGACGACCCCGGCGAGGCCGGGAGCGGCCGCCAGGAGCCTCCGCCCGATCAGCCGCAGCATGACCGCGCGTCAGTTCTTCGAGAGTTGCCGGAAGTCGAGCTGCCGGTGGAACCAGTACTGGTAGCCGGTGATCCCCTTCTGCATCGCCACGTCCAGGTTGGGCTGGTAGAGCGGGACCCGCGGCACCTCCGCGATGGCGAGCTTGGTGAAGCCCCGGACGAGGTCCGCGTACTTCTTGGGATCGGTCTCGAAGCGGGCCGCGTCGATGAGCTTGTCCATCTCCGGGTTCTGGTAGGACATAGTGTTGAACACCGCGTTCTGGCCGTGATAGTTCCAGAAGAAGAAGTACTCGGGGTAGTTGAGCCACCCCCCGAACGCGTTGACGTAGATCGGCATCTCCTTCTTGAGCATCAGGTTCCGCCAGTTCGCTCCCGGGATCTTGTTGATCGTGGTCTTGATGCCGATCTGGCCGAGCGACTCCTGCACCAGCACCGCGGCCGGCTCGTTGATGGTGGCGAAGCCTTGGTCGAAGTAGAGCTGGGTGTCGAAGCCGTTCGGCACGCCCGCCTCCGCCATGAGGGCCTTGGCCTTCGCCGTGTCGGTCTTGTAGGGGGAGAGCTTGGCGTCGTAGCCGAAGGTGTTGGTCGCGATCGGATTTCCCATCAGGAGCGCGCCCCGGTCGAACATCCCGGAGTGGAAGATCTTCTCGTAGGGAATCGCGTAGGCCACCGCCTGGCGCACCTTCAGGTTGTTGAAGGGTGGGTTCTTGACGTTCATGCCGACGTAGGCGTGGGCGTTCTCCACCGGATGGGCCACCACGGCGAGCTTGCCGGCGGCCGCGATCTCGGAGAAGTCCTTGGGCGGGAGGTCGAACGAGATGTCGGCGTCACCGCGCTCGAGGAGCGCCCGCCGGTTCCCCGCCGACGGGACCTCCCGGACGATGACCCGCTTGAGCTTCGGGAGCGGCCCGGACTTCCACTCGTCGAACCGGACGTAGATGGACTCCTGCCCGGGCTTCCAGGACTCGAGCTTGTAGGCGCCGCCACCCGCGTCGTTGTTCTTCACCCACTCCATCGCCCACGGGTCGGCCGACGTCGCGTGCTTTCTCGCCAGCTCGGAGTTCATGATCACCGGCACCGGCACCGCCAGGTCCGGCATCGTGAGCTTGTCTTTCCTCAGGAAGGCCACGCGGAAGGTATAGTCGTCCACCACGCCGAACTGCTCCGGCTTCTCCAGCGAGCCCGCCTTCATCTGGAACGTGGGGAAGCCGCCCACCGTGACCGCGCGGTCGAACGACCACTTCACGTCCTTCGCGGTGACCGGCGAGCCGTCGTGGAACTTGGCGTCCCGGCGCAGCTTGAAGGTGACCGACATGCCGTCGGGCGCGATCTGCCAGCTCTCCGCCAGTTCGGGCTTCAACACCGAGTAGTCGTACATCCGCGTCCCATCGGGCAGCGTCTTCACCCCGTAGGTCATCAGCCGGTCGTAGAGATTCCACGACGACTGGTACGCGGGCCGGTTCGCCCCGACCCCGTGGATGTCCATGCTGTTCGGGCCGAGCTCGACCACGACCAGCAAGGTCTCGCTGCGGCTCTGCGCGAGGGCCTCCGCTACGGGCAGGAGCAGCAGGGCGAGCACGAGCGACAGGACGGTGGTCCGTTTCATGGAGGCCCTCCTTGGGAGTCGAGGGAGCAAGGGACGTGCCCCGGGGGCCGAACAATGAAATCGAGATCTTGGCCGCCCCACGCTCAGACCACCTCGGAGACTGCCGTGAGGACGGGCAGAGATGCCTAGAGCTTGCGCAAGTCGAGCGGCGCGAGACCGAGGAGCTGCCGGCGAGATTCGCCCCACAGGGCCACGACGGACGCCCCGAGCGCGGGCGCGCTCGGGCACAGGAGCCGCACCAGCACCCCGCCGCGCCCGAGCGTCGTCACGCCGGCCAGGCAGCGAGCGGCCGCGGGCGCGGCCAGCACGTGGTGGAGAGCGTGTGCCAGGTCGTCCCACCCTTCACGGTCGGGCCTCACGGCCACGAAGGTGGCGACGTAGCCGAAGCCTTCGCTGCCGCCCAGGCCGTCGGGCGGCGGGGTACAGGCCAGGATCGCCCGCTCGCGCAGCAGCGGGCCCGCCCCATCGCGGATGAGCAGGCTCGTATCCAGCAGGTCGAAGCCCCACGCCTCGCCCCGCGCCACGCGGCCGGTGGCCCACGCGTCCCAGTAGAGCAGCGTGGCATCACGGGCCATCGTGATCTCGGTAGCCTGCCGGAGCTTCGCCCCCGGCGATGGGATCTGATGGTCCGGGATCCACTCGAGCGAGGCGCCCGCACCGATGTCGATCGACACCCGCTGGACGGCGGCGGGTCCCGGGCTCCGGTAGACTCGGCTGGCCGACGGCGTCGAGAGACACACTCGGCAGCCGGGGCCGACCGCCACCTCGGTGTCGAGGCGATCACCCGCGAGCACCCCGCCGGTCGGGTTCAGGAGCAGCAGCGTGGCGGAGCCGTCACCCGTGAGATCCATCGGCTCCAGCGCCTGGAGCGGCAACGTGTAGCGCCGGCCGGTGAGCACGGTGCGGCCGTCGCGCGCCTCGAAGGCGAGACGGAGCTGCCCGTCCCGCCCCGCTCGCGCCGGTCGCTCAGGACTCGAAGAGGAGGTCGCGCCGGATCCAGGAGACCACGACGTCGACGCCGACACCCTCCCGGAGGTTGGTGAAGACAAAGGGCCGCCCTCCCCGCATGCGCTTGGCATCGCGCTCCATGACACCGAGATCGGCGCCCACGTAGGGCGCCAGGTCGATCTTGTTGATCAGCAGGAGATCGGATCGCATGATGCCCGGGCCGCCCTTGCGAGGGATCTTGTCCCCCTCGGCGACGTCGATCACGTAGATCGTCGCGTCCACCAGCTCGGGGCTGAACGTCGCCGAGAGGTTGTCCCCCCCGCTCTCCACGAGGAGCAGCTCGAGCCCGGGGAAGCGTGCCAGCAGCTCGTGCACCGCCTCCAGGTTCACGGAGGCGTCCTCCCGGATGGCGGTGTGCGGGCAGCCGCCCGTCTCAACGCCCACCACACGCTCGGCGGGCAAGGCGCCCCGGCGGATCAGGAACTGCGCGTCCTCCTGTGTGTAGATGTCGTTGGTGATCACCGCCATGTCGAGGTGATCCCGCAGCCGGCGCGACAGGGCCTCCACGAGCGCGGTCTTGCCCGAGCCCACCGGCCCACCGATGCCGATCTTGAGCGGCCTGGGCAGCGGCCCGTGGCTCACGATCGGAACAGCCTCGCGTCCATCCGCTCGTGGAGCATGCCCTGGATATCGAGTCCCGGCGTGAAGCTCGATAGCTCCCCGGCCGGGCGCTCGGCCGCCTCGCGGGCCACTCGCTCGATCACCGGGTGGAGGCGCCACAGCGCCGTCTGCCCCTCGAGCTG
>DATMMH010000003.1:0-2658 GCA_035569855.1 Candidatus Dormiibacterota bacterium
CGCCATGACCATCGTCGCGGTGCTGCGGGTCGCCCGGCGGCGGGCGTAGGGCCTCCTGCGGGCTAGGACTTCCCGAGGAGGTACATCGCCCCGCTCGGCGCCGGCAGCCCGCCGGCCGGCTCGAGTGTTACCGCGAAGGCATCGACCGTGGCCACTCCCGGGAGCGGATGCACCGAGAGGCTGCCGGCGCCCGAGGCATCCACGTTGAACACCCCCGCGGAGACCGGCGCATTGCCACCCGCGATCGCCCAGAGCTGATAGGCCTTGCCCTCGGGCGCGGCCGGGAGCCCGGTCGTCACGAAGAGCCCGCCCGCCTTCGCGTGCCAGAGCATTCGCGCGCGGGCAGCCGGCGCGGGGGGCAGTCCCGCCAGCGCGACCATCTGGGTCGCCGGATCTCGGAGGATCGTGATGATCTCCTGCTGGCTCTGGAGATCTACCTTCAGCCGATCGGCATCGCGCGCCAGGGCATCGAGCCGCTTCTCGTAACGGGCGGATACGCTCCAACCCACGACGATGGCGGCTAGGCCCGCGGCCATCGCGGCGCTCAGCACCGCCGGCCAGATGATGCGCCGGCGCGGAAGCGGGCGCCCCGCAGCCCCGGCGCGCTCGTCGGCCGCCGCGATCCGCGCCATGAGCGCGGCCTTCACACCGGGCGGCGGCGCCTCCGGCGCGGCGGCGGCGAGCCCGGCCAGCGTGTCCTCGAAGTCGCGCAGCGCGGTCACCGCGTCGTGGTCATCCGCCTGGAGCAAGGCCTCGAAGCGCGCGCGCTCGGCGCCCTCGAGTCCGCCAAGGGCATAGGCCGCGGCCAGCTCGCCGATCTCGTCGCGGGTCATGTCGCCGACAGCCTCTCGCCTTTCATGGCTCCCCGCAGCCGCTCGAGGCCCAGCCGGGTGCGCGTCTTCACCGTGCCGAGCGGCTCGCCGAGCCGGGCCGCGATCTCCGACTGCGTCAGCCCATCGTAGAAGGCCAGCTCGATCACCCGCCGCTGTGGCTCCGGCAGCTGTGCCAGCGCCTTCTGCACCAGGCCGCGCTCCTCCGCCAGGACCGCCGGATTCTCGGCCTGCTCGTCGTCCCGGCGCGCGACGGACTCGTCGAGCGGAGCCACGAAGGTCCTATCCCGTCTACGTATGGAACGCAGGCGATCGATTGCTCGGGCTTTCGCGCGCATGACGACCCACGCCTCCGGGCTACCGCGCTTTGGGTCGTAACGGGAGGCCTCCCGCCACACCTGCCAGAAGACCTCCTGCAAGACCTCGGCGGCGGCCTCCTGGTCTCGAAGCACGCGTCGGATCATGCCGAAAGCGACCGGGGCCAGCAGGTCGTAGAAGCGGCCGAAGGCGTCGCGGTCTCCGGCCGCGACACGGGTGATGAGCACGGCGGAATTCTCGGGCCCCACGGACGGCATGGCGATCAATCAGTACCAGCCCGTCCGAGCCCGGTCAACACATCCGGGCGGCCGGGCTCGCGCGTAGACTATGCGAGCGCGCTATTCGCTGGTTCGCCGCACCAGCCGCCGCGCCTTCAACTCGTAGCGGGGCAGGCTCTGGCCGGGCACCGGGACCGCCTCGACCCGGATGCCCAGATCCACCCGTACCGCCTCCCGCACCGCGGCCACCACCGGCTCCGCGTCGCCGCTGACTTCGAGCAGCAGGCGCACCTCGTCGAGATGCCCGCGCCGATAGACCTCGATGAGGAACTCGTCCACGGCGGAAAACCGCCGCACGATGCCCTCCAGCGCCGAGGGGAACACGTTGACCCCGCGGACGATCAGCATGTCGTCCACCCGTCCGAGAATGCCACCCTCGAGCCGGAGAAAGCTGCGCCCGCACTCGCACGGGGGCCTGGCCACCCGTACCCGGTCGCCCGTGCGGTAGCGGAGCAAGGGCGAGCCCAGGCGGCCCAGGTTGGAGAGGACCAGCTCGCCCTCGTCGGCGGGCCGGCCGGTGGCCGGGTCGATGACCTCGGCGATGAACTCCGACTCGTTGACGTGCAGGCCGGCGCGGGCCGCGCACTCGAAGCCGTAGGCTCCCATCTCGGTCATACCCGCGTGGTCATAGGCCCGCGCCCCCCAGGCCTCCTCGATGCGGGCGCGCACCGACGGGATGCCCGCGCCGGGCTCGCCCGCGTGGACGGTGGTGCGCACGGCCAGCCGGTCGAGTCGAACGCCACGCTCCCGGGCGATCTCGGCCAGGTGCAGCGCGTAGGAGGGCGTACAGCAGATCGCGGTGGCGCCGAGCGCCTCGATGGCGGCCAGACGCTGGACCGAGTCCTGCCCACCTCCCGGGATCGCGAGGGCGCCGAGCGCACGGGTGCCCTCGAAGCCGGCCCAGAAGCCCACGAAGAGCCCGAACGAGAACGGGAAGAACACGCGGTCCCCGGGGCCGAGCCCCGCCGCGCTCAGCACGAAGCCCCAGCAGCGCGCCCACCAGTCCCACGACTCCTGGGTGTCGAGCCAGCGCAGCGGAGTCCCGGTGGTCCCGGAGGTCTGGTGCACGCGCACGTAGCGGTCGGGCGGATACGACAGGTCAGTGCCGAACGGCGGAGAGGCCGCCTGGTCCTCGACCAGCTCGCGCTTCTCGGTGAGCGGCAGGCGCGTGAAGTCGTCCCACCCCCTCAGATCCTTCGGCCCTCCGAGACCAGCCCGCTTCCATTGGCCGG
>DATMMH010000004.1:0-28118 GCA_035569855.1 Candidatus Dormiibacterota bacterium
GTCGCCGCGCTCGCCGGCCAGCGGCCCGGTCTGCCCGAACGGCGAGATGCGCAGGGTGACCAGGCGCGGGTTCCGCCGCTCGAGCGCGTTCGGCGACAATCCCGCCGCCTCCAGCCGCCCCGGCCCCAGATCCTCCACGAGGGCGTCGGCCGCGGCCAGCAGCCGCGCGAGCCACGGCTCCGTCCCTAGCTCCGCGAGCTCGGCCCGCACCGAATGCTTGCCGCGATTCTCCGTCTGGAAGGCGAGCGAATCCTCTCCGGCGACGCCGGGGCCGCGCCGCCGCATCGGCGAGCCCCCGGGGGGCTCGATCTTGATCACGGTGGCGCCGAGGTCGGCGAGGAGCCCGCCCGCCTGCTCACCGGCCAGGGTCTCGGCCAGCTCCACGATCACGACCCCGGCGAGCGCCCCGCCGCGGCCGCCGTCCGGAAGCCCGAGCGACTCGGTCATCGCGGCCTCAGTCCAGGCCGAAGACGCGGGCCGCGTTCCGGTAGAGCCACTTCTCCTTGACCGTGTCCTTGAGCGGCAGCCCCAGATACTCCTCGATGAGCGTCTCGTGCGGCTGCCCGACGAGCCCGGCCGAGAGCCCGACCATGACCTTGTCCTGGATCAGCGTGTTGCCGAACTGGATCAGCATCTCCCAGCCCGATCCGGGCTGGCCGAGGTACTTCGCGCGATGCGCGGAGGTGTCCACGTGCAGGTTCGGGTGCCGGCGCACGAGCGCGACCATCTCGTTCACCCACGGCCACCCGCCGAGCCCTCCGATGATCTTGAGCTCGGGGAAATCCATCGCGACCTGGTCGAGGTTCCGCGGGTGGCCGAGGTCGTAGGGGCGATCGTTGGCGTAGTTCATCGAGGAGTAGATGCGCACCGGGATGCCCAGCTCGGCCGCCTTGGTGTAGAGCGGATAGTAGCGGCGATCGCTCGCCGGTATGCAGTCCACCAGCGCGGAGACGCCGAGGGCGCAGAAGCCTTCCTCGCGCACCAGCCGCTCCAGCTCTCGCACGCCAGCCATGCCCTTGAACGCGTTGACGCTGATGCGGGCCAGCCCGAGGAAGCGGCCGGGGAAGCGGCGGAGGAGCTGCACCGTCTCCTCGTTCGTGACGCCGAACGGCACCGAGCGGACGATGCCGAGCTTGCCGAGCTTCTCGACGTAGGCGTCGAGCTCGACGTCCGGGCGATGGTCCGCGCCCTCCCGCCGCGAACGGAAGATGCGGCCGTAGTTCGCCATGCCGTAGCCCGCGGGCTGCGCGGGGGCACCGGCCGCCGCCGGCTGCGGGGACGCCTCCGCGGTCTTCTCCGCCGCGGCCGCCCCGTAGGGCACGCTGCACTCCATGTCGATGATCCGTGGCATTCGAGCTCTCCGTCCCGGGTCGGGCCGCGCTCAGCGCCGGCTCAGCGCGGCACGATCCCGGAGCCCCAGCCGCTCCACCGAGATCTCCGCGCGGGGCTGCATCCGGGCGTCGTCGGCATTCAGGTTGCGGGTGAAGCAGCAGAACTCGAGCTGGATGCCGTTGGGGTCCTTGAAGTAGATCGACTTGGCCCAGTCGTGGTCCACCACGTCGGTGACGTCGACACCCCGGGCGAGCAGCTCGTGACGCTTGTCCTCGAGCGCCGCCTCCGAGCCCGCCTCGAACGCGAAGTGGTAGAACGCGCTCGGCACCCCGAGCCCGCGGTTGATACCCGCGTCGTAGTCCGCGGGCACGCCGGGCACGTCGCGCGCCTCCATGAACGCGATGAGCTGATCGCGCCCGGTGTCGAAGAAGATGTGGCGGATCTGCCCTCCCTCCTTGACCTTGAGGACGTCGCAGCGCACCGGTCGGAAGCCGAGCACGTGCTCGTAGAAGTCGCGCGTCCGGTCCAGATCCCGCGTGGAGAGCCCGATGTGAGAGAACCCCTTGAGCGTCATGGCCGTGGCCTCCTTGTGCCGGGCGGAGCCGTCACCCCCGGCTCGACGGATACTACCGCGATCACGCCCTCCTTGACAGTGCCGCGCCGTCACCGCAGTATCCGGTCGGAGAGCACCGACTCGCACCGAAACCCCGCCCACGAAGGAGAACGCATGCGCCGGGTCCTGATCGCGGTGGTCGCCGTCCTGCTGCTCGTTCCTTGCGCTGCGGGCGCGCAGAGCGTGCTCCGCATCGGCCTCAACGACGAGCCCGACGCGCTCGACCCCACGATCAGCCGCGCCTACACCGGCCGGCTGGTCTTCGCCGCGCTCTGCGACAAGCTCTTCGACGTCACTCCGGATCTCCGCATCGTGCCCCAGCTCGCCACCGGCTACGAGTGGTCCGCCGACCGCCGCGCGATCGTGATCAAGCTGCGGCCGGGCGTCCGCTTCCAGGACGGCGAGCCGTTCAACGCGGAGGCGGTCCGCTTCAACATCGATCGGCATCAGAACACCCCGGGGTCGTTCCGCAAGTCCGAGATCGGCGAGATCAAGAGCGTCGACGTGGTCAACGATCTCACGGTGCGGCTCAACCTCTCGCAGCCGCTGGTGCCGCTCCTGGCCGCCCTGACCGATCGCGCCGGGATGATGGTGTCGCCGAAGGCGGCGCGGGCTCTGGGCGACAAGCTCGGCACGCAGCCGGTGTGCGCCGGCCCCTACCGCTTCGTGCAGCGGGTGGCCCAGGGCAAGATCGTGGTCGAGCGCGTGGCCGACTACTGGGACGCGGCCAGCTTCCACGTGGATCGCATCGAGTTCGTGCCGATCACCGATTCCACCGCCCGGCTCGCCAGCTTGCGGTCGGGCGATCTCCAGATGATCGAGCGAGTCTCGCCCACCGACCTGGCCGAGATCCGGGGCGACGCCCGGCTCAAGGTGGTCGGCGTACCCGAGCTCGGCTACACGATGATCCCCCTCAACGTGAACAACGGCCCCAAGGCCAAGGCGCTGGCCGACGTGCGGGTGCGGCAGGCCATCGACCTCGCGATCGATCGCGAGACGCTCGTGAAGACGGCGTTCGTGGGCGAGTACATCGCGGGCAACCAGTTCGTCAGCCCGGTGAGCCCGTACTACGACATCAAGGTGGCGGTCGCGAAGCGCGACGTGGCCCGCGCCCGCCAGCTCCTGCGCGAGGCCGGGCAGCCGAACCTCACTTTCACGCTGATCGTGCCGCCGGAGCGCGATCGGCAGGAGGCCGCGCTGATCATCCAGTCGATGCTCGCGGAGGCCGGCGTCACCGTGACGCTCCAGACCCAGGAGAACGTCACGATGCTGCAGGCGGGACGCCGGGGCGACTTCGAGGCCTACTTCACGTTCTGGAGCGGGCGCCCCGATCCCGACGGCAACGTCTACACGTTCATGACGTGCAACGGGGCACAGAACGACAGCCACTACTGCAACGTAGACGTGGACGCACTGCTGACGAAAGCGCGCCAGGTTGCCGACTCCGCCGAGCGCAAGAAACTCTACGACCAGGCCACCCAGATCATGGCCCGCGACGTGCCGCGCCTGATCCTCTGGCACCGCCGGGTGTTCACCGGCTACAGCGGGAAGATCCAGGGCTTCACGCCCTACCCCGACGGCATCATCCGGTTCAGGGGTCTGAAGCCCTCCTGAGTCCACCGCCCCGGCATGTCCCTCTGGCTTTACGTCGCGCGCCGGCTGGCGGTGCTGGTCCCGACGCTCTTCTTCGTCTCGGTCCTGATCTTCTCGCTGCAGCAGCTCCTGCCGGGCGACGCGGCGATCGCCCTGGCCGGCGAGGAGCAGGATCCGGCGGTGGTCGCGGCCATCCGCGCCCGGTACCACCTGGACCGGCCGCTGCCCGTGCAGTACGGCATCTGGATCGGCAACGTCCTGCGGGGCGACTTCGGCGAATCCCTGCGCAGCCGCATCCCGGTCGCGGAGCTGATCGTCTCCAAGCTGCCGGTGACCGCCCAGCTCTCCGTCTTCGCGATGCTGATCGCGCTGGTCATCGGCATCCCGGCCGGCATCGTGTCGGCGGCCCGCAAAGGGACGCCGCTCGACGTGACCGTCAACCTGCTCGCGCTCTCTGGCCTCTCGGTCCCCCACTTCTGGCTCGGCATCATGCTCATTCTGCTATTCGCGGTGCGCCTGGGCTGGCTGCCCGCCTCCGGCTACGTGCCCCCGTGGGAGGACCTCCGCCGCAACCTCACCGCGATCCTGCTGCCGTCGCTGGTGCTCGGCACCGGCGTGGCCGGGGTCATGATGCGCCACACGCGGAGCGCGATGCTGCAGACCCTGGGCGCGGACTACGTGCGGACCGCGCGGGCCAAGAGCGTGCCGGAGGGGACGATCATCCTCAAGCACGCGCTCCGCAACGCGCTGATCCCCATCATCACGCTGGGGGCGATCGAGTTCGGCCGGCTCCTCTCCGGCGCGGTGCTGACCGAGCAGATCTTCGCGATCCCGGGCTTCGGCAAGCTCCTGGTGGACGGCGTGTTCAACCGGGACTACGCGGTGGTGCAGGCGGTGGTCCTGGTATCGGCCACGCTGTTCATCCTGCTCAACCTGGCCGCCGACGTGCTCTACTTCCTCGTCAACCCGCGGCTCCGCGAATGATCGGCCTCGTGCGGCGCCTCGCGCGGCGGCCGCTGGTGGCGGCGGCCGGAGCGGTGGTGCTCGCGTTCGTCCTGATCGCCCTCGCCGCGCCCCACCTGGCGCCGTTCGATCCGATCGCCACCAACTTCGCGGCGGTGCGCAAGGCCCCGTCCGCGGCCCACGCGCTCGGCACCGACGAGGTCGGGCGCGACGTGCTGTCGCGCCTGCTGTGGGGCGCCCGCGCCTCGCTGCTGGCCGGGGTCATCCCGGTGGTGATCGCAGTGGTGGTCAGCGTCCCGGTGGGGCTCGTCTCGGGCTATATCGGAGGCTGGGTGGACGGCGTTATCATGCGGATCATCGACGCCATGCTCGCCATTCCGTTCCTGATCGTGGCCATCGCGCTGGCCGCCTTCCTCGGCCCGAGCCTGGGCAACGCGATGATCGCCATCGGGATCGCGGCCCTCCCCGCCTTCGTCCGTCTCGCGCGCGGCACCGTGCTCGCGATCAAGACCGAGGACTACGTGGACGCCGCGCGGGCGCTCGGCTGCTCGAGCCGCCGCATCACGGTCCGCCACATCCTGCCCAACATGCTGCCGCCGCTCTTCATCCAGTCGAGCCTGACCGTCGCCGCCGCGATCATCGCGGAGGCGAGCCTGTCGTTCCTCGGGCTGGGCCAGCAGCCGCCCGCCCCCTCGTGGGGGAGCATGCTCAACGCGGCCCAACGCTATCTCTCGCAGGCGCCGTGGATGGCGCTCTACCCCGGCCTGATGATCTCGCTCGTGGTCATCGCGCTGAACATCCTGGGCGACGGGCTGCGCGACGCGCTCGATCCGCGCCCCCAGTGAACCGATAGAAAGAGGTGCTCCGATGAGCCAGATCGCGATGACCCCGACCACCGGACCGAAGGCCTGGCGCGGCGACGTGCTCGCGCGCGAGACCTCCTGGATCGTCACGCTGACCGACGCCGAGATCGCCGACGTCGACCAGGCCCTCGCCACCGCGCGAGCGAGCGGCCGGCCGCTCGAAGCCATCCAGCGCAAGCACTTCCCTCTGACCGTCCTGCGCCCGAAGCTCGAGCAGACCCTCGCCGAGCTGGTGGACGGCCGGGGCTTCGTGGTGGTCCGCGGGCTACCGGTGACGCGCTACCGCGACGACGACGTCGGCCTCATCTTCTGGGGCCTGGGCCGCTACCTGGGCTCGCCGCTCTACCAGAACCCGCAGGGCGAGCTCCTCGGCCACGTCTTCGATCACGGCCGGACCTACGGCAACATCGACGTGCGCGGCTACGAGACCAACGCCTACCTGCCCTATCACACCGACGCGGGCGATCTGGTCGGCCTGCTTTGCCTGCGGCGCGGCCTGGCCGGCGGGCTCAGCAGCATCGTGAGCTCGGTGACCGTGCACGACGAGATCCTCCGCCAGCACCCCGAGTACCTCGGCCTCCTCTACAACGGCTTCTACTACATCCGCCGCGAGGCCGCGCTCACCGAGCGCGGGGTGTCCGACCGGCCGATCCCGGTGTTCGGCTGCCGGGACGGAGTGGTGAGCTGCCGCTACATCCGCAACCAGATCAACGCGGGCGCGGTGAAGCGGGCGGTGCCGCTCACGACCTTCGAGCGGGCCGCGCTCGACTTCCTGGACGAGCAGACGCGCCGCGCCGACCTGCGCCTGGACATGGACCTCGAGCTGGGCGACATCCAGTTCATCAACAACTACACGATCCTGCACTCGCGGACCGAGTTCGTGGATGGCCCCGAGCTGAACCAGAAGCGCCACATGCTGCGGCTCTGGCTGAAGTTCCCGCGGCCGTGGCCGGTCAGCGCCGAGTTCCCGCTGCACATGGGCTACAAGCCGGCCCAGGACACGCCGATCCTGATGGAGGCGGAGGCCTGAGATGGCGCGCCGCGCCTTGACCCGGACCCGTCCGCGCCTCGCCCGCCTCCTCGTCGTCGCGCTCCTCACGGGCCTCGTCGCCGCGGAGCCGGCGGCCGCCCAGCAAGGCGCCGCCCAGCCCAAGCGCGGTGGGGTGATCCGGGTGGCCGAGCGCGAGGCGCCCGGCCTCGATCCGCACCTCTCCATCAGCTTCCTCACCCACTCGTACGTCAGCCTGTCCTACAGCCAGCTCGTGCGCTTCCCCAACGGGCCCGAGCAGAAGTCGCCCACCGATTTCTCGATCCTGCCCGACCTGGCCGAGAAGTGGACGGTCTCCAAGGACGGCAAGGTCTACACCTTCAGCCTCCGGAAGGGCGTGCGCTTCCACAACAAGCCGCCGGTGAACGGGCGCGAGGTCAACGCGGAGGACGTCAAGTACTCGATCGAGCGCTTCATGGCCAAGTCCGGCTTCCGCGAGCGCTTCGAGCCGGTGCAGTCCATCGACGTGGTCGACCGCTACACGGTGAAGATCACCCTGAAGGAGCCCTACGCCCCGTTCCTGAACCACCTGGCCAGCCCGAGCTTCTGCGCGATCCTGCCGCGCGAGGCCGAGGAGAAGTTCAAGGACTTCAACAATCCGGACGCGGTCATCGGCACCGGGCCCTTCGTGCTCAAGTCGTACGAGAAGGGCGTGCGCATGGTCTTCGAGCGCAACCCGACGTACTTCATGAAGGGGTTCCCCTACCTCGACGGGGTGACGATCGACATCACCCCGGACGCGGCGGCGCGCCTGGCGGTGCTGCGGGCGGGCAAGGCGGAGCTGCCGCACGTCTGGGGCTGGATCAGCCCGGAGGAGGCGCGCTCGCTCAAGCAGACGAGCCCCGAGATGTCGATCACCCCCTACAAGGTCATCGGCCAGGGCTTCATCTACATGCGCACCGACCAGCCCCCGTTCAACGACCTGCGGGTGCGCCGGGCGGTGTCACTCGCCATCGACCGGAAGGCGTGGAACGACGCGCTGCTCTTCGGAGAGGGCTGCGTGGACGCGGGGCCGGTGCCCTGCGCGCTCACCGACTGGAAGCTCGACGTCTCGAAGATCGACCCGGCCAAGGCCAAGTATCTCGTGGGCCACGACCCGGCCGAGGCCAGGAAGCTGCTCGCGGAGGCCGGCTACGCCAAGGGCTTCACGATGCCGATCTACTACTGGCCGGGCTACGTGGTGCCGTGGCGCAGCTACTACGAGCTGGCCGCGGAGGATCTCGGGAAGGTCGGCATCACCGTCGAGCTGAAGCCGGAGGAGTACGGCAAGTACATCTCCACCACCGCGCTCGGCAAGTTCGAGAAGGCGGCGATGGGCCCCTCCACCCCCTTCACCGAGGTGGACGACTTCCTCTTCGGTCGGTTCTACCCCGAGCTGCCGACCAACCAGAGCCACGTGGCCGACGGCGAGCTCACCAAGATGCTGGTGGCCCAGCGGCGCGAGATGGATCCGAAGAAGCGCAAGCAGATCGTGGACGACATCCAGCGCTACCTGGCCGACAAGGCCTACTACGTCTACGTGCCGCAGTGGCCCCAGTACGTGGCGCACCCGCCCTACGTGAAGGGCTTCCGCCACCACGACGGCTACGGCCTCGGCATGCGGCTCCTCTACACGTGGCTCGATAAGTAGGCGCGGCCGGGTCGACCCGTGAAGCGGTACGTCCTCCGCCGGCTCCTCCTCGCGGTGCCGACGCTCTTCCTGGTGAGCGTCCTCGTGTTCGCGCTCATGCGCTTCATGCCGGGCGACGTGGCCACCCGCATGGTGGAGGGGCACGCCTACGCGCCCACCCTCGCGGCCCTGCGTCACGACCTGGGCCTCGACCGGCCGGTGCACGTCCAGTACCTCGAATGGATCGGCGGCATCGTGCTCCGGGGCGACTTCGGCACGTCCTACTGGACGCGGCAGCCGATCCTCGACGAGTTCGCCCGGCGCTTTCCGGTCACGCTCGAGCTCGCGCTCCTGACCATCGTGGTCTCGGTCGTGCTGGGCGTGGCCATCGGCATCGTCTCGGCCGCGCGCCAGGACACCGCGTCCGACTACGTCGGCCGCGTGCTCGCCATTCTCGCGCTCTCGGTCCCCTACTTCGGCCTGGCGGTGCTGGTCGTGGTGCTGCCGTCCATCTATTTCAAGTGGACGCCGGTGTGGACGTACGTCGCCTTCACGGTCGACCCGCTCGAGAACCTCAAGATCATGCTGGTGCCCGCGCTGGTGTTCGGGGTGACCCGCGCGGGCCCGGTGATGCGCATCATGCGCTCGGCGCTGCTGGACGTGCTGCGCCAGGACTACATCCGCACCGCGTGGTCGAAGGGGCTCGCCGAGCGCCCGATCATCCTGCGCCACGCGCTCAAGAACGCGATGATCCCGGTGATCAGCCTGATCGGCCTGCAGATGCCGCTCTACATCGGGGGCTCGGTCATCATCGAGTCGATCTTCCGCCTGCCCGGGGTCGGCCTCTTCTTCTTCGAGGCGCTGACCCGCCTCGACTATCCGGTCGTGCAGTCGGTGAACCTGATCATCGCGGCGATGGTGGTGGGCCTGAACCTCCTGATCGACCTCTCCTATGCGTTCCTGGATCCGCGCATTCGATACTAGGTCGGCGGGAGCCTCGACGGGCGCCTCCGATGCCTCCCCCCGCATGGCGCCGGCCGGGCCGGCGCTCGACGCGCGGAGCCGGCCGTGGTGGGTCGACAAGCCGCTCGGCGCCATCGGCGGGGCCATCGTGCTGGCGATGCTCGCCGCCGCGGTGTTGGCCGAGTGGATCGCGCCCTACGGCTTCGCGCAGACCAGCCTGCGCGAGCGCTTCATCGCCATGAACGGCGCGCACTGGCTCGGCACCGACGAGCTGGGCCGCGACCTGCTCACCCGCCTCATCTACGGCGCGCGCATCTCGCTCTACGTGGGCTTCGGCGCCGTCGCCATCGGCAGCGTGCTGGCCACCGTGATCGGGGTCGTCTCGGGTTACCTGGGCGGGCGGTTCGACCTGGTGGTGCAGCGCGGGGTCGACGCGTGGATGGCCTTCCCTCCGCTGCTCCTGCTGCTGTCGATCATGTCGCTGCTGGGGCCGAGCGTGTGGAACATCACCATCGTGCTCGGGATCGCCTTCGGCATCCAGAACTCGCGGGTGGTCCGGGGCGTGGCCCTGCTCGTCAAGGAGCACACCTTCGTGGAGAGCGCGCGGGCTCTGGGCGCGGGCCACCTCCGCACCACCCTGACCCACATCCTGCCCAACGTGGTGCCGACCATCATCGTGGTCGCCACCACCGGGCTCTCCACCGTCATCCTCACCGAGGCGAGCCTGTCGTTCCTGGGCCTGGGCGTGCCGCCGCCCTACCCGACCTGGGGGGGCATGCTCTCGCTGGCCGGCCTCGATCACATGTACCGCGCGCCGTGGCTCGCCATCTGGCCCGCCGTCGCCCTGTCCCTCGCCGTCTTCGGCTTCAACATGCTGGGCGACGCCCTCCGCGATCTGCTCGATCCGCGGCTGAAGGGCGGCTGAGACGGAAATCCCGCGGCGAGCCCAACCAGGATGAGGAGGTCTACCATGAACAGGGTGCTCGATCGTCGTCGATTCCTCACGGTGTCCGGCAAGGCCGGCGCGGCCGCGGCAATGCTCGGCGTGGAAGGCATCGTGGCGGCCCGGCGCGCGCCCGCGTTCGCCCAGGGCGCGCGATTACAGTTCCTGCAGTGGTCGCACTTCATCCCCGCCGCCGACGTCCTGTTCGAGGCCCAGGCCAAGGAATTCGGCAAGCAGGCGGGCGTCGAGGTCGCACTCGAGCGCATCAATCAAAACGACATCCAGGCCCGGGTCACCGCCGCGATCCAGAGCGGTGCCGGGCCCGACATCATCGTGATCGGCAACAACCATCCCCAGCTCTACGAGAACTCGCTGGTCGACATGAGCGACGTGGCCGAGGAGATCGGCTCCAAGCAGGGCGGCTGGTGGGACTACGCCAAGGTCAATTGCTTCGCGGGCGGCCGATGGGTGGGCCTGCCGCACTTCATCATCTCGTGGGCGGTGAACTACCGGGAGGACTGGCTCCAGCAGGAGGGTCTCTCCTACCCGAAGACGTGGGACGAGTTCCGGACGGCGGGCCGGAAGATGAAGTCCAAGGGGAAGCCTTTCGGCCAGGCCTTCGGGCACAGCATCAACGATCCGAATGCCTGGGCGTATCCACTCGTGTGGATGTGGGGCGGCATGGAGATCGACAAGGATGGGCGCACCGTCGCCCTCGACCGGAAGGCCACCGTGGAGGCCGTGAAGTTCAACAACGTGCTCTGGAAGGAATGCTTCGACGAGGGCGGGCTCGCCTGGGACGACAGCAACAACAACCGCGCCTTCCTCTCGCAGGAGATCTCCCTCACCGGCAATGCCCCGAGCATCTATGTGGCCGCGCGGCAGAAGTTCCCCGACGTCTACAAAGGCATGAACCACGGTCACTACCCGGCGGGCCCCGCGGGCCGCTTCTACTTCCTGCCGCTCTGGTCGAGCTGCGTCATGAAGTATTCCCGGCAGCCCAAGCTCGCCAAGGACTTCATCCGCTTCTACATGGACCGCGCCCAGTACGACCGCTACTTCGAGGTGATGGACACCTTCGGGATCCCGGGCACGCGGGCCTACCGCGATCACCCGCTGTGGAAGAAGGACCCGAAGACCGCGGTGTTCCCGGAGACGCTGCAGTACGCGCGCCCGGTGGGCTACGCCGGCCCTCCCGACCGGCGAGCCACCGAAGCGCTCTCGAAGTACATCCTGGTCGACATGTTCGCGAAGAGCATCCAGGGCATGCGGCCCGAGGACGCGGTGGCCTGGGCCGCCGGGGAGCTCAAGAAGATCTACGTCGCCTAGACCCGCTTCTTCGTCTTCGGCAGCACCTTGAGCGCGTCCTCGCAGGCCTGGAGCGTGGCGGCCACGTCCTGCTCCGAGTGCACCAGCGAGATGTACATCTTCTGGGTGTTCTTGACCACGCCGCGCTTGATCAGCTCGGTCGTGAAGGCCCGGCCGAGGGCGCCGTCGGCCTTCTGCAGTGAGCGGTAGTCGGTCACCGGCTCGTCGGTGAAGATCAGGTCGAAGACCACCGGCTCGCCCACCACCTGCGCGGGCAGGCCCGAGCGCTGGGCCAGGGCGGTGAGGCCCGCCATCAGGCGCTTGCCGGTGCCGTGGATGGTCTCGTAGGCGCCGGGCTTGCGCAGCTCGGCCAGGGTGGCGAGGCCCGCGGCGGCGGCGATCGGGTTGCCGTTCAGCGTGCCCGATTGCGAGATGAAGTCCCCCTTGCCGTCCTGCCCCGGGTCGAACGGCTGCATCAGCTCCGCGGAGGCGCACACCGCGGCCAGCGGGAAGCCGCCGCCCACGATCTTGCCCACGCACGCGATGTCCGGAGTCACCCCGTAGTACTGCTGGGCCCCGCCGTAGGCGAGGCGGAAGCCGGTGACGACCTCGTCGAAGATCAGCAGCACGCCGTGCCGCCGGGTGATCTCACGCAGGCCCGAGAGGAAGCCGGGCTGGGGTGGGATCAGCCGCTGGAAGGGCTCGATGATCACCGCGGCCAGCTCGTCGGCGTGAGTGGCCACGATCCCCTCGACCGTCGCGAGGTCGTTGTAGGGCGCGATCAGCACCTCGTCCTCGATGGCGTGGGGGATGCCCGAGGAATCGGGCACCGGAGCGGGGAAGGCCTTCGGCGAGCGCGGGGAGGAGCTCATCATCCCGTAGTCGTGGGCGCCGTGGTAGCCGCCCTCGAACTTGAGGATCTTGTCGCGCTTGCGGTAGGTCCGCGCCACGCGCAGCGCGAAGAACGTCGCCTCCGACCCGGTCGAGGTGAACCGCACCTGCTCGGCGCACGGCATCGCCCGGCAGATCTCCTCGGCCAGCTCGATGATCGGCTCGTTCACCATGAAGTAGGTCGAGCCCGCCTCGATCTGCCGGCGCACCGCGGCCACCACCGCCGGGTGGGCGTGGCCCAGGATGAGCGGCCCCGAGGCCAGCACGTAGTCGATGTACTCCCGCCCGCTCACGTCGTAGATCTTCGAGCCCCGGCCGTGCTTGACGACGAAGCCCACGTCGTCCGCGTAGCGGGAGGTGCCCAGCACGCCGCCGGGCAGCCGCTTGCGCGCGCGCTCCAGCAGCTCGGTCTCTTCGGGGGATCGGGGCGTCGTCGGGTTGGCCATGGCACACCTCGGTCTGGGTTGATGAAGACGGTGCTCGCAGCTCCTCGCTCGGGACCCCGAGAGCGTACGGCTCGGGTGCCGACGCTGTCAAGGCGAGGCCGGATCTCGCGATTGGCAAGGCTGCACTTTACTGGTATACATGGCGCACCCAAGGACACCCTCGTCAAGGAGACGTGCATGCGCCTCTGGCACCGCGCCGGTCATGGCCCCCGGCATCTCTGGATGGCGACGATCGCGATCGCATTGGCCGGACTGGCCGCCTGGCCCGGGGCGCTACGGGCCCAGACCCCGAAGGCCCAGTGGGTGGTGGCCATCGGCGAGGAGGGCGAGAGCCTGGATCCGCCCACCAGCATGCTCTTCACCTCCGAGATCTATCAGCAGCACCTCTTCGATTGCCTGGTGGGCATCGAGGGGGAGGAGTTCAAGCCGGTGGGCCTGCTCGCCGAGAAGTGGGAGATCCTCAACCCGACCACCTGGCGCTTCCACCTCCGCAAGGGCGTGACCTTCCACAACGGCAAGCCCCTGGAGGCGGAGGACGTCAAGTACTCGTTCGAGCAGTACGCGGACCCGAAGAACCGCCGCTCCGTCTTCGCGCGCGGCATCGCGCGGCTGGAGATCCGCAATCCGCAGACGGTGGACCTGATCACCTCCGAGCCGGTGTCGGCGCTGCTCTTCAACCTGACGCGCCTGCAGATCCTACCCAAGGAGACGCGCGAGAAGGCGGGCGTGCCCGCGTTCGCCCAGCAACCGATCGGCACCGGACCGTACCGCTTCGTCGAGTGGAAGCGCGACCAGCAGCTGGTGCTGGAGGCCAACCCGAGCTACTGGCGGGGCCCGGTCAATCCCAAGCGCCTCGTCTTCCGCACCATCCGCGACGCGAGCACCCGCGCCGCCGAGCTGCGCAGCGGCGGCGTCGACATCATCGCCACGCCGCCTGCGCCCCAGCTCGAGATGATCGACAGCGGCGACACCCAGGTGGTGCCGGTGAAAGGCGGGCGCATCATCATCTATCCGTTCAACGTGGCCGCTCCGCCCTTCGACAACCGCAAGGTGCGGGAGGCCGCGAACCTCGCGGTCAACAAGGACGCCATCGTCAAGAACGTGCTCGGCAACCGCGGCATCGTCATGGCGGGGCCCTTCACGCCCGCGTGGCTCGGCTTCGACCCGAGCGTGAAACCGTTCCCCTACGACCCGGCGCGGGCCAAGCAGATCCTGGCCGAGGCCGGGTATCCACAGGGTCTCGACACCACGTGGTCCATCTCCTCCGGCGTCTTCCTCAAGGACACCGAGATCGCCGAGGCGGTCGCCGGGCAGCTCAGGCAGGTGGGCATCCGGGTGAAGCTGGTCCCCACCGAGCGGGCCAAGATCCAGAAGGACGCGCAGGAGAACACCTTCCAGGGCATCACCTCGGTGGCGTGGGGCACCCAGTTCGAGCCGGACGTGATGCTGAACTGGGTGATGATGCGTGACCACATGACCGTCCCGCGGCTGAAGGAGCTGGTGCTTGCTGGCCGCAGCGAGGTGGATCTGGAGAAGCGGCGCAAGATCTACCAGGAGCTCTACCGGACCGCGCACGACGAGGCGATGTGGCTCTTCGTGCACGCCCAGGACGAGCTGTGGGCCAAGCGCCGCGACATCCCGTGGGTGCCGTACAGCATCACGGGCAGCAAGGCGATCGTGTACTACTACACGGTGCCCGGTGGCCGCTGACCGTCGGCGGTCCGGGCGTGGCAACGGCGCGGGTGCGACGGCCGCGGCCCGGCCGGCGCGGATCTATGATCGGCTGAAGGACGCCATCATCACCGGCACCCTGCGACCGCTCGAGCGCATCACCGAGAACAAGGTCGCGGCCGACTTCGGCCTGAGCCGCACGCCGGTGCGCGAGGCGTTCCAGCGTCTGGAGGCGGAGGGGCTCATCCAGGTGGTTCCGAAGCGGGGCAGCTTCGTCTCGCGGCCCACCGTCGAGGACATCCTGGAGATCTACCAGATCCGCACCCCGCTCGAGGGCACGTGCGCGCGGGTCGGGGCCCTACGGATCGAGGAGGACCAGCTCGCCCTGCTCGATCGCCTGGTGCGGGCCGAGCAGGCTCGCGGTCCCGGCCGCTCGCCGGAGCGCTCGCTGCGGGCCGCCGCCCAGTTCCACGCGGTGATCTATGCGTGCTCCCGCAACCAGCGCATGGCCACCCTGCTCATGGATCTGCAGAACCAGGTGCACCGGGTGCGCGTGCTGTGGCCCTCCACGGTGGCGCGCCTGAACGACACCTGGGCCGAGCACGCGCAGATCCTGGCCGCCCTGCGCGCCCGCGACGCGGACGAAGCCGAGCGGCTCATGATCGAGCACATGGAGCGGGCGCGGCAGACCACGCTCAATCGAATCCTGCCCACCGCGGGGTTCTGAGAGGCCGGCATGACCATCGCCACCTCCGCCCGCCGCCAGGTCGGCTTCACGGTCAACGGCCGGCCATGCTCCGTCGAGGTGCCGGCGCGACGGACCCTGGCCGAGACCCTTCGCGAGGACCTGGGCCTCACCGGCACCAAGGTGGGCTGCAACCGGGCGGAGTGCGGCAGCTGCACGGTGGTGCTCGACGGGCGCGCGGTCTTCTCGTGCTCGGTGCTGGCCGTGGAGGCGGCGGGACGCCGGGTGGAGACGGTGGAGGGCCTCGCCGGGGCGACCGGCCTCCATCCGCTGCAGGAGGCCTTCATCGAGCACGACGCCGTCCAGTGCGGGATCTGCATCCCGGGCATGCTGATGTCGCTGAAGGCGCTGCTCGACGCCTCGCCGAGCCCGTCGGAGGACGACATCCGCCAGGCGGTGGGCGGCAACCTCTGCCGATGCGGAACCTACCCCAACACCGTGAAGGCCGCGCTGGCCGCGGCGAGCGCGCTGCGCGCGCGGGCGGGAGCGGGACGATGAGCGCGCCACCCCCGGGCCGCCTGCTCGTCCACGGCGACGTGCCACCGCCGCTCGGTCGCGACCTCGCCGTCATCGGGCGCTCGATCAACCGGCGGGACGCGCTCGAGAAGGTGACCGGCCAGGCGGTCTACTCCTCGGACATGACGCTGCCCGGCATGCTCCACGCCAAGATCCTCCGCTGCCCGCACGCCCACGCGCGCATTCGCCGCATCGACACCTCGCGCGCGGCCGCGCTCCCCGGCGTGCACGCGGTGCTGAGCCTCGAGAACACGCGCGGCTGGCACACCTACTGGTACATGATCGCGCAGCCCGCCTTCCCCGAGGAGATCGCCTACGCGGGGCAGGAAGTCGCCCTGGTCGCCGCGGAGACGGTGGACATCGCGCTTCACGCGCTCGGGCTGATCGAGGTGGAGTACGAGGTGCTCCCCGCCGCCCTGACCCCGCGCGAGGCCATGAAGCCCGACGCCCCGCGCGTGCCGGTCCTCGACGTGGAGCGCCCGCGCGAGGGCAACGTGCAGCAGCCGATCTACGTGCGCGCCCGCGGCGACGTGGACCGAGGCCTGGCCGAGGCGGACGTGGTCAGCGAGAGCCACTTCACGCTGCCGACGCAATACCACGTGGACATCCAGACGCGCTGCTGCATCGCGGACTGGGACGGCCTGCGCCTCACCGTCTACGAGGCCTCGCAGGGCGTGTGGAACGTCAAGCGCGAGCTGGCCAAGTCGCTCGGCCTCGAGGAGGACCGCGTCCGGGTGGTCGTGCAGAACATGGGCGGCGGCTTCGGCTCCAAGGCGGGGGCCCAGCGAGTCATCCACTACGCGGCCCGTCTGGCCATGCTGGCGGGCCGGCCGGTGCGGCTCGAGCTCACCCGCCCCGAGGAGTTCCTGAGCCACCCTCGGCGCTACGCGGGCGAGGTCACGATGCGGCTCGGAGCCCGTCGCGACGGCACGCTGACCGCCATCGACGCGGAGATCGTGCTCGACATCGGCTCGGGCAGCCTCTACGCCGGGAAATACACGATGACGCTGCATCAGATCTCGGAGCTCTACCGCTGCCCGAGCGTGCGGGTGCGCATCGTGGCGGTCTACACCAACACCTCGCCCACCGGTCCGCAGCGCGGGGTGCTCGACCCCATCGCCACCTTCTCCACCGAGGCCGCGATCGACGATCTGGCGGCGCGACTCGGCATGGACCCGCTGGCGCTCCGCATGAAGAACTACGCGGAGGACTTCCAGGGCCTCGACGACACCACCCCGGCCCTGCCCTACACCTCCAAGCACCTCGACGCCTGCCTGGCCACCGTGGCCGACGCGATCGGCTGGGCGGATCGCGACCGGCCGGCCGCGGGCGCGCGCGGCTCGGTCCGGCGCGGCGTCGGCATCGCCGCCTACTGCATCGAGCGCGGCGGCTACGCGCCCTTCTCGGCCAAGGCCGACGTGGTGGCGCGGCCCGACGGCTCGGTGGAGATGCAGGCCGGCGTGGTCGAGATCGGGGCCGGGCAGATCACGATCCTGCCCATGATCGCGGCGGAGGAGCTGGGGCTGCCCGCGGAGCGGATCCGCATCCACCACGGCGACACCGACGGCACCCACTACGCCCCGTCGAGCCACGCCTCGCGCATCACCAGCGAGGTGGGCCCCGCGGTGCTCCAGGCCGCCGCCATGGTCCGCGGGCGCCTGTTCGAGCTGGTGGCCCCGCAGCTCGAGGTCTCCCCGCTCGACCTGGTCGCCGTCGACGAGCGCATCCACGTGCGCGGAGTGCCGGCGCGCGGCCTGTCATTCACCGCGGCGTGCGCGCTCATGTCCGAGCCCGAGATCCGCGCGACGGGCAGCCGCGCGCCGAATCCGGACGACGTGATCTTCCGGCTCTTCGGCGCTCACGGCGCGGAGGTCCTCGTGGACGTGGAGACCGGCGAGCTGCGCGTCGTGCGCATCGTCTGCTCCCACGACATCGGGCGGCCGATCAACCCGAAGCTGGTCGAGTCGCAGCAGTACGGCGGCGCGGTGATGGGCCTTGGCTACGGCCTCTACGAGGAAGCCGAGCTCGACGGCAAGACCGGCGTGCTGCTGACGCCGGACGTGCACCAGTACCGGGTACCCACCGCGCTCGAGACGCCGACCATCGAGGCGCGCAACGTGGAGAGCGAGGACGCGTTCTACCCGTACTCGGCCAAGCCGGTCGGCGAGGCCCCGCTGGTCGGCGTCATGCCCGCGGTGCGCAACGCCCTCCGCCACGCGCTCGGCTTCGGCATCGACGCGCTGCCCCTCACGCCCGCGCGCATCCTGGAGGCCATCGCGGCCCGGAGGAGCGCCGATGCGGGATGAGCTGCCGCCGTTCGCCCACGTGGACGCCGCCTCGATCGATCACGCGGTGAGCGTGTTGGCCGAGCACGGCGGCCGCGCCCAGGTCCTGGCCGGCGGAACCGACCTGCTCGGCCTGATGAAGGATCGCATCAGCGGGTCGCGCATGGCGGTGCCCGAGGTGCTCGTCAACGTCAAGGGCATCCCCGAGCTCGGCGGCATCACCGAGCGGCCGGACGCCGGCCTACGCATCGGCGCGGCGGTGACCCTGGTCGACCTCGAGCGGGAGCCGCGGGTCGCCGGGCGCTTCCCGGCCCTGGCCCAGGCCGCGGGCTCGGTGGCCACCGCGCAGATCCGCGCGATGGGCACGGTGGGCGGCAATCTCTGCCAGCGGCCGTGGTGCTGGTACTTCCGCCACCCGCAGTTCCCGTGCCTGAAGCGCGGGGGCCGCCAGTGCTACGCGCTGCCCGGCAGCAACCGCACCTACTTCTCGGTCCTCGGCCTGGGCGTCTGCGTGATGTCGCATCCCTCCGACCTGGCGCCCGCGCTCATGGCCCTGGGTGCGCGCGTCGGAATCGCGGGCCCCGCGGGGCGCCGCGACGTGGCGATCGACCGGTTCTTCCGCGGCCCGCGCAGTCTCACCGAGACGGTGCTGGAGCCGGCCGAGATCGTCACGTGGGTGGACGTGCCGGCGCCCGCGGCGGCCTCGCGCAGCCTCTTCCTCAAGCACGCCGTGCGCAACACCTGGGACTTCGCGCTCTCCGAGGTCGCGGTATCGGTGACGCCGGGCGCCGGACGCTGGGATCAGGTCCGCATCGCGCTGGGCGGCGTGGCCCCGTTTCCCTATCGCGCCACCGCCGCGGAGGCGGTGCTGGCCGGGCAGGCGCCGACCGAGTCGCGGGTGCGCGAGGCCGCGGAGGCCGCGCTCCACGGGGCGCGCCCGCTCGCGCTGAACGGTTACAAGATCGACCTGACGAAAGCGCTGGTGGCGCGCGCCCTCGCCGCCGTCATGAGCTGAGCCGATGGCGCGGCAGATCCTCCGGCGCCTGCTGCGGGCGGTGGCGGCCCTCATCGTGGTGACCGCGGTCGTGTTCACCCTGCTCCACGTCTCCGGCGATCCGAGCTACATCCTGCTGGCCCCCGAGGCCACCGCCGAGCAGCGCGCGGCCTTCCGCGCCGAGTACGGCCTCGACCGCCCGGTCTGGGCGCAGTACGGCCGCTACCTGGGCCGCCTCGTCCAGGGCGACTTCGGCCAGTCCCTCTCGTTCCAGATGCCGGCGGCCGCGGTGGCGCTCGCGCGGCTGCCCGCGACGCTCGAGCTCACCCTGGCCGCGATGCTGCTCGCGATCGTGATCTCGATCCCCGCCGCGGTGCTGGCCGCGATGCGCCGTGGCACCCTCTACGACCGGCTGATGATGGCGCTGACCCTGCTCGGTCAGACCGTACCGACCTTCTGGCTCGGCATGGTGATGATCCTGGTGCTCGCGGTGCGCTGGCATCTCTTCCCCGCGTCGGGCCGGGGCAGCGCGCTGCACCTCGTGATGCCGGCCACCGCGCTCGCGCTCTGGCTGACCGCCCTGCTGGCCCGGGTCACCCGCAGCGAGATGATCGAGGCGCTCGAGCAAGACTACGTGCGCACCGCCCGCGCCAAGGGCCTCGCCGAGAGCGGCATCGCGGCGCGGCACGCGCTCAAGAACGCGCTGCTGCCCATCATCACCGTGATCGGGCTGCAGTTCGGCGGCCTACTGGGCGGCGCGGTGATGACCGAGACCGTCTTCGCGTGGCCGGGGGTCGGCACCATGATCCTCGACGCGATCTTGAAGAAGGACTTCCCGGTCGTGCTGGCCGGCGTGGTGATCGTGGCCATCGGCTTCATCGTCGTCAACCTCGTGCTCGACCTGCTCTACACCGTGCTCGACCCGCGCCTGCGGAGGGCGTGAGGCGATGGCCATGCGCGACGGCGGCGAGCGGGCGGGCGTGCTCCTGGGCGCCGCCGCGCCGTCGAAGGTCCAGGGGGAGCTCCCGGGGGACGCCTTCCGGGAGGCCGCCGCGCAGACCGCGGCCGAGGGCCGAGCCCGGCCGCGCGCGCGCCTGGCGGGCGCCGCCGGTGGCGGACTCGTCATTCTCCTGGTCGCCCTCACGGTGGCGATCTTCGCCGACGTCCTGGCTCCGCGCGGCTACGACGACCAGGACCTGGCCTTCGCGCTGCAGCCGCCGGTGTGGGCCGGCGGCACGTGGAGCAACGCGCTCGGCACCGACCCGCTCGGGCGCGACGTGCTGAGCCGCATCGTGTACGGCGCGCGCACCTCGCTGCTGCTGGCGCTCGGCTCGGTCCTGATCGCGGCGGCCATCGGGGTGACGCTCGGCCTGGTGAGCGGCTGGGCGGGCGGACGGGTGGACGCGGCGATCATGAGCGCGGTCGAGGCGCAGCTCTCGCTGCCCTACCTGCTCTTCGCGATCGCCTTCATGGCGCTGCTCGGCTCGAGCCTCACCAACCTGGTGATCGTGCTCGTGCTGCGGAGCTGGGTGGTCTACGCCCAGCTCGTGCGGGTGTCGGTGCTCTCCATGAAGACGCGCGAGTTCGTGACGGTGGCGGTGGCCCTGGGCGCCCGCGCCAGCCGGATCCTGTTGCGCCACATCGCGCCCAACGTGATCGCCCCCGCCCTGGTGGTGTCGAGCTTCCAGCTCGCGGAGCTGATCATCGTGGAGTCCTCGCTTGGCTTCCTCGGCCTGGGGGTGCAGCCGCCCACCCCGAGCTGGGGCAGCATGCTGAGCCAGGGGCGAGAGTACCTGGGCTCGGCGTGGTGGCTGGTCACCTTCCCCGGCCTCGCCATCATCCTCACCGTGCTGGGCGCCAACCTGTTCGGCGACGCCCTGCGCGACGCGCTGGATCCCCGGCTGCGCACGCGCGCCCGCGCGCCGCGCGGCTTCTTCCGTCGCACCTTCAAGGAGACTTCGTGACCATGGACTTCGGCCTGTTCATCCCCTGTCACCGCTTCGACGCGTCGCTGAGCACCCGGGAGCTGTACGACCAGGTGATCGAGATGGTGCAGTTCGCCGACGAGGCGGGCTTCGCCACCGCCTGGTTCCCGGAGCACCACCTCGTGCAGTACTACTCCTCACCGTCGCCGCTCATGTGGATGGTCAAGGCGGCCACGGTCACGCGGCGCATCCGGGTCGGCGCGGCGATCCTGGTCATCCCCTACTACAATCCGCTGCGCCTCGCCGGCGAGCTCGGCATGGCCGACGTGCTCTGCGACGGCCGCCTCGAGATCGGAGTGGGGCGCGGCGCCTTCGAGTACGAGTTCGACCGCTTCGGCATCACCGAGGCCATCGGCGCCGCCCGCCTCCGCGAAGGCATGGAGATCATCGAGGGCCTGCTGACCCAGGACGACTTCTCCTACGAGGGCACCACGTGTTCGTTCGGCCCCGCCACCGCGGTGCCCAAGCCGCTCCAGCAGCCGCACCCGCCCATCTGGGTGGCCGCTCGCTCCCCCGACACCATCGCGTGGGCGCTCCAGCGCGGGTACAACCTCCTGACCACCCCGTGGCGCGATCCGTTCTCGCGCATCCAGAAGCACCACGAGCAGGTGATGCAGATCGCGGCCTCGGTCGGGGTGACCAGGCCGCCCAAGCTCGCGGTCTCGCGCATGACCTACGTGGGCGAGACCGACGGCGACGCGCTCGAGGCGATGGCCGACATCCAGGTCAGCCACCGCATCTTCATGCGCCTCTTCCGCAACGAGGCCACCGTGAAGGGCGGCTTCACGCTGCCGGAGCCGGTGGACGACGAGTACAGCCGCGAGCAGCTCCTCGCCAACCTGGTGGCGGGCTCGCCCGCGACCTGCGTGGAGAAGGTCCGCGCCTACGAGACGCTCGGGATCGACCAGTTCATCCTCTACGGCGCCTTCGGGCCCGATCACGCCCGCACCATGGCCTCGCTCCGGCGCTTCGCCGAGCAGGTGATGCCGCACTTCCGGAAAGGACCCCGCTCATGACCGGCAATCCCGAGAAGTCCGTGACCTTGATCTGCGCCGACCGGGTGATCGACGGCACCGGGCGCGAGCCGCTGGCCCGCGGCGCGGTGGCGGTGCAGGGCGATCGCATCGTCGACGTCGGCGAGCTCGGCGCGCTGGGCGCCCGCTTTCCCGCCGCGGCCCGCGTCGAGTTCCCCGGGGCCACCATCATGCCGGGCATGGTGGACTCCCACGTGCACGTCACCTTCAGCGCGAGCGCGGTGCCCTTCGAGGACATCCAGAACGACGGCGACGTGACGGTGGGGCTGCGCGGGGCCATCAACGCGCGCGACGCGCTGCTGGCCGGCGTGACCGTGCTGCGCGACCTGGGCGGCCGCCAGCGCACGACCCTGGAGCTGCGCAACGCCATCGCGGCCGGCGCCATCCCGGGCCCGCGCCTGCTCGTGTGCGGCCGTCCGGTGACGATCCCCAACGGGCACTGTCACTTCCTCGGCGGAGTGGCCCAGAGCGTGCCGGCGGTGACCAAGCTCACCGCCGAGCTGGTCGAGCAGGGAGTGGACGTCATCAAGGTCATGGCCACCGGCGGAAACATGACGGTGACATCCGATCCGCTCAAGGCTCAGTTCACCCGCGAGGAGATGGCCGCCATCGTGGGCGTGGCCAACCAGGCCGGGCTGCGGGTGACCGCGCACGCCCGCGGCGTGGACGGCATCCGGGTCGCGGCGGAGGCCAACGCGCACGGCATCGAGCATTGCCGCATGGAGGTGGGCACCGGCGAGTGGAAGTTCGACCACGAGCTGGCGCGCCAGCTCGCCGACAAGGGCATCTTCGCGGCGCCGACGCTCGCGGCCAGCTATCGCGCCTTCCAGCGCCAGGCCGCGGGCGGCAAAGTCGGCATCCGCGCCGGGGCGATCCCGTTCCCCACCCGCCAGAAGAACGCGTCGATGCTCCGCGAGGCCGGCGTGCGCGTGGTGGTGGGTACCGACGCGGGCGCCTCGCTCTGCCGCTTCGACGAGGCGGTGCACATCGAGATGGAGGCGCTGGTGGGCGCCGGCTGGACGCCGGTGGAGGCGATCCACGCGGGCACCCTCGGCTCCGCCACCGCCATCGGGTCCGAGAAAGACCTGGGCAGCCTGGAAGCGGGCAAGCTCGCCGACGTGGTGGTGGTGCGCGGCAACCCCGCGCGCTCGATCAGCGACGTGCGCCAGGTGGAGGCGGTCTTCCTGGGCGGCCGGCAGGTGGTCAGCCGGGGCCACGCCACGCTCGACGCGCGGCCAATCCCATGGCCCGAAGACGCCATCGCCTTCCGTACCGAGTATCGCAGCACCGACGTGGGTCCGCGCCTGTCCCGGGCCTGAGGCACCCCATCATGGCCAAGCCCCGACTCCTCAACATGAACGGCGCCATCATCCGGTACGAGGACGCGCGCGTGCACGTGCTCTCGACCGCGATGAAGTACGCGGCCAGCGTCTACGAGGCGATGCGCGCCTACTGGAGCGACGCGGACCAGCAGCTCTACGTCTTCCGGCTGCGCGAGCACCTGCAGCGCCTGCGGCGATCGGCCAAGATCGCGCGGATTCCCCAGCCCGCGGACCCGGCGCGCTTCGAGCGCGAGACGCTCGAGGTCATCCGGGCCAACGATCTCCACGAGGACCTGCACGTCCGCCTGATCGTGTTCGTGGACACCGACGACGGCGGGCTCGCCTCGCACGAGCCGGTGGGCTACGTCATCGCGCCCATCCCGACCGCGCGCTACTTCGAGACCGCGGGCCTCCACGTGGCGGTGAGCTCGTGGCACCGCACCGCGGACAACGCGATCCCGGCGCGGGTGAAGGCGGCCGCCAACTACCAGAACAGCCGCCTCGCCCTGCTCCAGGCCAAGACCGACGGCTACGACGACGCGATCATGCTCAACGCCGACGGCAGCGTGGCGGAGGGACCCGGCTACACGCTCTTCCTCGTCCGCGACGACCAGCCGATGACCCCGTCGGTGACGAGCAACATCCTGGAAGGCGTCACCCGCTCCACCCTGCTTACCCTGTTCCCCGAATCGCTCGGAGTGACGGTGGAGCAGCGCCAGATCGACCGCACCGAGCTCTACGTCGCGGACGAGGCGTTCTTCGCGGGCACCGCCGCCGAGGTGACGCCGATCCTGTCGGTGGACCGGCGACCGGTCGGCGAGGGCGTCATGGGGCCGCTCACCTCCAAGGTCCGCGACGCCTACTTCCGCGCGGTTCGAGATGGCTCGGCGCCCCACCCCGAGTGGCGCACGCCGGTCTACGGGTGATCGGCCATGGCCGCCGCGACCGCTGACGTCGTCATCGTGGGAGGCGGCGTGATGGGCGCCTCCATCGCGCTGCACCTGGCCCGCCGGCGCGCGGGCCGCGTCGTGCTGTTCGAGAAGCGCCACGTCGCCTCCGGGCCTACCGGGCGCTCGAGCGCGCTGCTGCGCCGCCACTACTCGATCGAGCTCTACGCCCGGATGGCGGCCCGCTCGTTCGAGGCGTACAGCAACTTCGAGGAGCTGACCGGCCGCCCGGCCGAGATCACCCGCTGCGGGCTCGTGATGGCGGTCGGCCCGGAAGACGTGCCGGCCATGCGCGAGACGGTGGCGATGATGCAGCGCCTCGGCGTCAAGGTGGAGCCGATCGGCCCGCGCGATCTCGAGCGCGTGGTACCCGGCCTCGCGGTGGACGGCCTCGGCGGCGCGGCCTGGGAAACCGACACCGGCTACGGCGATCCGGCCGGCGTCAGCCAGGCCTACGCGGCCCGCGCGCGGGAGCTGGGCGTGGAGATCCGCCAGGACACGCAGGTGTCGGGCTTCACGGTGACCGGCGGGCGGATCTCGGGTGTCCGCACGTCCGGCGGCGACGTGACCACGTCCACCGTGGTGAACGCGGCCGGTCCCTGGGGCGCGGCGCTCTCGCGCGGGGTCGGTATCGAGCTGCCGGTGGTGGCCAGCCGGCAGCAGCTCGTCATCCTGCGCCCGGCCGCCGCGGCGGCCGCGGCGCGACCGGTCCTGGTGGACATGGTGGACCGCGCCTACTACCGGCCCGAGACCGGCGGCCTCGTGCTGGTCGGCACGCGAAATCGCGCCGGCGTCAGCGCACCCGTCGATCCGGACGCGTTCTCCGAGCGAGTCGATCCCGACCGCGTGGCGTGGACCGCGGAGGCGGCGGCGCGCCGCTTCCCGGGATTCGCCGACGCGGAGGCGGTGGGCGGCTACGCCTCGGTCTACGACCTCACGCCCGATCTGCACTTCATCATCGAGCGGAGCCCCCGGGTTCCGGGGCTCGTCCACGCGCTCGGCTTCAGCGGGCACGGCTTCAAGCACTCACCCGTGATCGGGGAGATGATCGCGGAGCTGGTGATGGACGGTCACGTGTCGGTGGTCGACGCCTCTCCGTTCTCGTCTGAGCGCTTCGGTCGGCCGCCGGTCCTCAAGGGACGCTACGGCAACTGGCCGTTCTGATCGCAACCGCCCATCACATGGAGGCCAACCTGATGCGACGCATCGTCCTCGCAACGACGCTCGGCCTGGCCCTGGCCCTGTTCGCGGGCGTGCTCGCGGTCGAGCCCGCCGCGGCGCAGGAGAGTCTGGTGATCGCCCAGGGCGCCGACATCACCACGCTCGATCCGACCCAGGCCACCCAGATCCACAACCTGAACCTCTTCTACAACATCTACGACGCGCTAGTGACCTGGGACCCGAAGGACATCGGCAAGCTGATGCCCGAGCTGGCCGTCTCCTGGCGCAGCGTCGATCCCCTCACCTGGCAGTTCAAGCTCCGCCAGGGCGTGAAGTTCCACAACGGCGAGCCGTTCAACGCGGAGTCGGTGAAGTTCACCGTCGATCGCCTGATCACCAAGGGCGTGCACCAGGTCTACGGCGGCTTCAGCACGATCGAGCGGGCCGACGTGGTCGACGCCTACACGATCAACATCGTGACCGGCAAGCCCGACCCGATCCTGGTCAAGCGCTTCGCCGGCTACGGCGGGCAGATGCTGCCGCCCCAGTACATCAAGCAGGTGGACTGGAAGACCTTCGGCATCAAGCCGGTGGGCACCGGCCCCTACAAGTTCGTGGAGTGGGTGAAGGACGACCGGGTGGTGCTCGAGGCCAACGCCACCTACTGGCGCGGCAGTCCCAAGATCAAGAAGGTCGTCTGGCGGCCCATTCCCGACAACTTTGCCAGAGTGGCGGCTCTGACGCGCGGCGAGGCCCAGCTCATCACCAAGGTCATCCCGGACCACGTCTCGCAGGTCGAGAAGGCCGGATGCTGCCGCGTCGAGCATACGCTGACCAACCTGGTGACGGTCTATCTGATCAACGCCCAGAAGGGACCGCTCGCGAACACGAAGGTCCGCCAGGCGCTCAACTACGCGGTCGACAAGGACAAGATCATCAAGGAGCTGTATCACGGCTACGCGATCCCGATCGGGAGCGGGATCCCCAACACCGACTTCGGCTACAACGCCAAGATCAAGCCCTATCCCTATGACCCGGTGCGGGCCCGCCAGCTCCTGGCCGAGGCCGGCTTCGCGAACGGAGTGGACGTCGACATCCAGAGCGGCAACGGGATCCATCTGAACGACCGCCAGCTCTCCGAGGCGGTGGCGCTGATGCTGCAGGACGTGGGCATCCGCCCCAAGGTCGGCGTGCTCGAGCCCTCGCAGCGGAGCCAGCTCCTGCGCACCAACACGTTCCCGGGCCTGCTCCTTGCCGACCCGGCGAGCACCACCTACGACACCGACGGCGTGATCTGGCGGCTCCGCGGGCCGGGCGGCATCCTCCACCAGATCTGGCCGGGCAACTACGAGGGCACGCACTTCTATCAGCTGATGGAGGAGGCGCGGGTCACCCTCGACACGCAGAAGCGGCTGCGAAACTACCTGGAAGCCGCCCAGATCTGGCACGACGAGGCGCCCGAGCTCTTCCTCTTCCAGGGCGAGCTGATCGACGCGGTCCGCAACGAGGTCAAGTACCAGGCGCGCGGCGACCAGCGCATCATCCTCTACGACATTTCATATCGCTGATCTCGTGGTGGGCGGCCGGCCCCGGCCGGACGTGAGCCGGGCGCCGGCCTGATCGCCGTGCGTGACTTCCTCCTCGCCAAGCTCGGGCACACCCTGATCGTGCTGTTCTGCGTGCTCACCCTGGTGTTCGTGGTGCTCCACCTCACCGGGGATCCGGTGATGATGATGCTGCCGTCCAACGCGAGCCGGGAAGAGATCGACGCGCTCACGAAGAGCCTCGGCCTCGACCAGCCGCTGCTCGTGCAGTACGGCCGCTTCCTCGCGCGGGTGGCGCGCGGCGACTTCGGCGTCTCGCTCCAGCATCAACAGCCCGCGATGGGCCTGGTGGCCGAGCGGCTGCCCGCCTCGATGCTCCTGGCCGGCAGCGCGCTCGGCCTCGCGCTGGTGGTGGCGCTGCCGCTCGGCATCCTCGCCGCGGCGCGACGGGGCAGCGTGCTCGACCACCTGGCGGTCGGGCTCGCCGCCCTCGGCCAGGCCGCGCCGATCTTCTGGACCGGCCTGATGCTGATGCTGGTCGGCGCGGTCGTGCTCAAGCTGCTGCCCACCTCGGGCTACGGCACCTGGCAGCACCTGGTCATGCCCGCCCTCACGCTGGCCAGCTATCCGACGGCCGCGATGGCGCGCCTCGTGCGATCCGGAATGCTCGAGGTGCTCGACGCCGACTACGTCCGCACCGCGCGGGCCAAGGGGCTGCCCGAGCGCTGGGTCGTCCTGAAACATACGCTCAAGAACGCGGCGATGCCGATCGTCACCGTGGTCGGGCTGCAGTTCGGCCTGCTCCTGGGCGGCGCGATCGTCTGCGAGATGATCTTCTCCTGGCCGGGGGTGGGTCGGCTCATGATCTTCGCCATCTACAACCGCGATTTCCCCCTCGTCGAAGCGGCCGTGTTCGTGATGGCGATGGTGTTCGTCCTGGGCAATCTCCTGGTGGACCTGTGCTACGCGTGGCTCGACCCGCGCGTCAAGCTCCAGGCCTGATGCGGAAACCGCGCGTGCCCACCCTCCTGCTCCTGGCCACCGCCCCGGTCGCGGCCGCGGTGCTGTGCGCGATGCTGGCGCCGCAGCTCGCCCCGTACGACCCGGCGCGGGGCGATCTCTCCGCGCGGCTGCAGCCGCCCGCGTGGACCGCCGCGGGCAGCGCGCGGCACCTGCTCGGCACCGACCAGCTCGGGCGCGACATCCTGAGCCGGATCATCTTCGGCGCGCGCGTGTCGCTCCTGGTCGGCGTGGTGTCCTCCCTGATCGGCGGCACCGTGGGGCTCGCGCTCGGGATGCTCGGCGGCTACTTCCGCGGCCGCGCGGATTCCGTGATCGCCAA
>DATMMH010000005.1:0-6752 GCA_035569855.1 Candidatus Dormiibacterota bacterium
CGCCTCGGGCACCACCGGCTTCGTCAGGCCGGGCGACAGGGCGCAGCCGGCGAGTAACACGATCAGCGAGACTCCGACGATGCATCGCACGGCCCGCGCCCTGGCCATGGGTCACCGGCTCCGGGCGAGCCAGAGCAGGACCAGGGCCACCGCGCCGGGCAGCGCCTGAACCCAGAGGATCTTGCTGGCCGCGGTGGCCGCGCCGAACACGCCCGCGACGATCACACAGGCGAGGAAGAACACCTTCGTCGAGAAGCCGCTCGCGCCGAGGCTCAACCCCCAGACAAGGCCGGCGGCGAGGAAGCCGTTGTACAGGCCCTGGTTGGCCGCGAGCGCCTTCGAGGCCACCGCGAATTCCGGCGTGAGCCCGAACGCGCGCAGGCCGAGCGGCTTGTCCCAGAAGAACATCTCGAGCGTCATGAAGTACACGTGCAGCAGCGCCACGACCGCAACCGCGACGTTCGCCACCATGGTCATCGTCTGGATCGCTCCTTCACAGGAGCCCCTGGGGCTCCATGCCGAACAGTACACGGCCCACCACCTCGAGCGTCCGGGGCGCCAGCGCAACGTGCTGTGTGGCGGTGTGCACGTCACGGAAGCAGCGCTCGAGGGGGCTGCGCTCGAAGATCGAAGAAGATCCCGCGAGCCCGTACACCACGTCAACCGCCTGGGCGGCGCTCACCCCCGCGTTCACGCACCCGGTGCGCACCTCGGCGCGCTGCTCCAGGGTCGGGGGCTTGCCGCGCTTCACCGTCGCCCACATGTCCTCCACCACGCGGAAGAGCAGCGCCTCCGCCGACCGCAGGTGAAGAGCGGCACGCCCGAGCTCGCGCTGCGCGGTCGGATGCTCGCTGAGCGGCTGCGCCGAGCCGAACGACCGCTTGGTCCTGGCCAGCTCGATGAAGGCCTGGAGCGCGGCGCGCGCGATGCCGATCGGCACCGCGGCCACCGCCGCGGTCACGAACGTGATCACCGGAAAGGCATACAAGGGCTCCGGTCGGGTCGGCTGATCGGCGAGCACGTCGACGCAATACTCGGCGGGCACGTCGACGTTCTTCATCGAATAGTCGTGACTGCCCGTTCCGCGCAGGCCACTCACGCGCCAGGTGTCGTGGATGCGGCACTGCGCGGCCGGGACGAAGACCAGGCGAATCTCCGGTCGGCCGGCGACCGCGCCGCGGCCGCGGCTCGGATCGCGCACCACGCAGTGCGCGAGGAACCACGTGGCTTGCTTGCTCCCGCTGCCGAACGGCCACCGGCCGCTGACCCGGTAGCCGCCCCTGATGGGCTCGGCCTTCCCGCCGGGCTCGAGCTGCCCGGCCACGACGGCGCCACGGCTACCGAAGATCCGCTTCGCAGCCCGCTCCGGCAGGCGCCCCGCAAAGAACGTGTAGGCCGACGCGATCATCGCGTTCCACCCGACGGACCCGTCGAGCGCGGAGAGCGCCGCGAGCACCTCCAGGCCGGCGACGGGCTCGAGCTCGGCGCCTCCGAGCTGCCGAGGCGCCCAGAGCCGGAAGAGGCCGGCATCGATCAGCGCCGCGGCCAGGCGGGGCGACAGCTCACGGCGGCGGTTGAGGGCCGCGCGCTCGGCCGCCACGAGCGGGGCGAGGCTTCGGACGGAATCGAGCAGATCCTCGGCGGCGCGGCGCACGGCGACCACCCGCGCGAGTCTAGCTGGCCGGCCGTACGTAGTAGCCCGAGACCCGCCACGAGCCGTCGGGCTGCAGCATCGGGACGACCGTCTCGACGACCTCGCGGCCCTGCGAAACCTTGGTCCGGTACTGCAGGACGACGTAGGAGCCGGGCGGCGCCTTCGGCAGGCTGGTCGTGTACTGCGCGCCGAGCAGCGTGCGCGGCCCGAATGGCTCCAGCGGGCCGCGGGCCTGTGTGACCGCCTGCGTCCAGGCCGCCTTCGTCACGGCCTCCTGGAGAACCGGCGCCGCGGCCTCCCAGCTCTGGCTGTAGTCACGGCCGTCGACGAACGCCAGCCACACCTGCGCGGCCTGGGTGGCCGCGGCGATGGTGGCCGGGTCCGCGGGCGCCTGGGCCTGCGCGGCCGGAGAGCTCGCGGCGGTCAGGAGGGCGAGGATCACGAGCGCCGGCGAGAGGGCGCGGAGACCAGCGACCATGGCCTCCAGCCTACACCTTCAGCTCGACGATCTCGGGCCGGACGCGCTGCGGGGAAACACTCACCCGCGCCACCGAGACCGGGAGCTTGAACCGCCGAGGCCCCGCACTGCCCGGGTTGAGGTACAGCACGCCGTCGCGCCGCTCGACCGAGGGCCGGTGCGAATGGCCGTACACGACCGCGGCGAGGCCCGCGGCGGCCGGGTCGAGGCCGAGGCGCGCGATCTCGTGGAGCACGTGGAAGCGGAGCCCGCCGACGTCCACGCTCTCGGCATCCGGGAGATCCGCGGCCCAGGGTTCGGTGTCGTTGTTGCCTCGCACGACGACCGTGGGGGCGAGACGGCGAAGGGCCGCGAGCACCCCCGGATCTCCGACGTCGCCCGCGTGGATGATCAGGTCCGAGCCCTGCAGCGCCGCCACCGCTTCGGGCCGCACCAGCCCGTGGGTGTCCGAGATGACGCCGACCATCACATCACGGCTTCTCGGCGCGAATTTCACGCTGCGACGGTACGCCGGAAGGTACGGCCCGTCAACCTCGTTCCCGGACGGCTCGTCCGTCCGGGACGCGACGGCTCAGTCGCTGACCAGCAGCACCGAGTTGATGTTGTAGCCCACGAGCGCGGCGGTACCGTGGTCGATGCGCCAGGTGAACTGCTCGGTCGCGCCACCGCGGGAGAATTTCGACTGATACGTCAGCGCGACGAAGTGCCCGCCGGTTCCCCGCCGGATATTCCAGGTCGGCGCTTCCGCGGACTGCCAGGAGCCGAGCTTCCGGTCGAGCCCCGCCATGAAGCGCTGGAACTGCTCTTCGGTGACCGCGTGGCGGAACTCCGGGGATGCGGTCCGATAGATCTCCGCGACCGCGCCGTTGGCCACGCGGGTGCGGAATCCCGACACGCCCTGCTTCGCCTCTTCGGTGCCGCCGCTGCAGGCGCCCAGCAACGACGCCACCGCGATGAGCTGAAGGCCGAGGAACCAGCGCCGTCTCATGCTGAGGACCTCCCGTGGATGTGTGTGACTGCTCTTTCAGTCTGGCACGCTCCACGGCGAAAAAATCGATGCCTTCTGCGCCCTTCACGCGATCCGGGTTCACCGCTCTCCGAGCCACGCGCTCGTCGCACTGACATAGAACAACGCGGCACCCGCCCACGCCGGCCCGAGGTGGGTCGGGTCGGTATAGCCGACGAGATAGTGCACCGCGATCGCACACCCGAACCCGGCTGTACCCGCGAGCAGGAGCGCCTGGTAGAAGGTCCGACTGGGCCGTGCAAACCACGCACATGAAGCCACCAGCACTCCGATCGTGAGGAGCCCCCCGCCAAAGCCGGCCCGATCGTGAGGGATGAGGGGAACGAGTCGCGGGTTGATACGCTGCAGCTCGGGCCGACTCAGGCCCATGAAGGCGAGGTCTTGCGGCACGAAAACCCGGGTGGAGCCGAGCGTCACGATCACGAGCCCGGCGACGATCATGCCCGCTCCGGTGGCGATGAGGCCCGCGCGGCCGAGCCGGCCAAGGAGCGGGCTCGGGGGACCGGCAGTCCGTGCCGGGCTGCCGGCGGGATGCCCGCCGAGCCCGCGGGTCCGCCAGAGACCCAGGAGGAAGCAGGGGATCAGAGCGAGGGTGGCCACCCCATGCCACGTGTCGAGATACCCGTAGCCGCGGTAGACGAGGAAGCTGGCGAACCCGAGCACGCCGCTGATCGCGAAGGCCCACCACGCCCACCGCTCGCCCGCGCGAAGCGGGAAGGCCGCGAGCCACAGGTACAGGATGGCGATGGCGATGAGCGCGCCGCCGACGGCGACGCGGTCGTGGAACATGAACCGCACGATCCGGCACTCCGCGAGGGCGCACAGCTCATGGGCCGACAGCCCGAGAAAGGCGATGTCGTGAGGCAGGAACTCCTGGCGCATCGACAGGAAGAGGGTGAACCCGCCGGAAAGAAGCAGCGCAATCCCGGTAAGGGTGAGCAGAGGCCGCCCGTCCTCGACGAGCCGGTCGAAGAGCCCGGCGTCCCGACTCAATGAGCCGCTCTCACTCAGGCGGAAGGCCGAAAACGGTTCGCCGAACTGGCGCGGGCCTTCGCGGCCTCGACCTCTCGGTCGCGAGGCGGCGCGTTCGTGACGAGAGAATCCAGGAGCCCCCGGGCCACCCGCGTCACGTCGTCAACCGCCCGCCCGAACGCGAGCTCGTTCGCCCTCGATGGCTTCGTGAATCCGCTCAGCTTGCGGACGAACTGCAGGGCGGATGCCCGGATCTCCTCATCCGTGGCGGGCGGTTTGAAGTTGTGCAAGGTCTTGATGTTCCGGCACATGGACGACCCTCCTCGGGCCTAACGTCTGACCGGCGTTACTTTGGTTGGAGGAGATCCCACTTGTTCCCGTAGAGGTCGAGGAACGCCACCACCGTGGCGTAGGGCTCGTCGCGCGGCTCCTCGGTGAATTTGATACCGCGCGACTGCATGTGACGATAGTCACCCCAGAAGTCGCTCGTCTCCAGAAAGAACGCGACGCGCCCGCCGGTCTGATTGCCGACGTGCGCGCGCTGCTCCGTGGTCGCCGCCCTCGCCAGCAGCAAGGACGCGCCCGCCGACCCCGGCGGTGTGACCACCACCCATCGCTTACCTTCGCCGACTGGCCGATCCTCGGCCACCGCGAAGCGCAATCCATCGGTGAAGAACGAGACGGCCTCGTCGTATTCGCGGACCACCAACGTGACCAGCGTGATCGCCCGGCTCACTCCCGCCTCCGAAGCCCGTAGAAGTCATAGAACTCCTCTACCGACGCCTCGAGCGAGAGCACCTGAAGCGGGAAGCACCGATCCAGCTTGTCCGGACTCGAGTGGCGCTCGAGACGCTCCAAGAACGGACGCCTCATGTGCTCCTTGATCTCCCCATATCGATCCAGGAATTGCCCCCACAGGGGCATGTGCCGAAATCGCCCCTCGATCACGTGAGCCGTCGCCAGGTACGAAACGGGGAACAGGCGACGATAGGCATCGAGATTGTACAGCCACGACGCCCCGATCACCCCGAGGGGCTGAGGCAGGGTTCGTTGCACGTGCTCGAAGAGAGCGGTCAGGTCCGCCAAGCGCTCACCCACGCGCTCGATCCCCAACGACGAGTGCCCATCCCGGTCGGCATTCTCGAAGTGGAGGCGGATACGGTCGCCACTAAGCCGAGTGTAGGCGAAGCAGCCGAAGGACGCCACGGTCGGGGGCCCCGCCATTACGTTTGCCCGCCTCGAGTAGAAGCCATACGTCCACTCGCGAGCGTCATTCGAGTCCCGCAGCCCGGCCAGGTACTCCCGCCAGGTCGGATGAGCGGCATCGAAGTCGCGGCCCAAGCCAAACCGGATGTAGAGATTCGTGTAGTCCAGGAGGGCGCGCTCCAGGGGCAATTCCGCCAGGGTCGCGACCTTGCGGGCGAACTGAAGCTGGAGATCGAAGAACCCTCTTGAGTAAATCACGGAGAAGCTGAGGTGTCGCGCCTCGTGCCGGAAGTAGGTGGCTAGCCGCCCAGATTGCGGTAGTACACCGTGGTGCCGCAGAACCCACCCCGCGGCAGCAAGGCAAAGGCGGGGATCACCCCCACCCGCACCCACCCCTGGCGCTCGTACAGGCGCTCGGCCTCGGCGCTGGCGGTGTCGAGTATCAGCAGCGTCTTGCCGCACTCGCGCGCGGTGGCTTCGGCGGCTCGCATCAGCGCCGCCCCCAACCCCTGGCGGCGCGCACGCCGGTGCACCAGCATCTTCGCCAGCTCGGCGCGGTGGGGTTGGTTCTCGGGCTGGTCGAGCACCAGCTGCACGGTGCCGCACACGCCTCGCGCATCCTCGGCGACCAGCAGCGCGCGCTCGCCCGCGGCCACGCCTTGCGCCACGCGGCGCCAGAACGCCACCGCGCGGTCGCGCGACAGCGGGTGCATGAAGCTCACCGACGCCCCGCCCTCGACGCAGTCGATCAGCACGTCGGCGAGCTCATCGATCTGTCTGTCGTCGACCGCGTGCAGCCGGCGCGGAGGCCCGGTGGGTGTGCTCATCGTCTCGAGAGGGTGTCGGACGCGATTACCACCGCGTAGCGCGTAGGCTTTCGCGTCGGGTTGTGGAACATCGTCAGGCGATCGAGCTGCATGGCCAGGCAATCACCTTCGCGCAATCGGTGGCGCTCCGCGCCCAGGGTGACGTCGATCGCGCCTTCGAGCACCCACACCTGCTGGTGCACGCGCACGTCGCGCCCGCCGGTCTCGAAGGCCACGCGCTCACCGGGTGGAAAATGTACCTCGACGATCTGCATCGGCTGCGCCACGCCCGGCGGTGAGACGTTGCGCCGGAGGTAGCCCGAGGCCGGATCTTGCCACTGCGGCTGGTCGTCACGCCGTGCCACCGGGCCGCTGCGCGCCTGGGCCGCCGCGGGCGGGGCGTCGAACAGCGAGGTCAGCATCACGCCCAGACCCGCCGCGAGCTTCTCCAGCACCACCGCGGTAGGACTGCTTTCACCCCGCTCGATGAGCGAGATCATCGAGCGGCTCACGCCGCTCTGGCTGGCCAGCGCGTCGAGGGAGAGGCCTCGAGCGGCGCGCAGCTCGCGCACGCGCTCGGCGATGCGCTGGTTCAAGTCGGACGCCGCC
>DATMMH010000006.1:0-2643 GCA_035569855.1 Candidatus Dormiibacterota bacterium
GCGCGGGAGGGCGGACGCGGGGGGCGGCGGGGGCCTCCCGGGGACACGCTGACTCGCCGCTCGCGGGGCCACTCGAACGAGCCACGAGACGGAAACGAGTTCGCTTCGCTGACCCGCAGTAGCCACGGTCCCCGGGAGGCCCCCGCCGCCCCCCGCGTCCGCCCTCCCGCGCCGCTACGGCCGCGGCTTCTGCGTCAGGACCTGGAGCACGACCTGGCGCATGTCGGCCAGGTTGAACGGCTTCTCGAGCGCCGGCTCGCCCGTCTCGGAGAGGAAGCGCGCGTACTGCTCGATGCCGGTGTTGGCGCTCATGAAGATCACGCGCGGCGGCTTCTCCGGGTGGCGCCGCTGCATCGCCTGGTAGAGCTCGGGACCCTCGATGCCCGGCATGCGCAGGTCGGTGAGCACGAGATCGTAGCTCCGCTCCCCCAGAAGGTGCAGAGCCTGGGTGCCGTCGACCGCGCTGTCGACCTCGTGCCCGTCGCGCTTCAGCACCTCCACCAGCACGTCGCGGAGATTGTCCTCGTCGTCCACGACGAGGATCCGGTGACGCGCCATGTTACCGCCGGGCGTCGAGGATGGCGCGGGCGATGAGCCGGGAGCCCTCGTAGCAGCGCTCGGGAGACTCGAAGCTGTAGGCGAGCCGGATGAAGCCCTCGCCGCCGCCGTTCGGGAAGAAGGACGGGCCCGCGGTGTACTGCACGCGCGCCTGGACCGCGCCCTCGTAGAGCCGCTTGCCGTCGGTGCCGGTGGGCAGCTTGATCCAGATGAAGAAGCCACCCTCGGGCTTGCTGATCTCCACGTCGGTGTCCTTCAGGATCTCCCACAGCCCGCGCAGCATCGCGTCGCGCTTGGCCCGGTAGACGTCGACGAGCACCGCCACGTGCGGGGCGAGGTTGTCGCGCAGGAAGTAGGTGGCCACCCGCGAGGCGAACGGGTTGACGCCGCCGCCGAAGAGGAAGCCCTGGAAGGCGGGGATCATCTCCTTGGGCGCGCACAGCCAGCCCAGCCGGAAGCCCGCGCCGAGGATCTTCGACACGGTGCCCGCGCGCATCACGCGGCCGCCGCCGTCCAGCGCGTAGAGCGAGGGCAGGTGCTCGCCCTCGAAGCGTAGCTCGCCGTAGGCGTCGTCCTCGAGGATGAGCGTGTCGTACTCGTGCGCGAGGTCGATCAGCTCCCGCCGCCGCCTCAGGCTCAGGGTCGGCCCGGACGGGTTCTGGAAGTTCACGATGGTGTAGATCAGCTTGCAGCGGCGCCCCTGCCGGCGCAGCGAGGCCAGCTGCTCGCGCGCCACGTCCACGACCATGCCGTCCTTGTCCACCGGCACGTCCACCACCTGGGGGCCGTGCCGGCGGATGGTCTGGAGCGTGCCGGAGAAGGTGGGCGCCTCGGAGAGGATCACGTCGCCCACGTCCACGAAGGCGCCGAAAGCCAGCGCGAGCGCGTGGCCCGAGCCGTTCGAGATCACGATGTTGTCGGGGCCGACCTTCAGCCCCTCGAAGAGGCCGTACTTGTGGCAGACCAGCTCGCGCAGGCCGCGGTAGCCCTGGGGCTCGCCGTAGGTGAGCGCGTCCGCGCCCTCCGCTCGGATCATCCGCGCGGTGGCGTCGACGATGCCGTCGTAGGGGAACGAGGCCGGATCGGGAAAGCCGCCGCCGAATTCGTAGAGCGCGTTCGTCACCGGGCGGGCGGTGGAGGCGCCGCCCCAGCCGATGCGGGCGCGGGAGGACAGAAGTTCGACGAACGAGTCGGGCGCAGTGGTCATCGGATGGGCTCTCAGCGCGGCTTGGGTGGAGGAGCGTAGGTGTTGAGCACGTTCACGAACGCCCGCGCGGAGGCCGGCACCGCGTAGCGTCCAGCGAGCAGCACGTCGCGCGAGTCGGCCTTCGCGCCGTAGAGGGTGCGGATCGCCTTGCCGTCGGGCTGGATGTTGGCGCCCTCGAACGAGGCGCCCGCGAAGAGGCCGGACGACCGCGCGTAGGAGAAGACCTCGGCCTTGAACGTGCCGTCGGTGTTCGCGGCGTCGTGGATGCTCTTGGGGCCCGCGGTCACCGAGACGTCCCCGCCGAGCGTCGTCTCGCTCTTGAGCAGGTTCTCGATGCCCTTCTCGGTCATCACGATCAGCACCAGATCGATGACCTGTCCGCCGAGCTGCAGGCCCACGCTGCCGCCGCCCACCGTGAAGAAGGCGGGGGGGCTCCAGCGGCCGTCGGAGGTCCGCTTGACGCTCATGACGCCCTCGCCGTGGCGGCCGCCCACGATGATCGCGCCCTTCGCGACCTGCGGGAAGACCGCCACCGCACGGGCCTTGGCGAGGACCTCGCGGGGAATGTCGGTGTCCTGCTTGCCGCTGGCCATCTCGCTGAGCACCGCGGTGGCCTTCCGCAGCCGCTCGGCCAGATCGCTCGGGCTGTCGGCCCGCGCCGGGGTGCCCGCCGCCAGCAGCCCCGCGAGCGTCACCACTGCCGCCCGCCCGATCGTTCTCATATGGCGAGGATTTTAGCCCATTTCGGGCCTCCACGCCCACTTCGGGGAGCGGGCCGACGCGGGCCCCGGCCTAGGCGACGATCTTCTTCTCGCGCAGGGCCCGGATCTCGGTCTCGCGCAGCCCCAGCTCACCCAGCACCTGGTCGGTGTGCTCAC
>DATMMH010000007.1:0-10690 GCA_035569855.1 Candidatus Dormiibacterota bacterium
GACCGTGGCGGCCGCGAGAGGCTCGAGCGCGGCAAGCGCTCGGGCCACCGATCGAGCGGGGTCGCCCCCCGCGGCCGCGTGTGTGGCGAGCAGGCCGGCCAGGGCGGGAGACTGGAGATCGCGGGTGATGTCGGCGGTCCAGCGCAGGACGTCGGCCTGGGTCACCGGCTCCGGGCGGAAGTCGGGATCGTCGGGATCCGACGCGAGCGCCACGTGCAAGCCGGCGGTGACCTCACCGAGCCGACGCAGATCGTCGAGCAGCGGATCCGGTGCCGCGTCGAGCGCCTCCGCCCGCTGCTCGAGCGCGGTGGTGAGATATCGCCAGCCGTCGCCGGTGTTGTCCACGAACTCCTGCAGCAGCGCGAGGCTCGCGGCCCGTCCGTCCGGGCCCACGTACTCCGCGTCGCCGGCCAGATGGGGGACCTGGCGGAAGCGGGTTCTCGCGGCGAGGAAGCGCGCGATCTCGACGTCGGGGTTGGTCCCGGGCTGGGGCCGCCGCAGCGACTTCAGCACGAGGCTCCGCCCGAGGATCAGCGAGGTATTGCTCTGCTCGCCGGTCAGCCGCCGCGCCGCAAGCGCGCCCGGATCGGAAGGAAAGGGCCAGCCGGGCGTCGGAAGGAAGCGGACGAGCCCCGCGCGCGTCGCGAGGGAGCGGCCGCCCGCGATGGCGGCGAGCACGTGGCGGGCGAAGCGCGGGTCGTCGTGCGCGTCCACCACCGCGTCGTCGCCCTTTCGCGCGACGGCGGCGCCGGCCGGGGCGGCGGCCGAGACCGTGATCGGCAGGTAGTAGCGGTCGTGGTCGACATCGAGCAGCAGCAGCAAGAAGGGGGCTTCGGGCTCGAGTACCGCCCAGTCCTCCACCCGGACCGCGTCGATCCCGCGGGTCTTGGCCGCGAACCAGCGCTGGCGGATCAGGAACTGGGCGAGTTCGGAGCGGCCCGGGCCCGAGAGCAGCGCGACGATCGCGGCGGGATCAGAGCGGAGCGGCCTCGATCCCATAGAGCGGCTGATCGGACACGGGCGGCTGCAGCCGGAACCAGTAGTAGCCGTAGGGGGCCAGGCTGATGAAGTAGGGACTCGAGCCGATGGTCGGGAAGCGCGTGTCCCCCAGCATCTCCACCGGGGCGTGGCCGGCCCAGGCGCGGAGGTCCAGCTCCGCGGGCTGGGCGGAGCCGGAGAGGTTGTGGACCGCGATCACCGTCTCGCCCTCGTGCTGGCGCACGTGGGCCAGCACGGTCTCGTTGGCCGGGCGCAGGAAGTGGAGTGAGCCGCGGCCGAACACTCGCGTCTTCTTGCGCACCGCGATGAGGCGCTTGAGCCAGTTGAGGAGCGACGTCGGCGTGCGCTGCTGGGCCTCGACGTTGATCGACTGGTAGCCGTAGACCGTGTCCACGATGAGCGGCAGGTAGAGGCGCGCGGTGTCGGCGCGGGAGAAACCCGCGTTGCGGTCGCCGGTCCACTGCATCGGAGTGCGGACCCCGTTGCGGTCGCCCAGATAGATGTTGTCGCCCATGCCGATCTCGTCACCGTAGTAGAGGATCGGGCTCCCCGGCAAGGTGAAGAGCAGGCTCGTCAGGAGCTCGATCTTCCGCCGGTCGTTCTCGAGCAGCGGGGCCAGGCGCCGGCGGATGCCCAGGTTCAGGCGCATCCGCGGATCGGATCCGTAGGCGTAGTAGAGATGATGCCGCTCCTCGTCGCTCACCATCTCGAGGGTCAGCTCGTCGTGGTTGCGGAGGAAGAGGCACCACTGCGCGCTCGGGGGGATCTCTGGGGTGTGCACGAAGATGTCGGTGATCGGCCGCCGGTCCCCGTGCCGCACCGCCAGGAAGATGCGCGGCATGAGCGGGAAGTGAAAGGCCATGTGGAACTCGTCGCCGTCGCCGAAGTAGGGGCGGACGTCGGCCGGCCACTGGTTCGCTTCGGCGAGCAGGATCCGGCCCTGGTACTGGGCGTCGATCTGGCGGCGGATCTCGCGCAGGAACTCGTGGGTCTCCGGGAGGTTCTCGCAGCTCGTGCCCTCGCGCTCGAAGAGGTAGGGCACCGCGTCGCAGCGGAAGCCGTCGAGCCCCTTGTCGAGCCAGAACCGCATGACGTCGAGGAGCTCGCGACGTACCTCCGGGTTGTCGAAATTGAGATCGGGCTGGTGGTGGAAGAAGCGGTGCCAGTAGTAGGCCTTGGCCACCGGATCCCACGTCCAGTTGGACTGCTCGCTGTCGAGGAAGATGATGCGCGCGTCGCGGTACTTCTCGTCGGTGTCGCTCCAGACGTAGTAGCCGCGGTAGGGCGAGTCGGGCGAGCGGCGGGCGGCCTGGAACCACGGGTGCTGATCCGAGGTGTGGTTGACCACCAGGTCCGAGATGACCCGCATGCCGTGGCCGTGGGCCGCCTCGAGGAAGCGCTCGAAGTCGGCCATGGTGCCGTAGTCCGGGTGGATGGCGCGATAGTCCGCGACGTCGTAGCCGTCGTCGCGCAGGGGCGAGCGGAAGAAGGGGAGCAGCCAGAGGCAATCCACCCCCAGCTCCTTCAGGTGCCCGAGCTGGCTGGTGAGCCCGACGAAGTCGCCGATGCCGTCGTCGTTGCCGTCCTTGAAGGCGCGCACGTGCAGCTCGTAGAAGACCGCGTCCTTGTACCAGAGCGGATCGCTCACCGGAGCCTCGCGGGCTGTGCGGGCGTACGGTTGTCCTCTCGCCGACGAGCGTCCGGGGCAGTGGCCTGGCGAGGCGCAGCCAAAGGCGAGCCGAGCGAATACATAGCGCCTTTCATGTGTAGTAGTCGAAGTCGTGCTCGCGCCGGCGCCAGCGGCCGACGCGGTAGACGTGGGCGGGAGCCACCTGCGGGTCGAGCCGCACCGCGTGAGGGGCCCCGCGGACCAGGCGGCGCTGGTCGGTCAGGAGCTCGTGGAGCTCGTAGGTCTCGGTGGGCGCGATGCCGATCTCGGCGAGCGGGATCTGGAGCGTGGCGTCGTGGTGCGCGAACGGGTCCAGGTTGACCGCGGCCAGGATCACGTTGTCGCGGGCCGGGGTCATCTTGCCGTAGAAGAGCACGTGCGGGCTGTCGGCCGGGTAGAAGTGGAGGCCCCGCATCGCGCGCAGGGCCGGATTCTCACGGCGGATGACGTTGAGTCGCGCGATGTAGTCCTTGACGTTGCCGGGCGCGTCCCAGTCGCGCACCCGGATCTCGTACTTCTCCGATCCCCGGTACTCCTCGGTGCCGGGCAGGGGCGCGGCCTCGCCGAGCTCGTAGCCGCTGTAGATGCCCCAGAGCGACGACAGGGTGGCGGCGAGGGCGGCCCGCATGCGGAAGGCGGGCGGCCCGCCGCGCTGCAACACCTCGGGCAGGATGTCCGGGGTGTTCACGAAGAAGTTGCCACGGAAATACTCGGCCATCTCCGAGCGGGTCAGCTCCTCCAGGTACTGGGTCAGCTCTTCCTTGAAGTTGCGCCAGGTGAAGTAGGTGTAGGACTGCGTGAACCCGGCCTTGGCGAGCGCGCGCATCACCTTGGGGCGGGTGAAGGCCTCGGAGAGGAAGACCACGTCGGGATCGCGATCCTGCACTTCCCGGATGAGCCACCTCCAGAAGTCGAGGGGCTTGGTGTGGGGGTTGTCCACCCGGAAGGTCTTCACGCCCTGGTCGATCCAGAAGCGCACGACGTCGAGTAGCGCGTGCCAGAGGGACTCCCAGGCCGGGCTCGCGAAGTTGATCGGGTAGATGTCCTGGTACTTCTTCGGTGGATTCTCCGCGTACTTGATTGTGCCGTCGGGCCTCCGGTAGAACCACTCGGGATGCTCGCCGACCCAAGGATGGTCGGGCGAGCACTGGATCGCGAAGTCGAGCGCGATCTCGAGCCCGAGCCCCTGCGCCGCCTTCACCAGGCGCCGGAAGTCCTCGAGCGTGCCGAGCTCCGGGTGCACCGCGGTATGGCCGCCTTCCGGGCCGCCGATGGCCCACGGGCTGCCCGGGTCGCTCGGCCCGGCCACCAGCGCGTTGTCCGGACCCTTGCGGGCGGTCCGGCCGATCGGATGGATGGGCGGCAGGTACACCACGTCGAAGCCCATGCGGTGAATGTCGGGCAGGCGCTCGATGCAATCGTCGAAGGTTCCGTGACGGCCGGGCACGCGGCCCTGAGAGCGGGGGAAGAGCTCGTACCAGGCCGCGAACGCCGCCTCCGGCCGGTCCACGACCACCTCCAGCTCGCGGTCGTGCCGCGTGAGGTCGGGGCGCGGCTGGGCGCGGGCCATGACCTGGCGGAGATCGCCGTCGAGCAGGACGTCGAGCCGGGCATCGCGCGTGGCCGCGGCGGCGAGGCGATCGACGGCGCGGCCGAGCGCGGGCGCGTCGTCGCCACCGGCGGCGTCGCGCGCCCGCCGCACCAGCTCGGCGCCCTCGAGCAACTCGCTCGCGAGATCGGTCTGACCTCCCGCGATCCGCCGCCGCATCTCGTCCACCCAGGAGCCGAAGGTATCCGTCCACGCTTCGATCGTGTAGACGTAGCGGGTGTTGGCCTCGAGGGAAAACGAGCCGGCCCAGCCGTCGTTGTCCACCGGGGCGAGCGGCGCGTTGCGCCAGTCGCGCTGATCGTGGGCGCGGTACCGGATCACCGCGGCGAGGAGGTCGTGACCCTCCTTGAAGATATCGGCCGAGACCTGGAGGCGATCGCCCACCGTCCGCTTGGCCGGATAGCGGCCGTCGTCCACCGAGGGCTGCACGTGCTCGATGACGATCGGCCGTCGAGGCTTCTTCATAGCCAGCGGTCCACCAGGTAGGGCTTCTCCTCCTCGAACGTCCCGCCGAGGCGCGCCGTAGCCTGGAGCACGGCTCCCGGCGGCCGCCCCCGGGTCTCGAGGATCACCGAGGCGGCCCGGCCCAGGTAGAGCGGGGCCAGCGACTGTGCGGCGTGGCTGCGATAGACGACGCGCGCGCGGTAGGCCAGGAGAAAATCGTAGACCACGCGTGTCCACAGGCGGTCGGAGAAGTGGAAGCGCTCGAGCGGGCGGTCGCTCAGCTCGAGCACCTCGCCGAGGTTCTCGGGGGCGAGGATGCGCTCCCAGACCGGCAGGAGGTCGCGCACGCCCTGCACGAAGCCCACCTGCATGAGCGAAGGGTCCACCGCGGGGCCGCCGGCCAGCGGCTCGGGCGGCACCCCGAAGGTGACCACCGGCTCCGAGCCGCGGAGGTCGGGCCAGTAGGTCTCGAAGCGCTCGGCCAGCTCGAAGAGCGCGGAAGCCACCCGGCCCACGGTGCGGCCGAGCGGCGCCGGCGGATGGGTGGCCGCGATCGAGCGCGGCCCGAGCACCGCCTGGCCGATCGTGAGCCCCCGCTCGATGGCGGCGGCGGGCAGCCAGAACTCGAGCCCGGTCCGGCCGAGCTCGGTCTCCCAGATCGGCTCCTCGAGAAAGGCGGTGGCGGCCGCGGCGGAGCAGCCGAACTCCTCGGCGAGCGGGTGCATGAGCTGGCGGCCGAAGAGGCTGCGCATCAGCGGCACCACGAGCGCCTGGGTGAGCGTGCCGTCGTAGCGGTAGCGGCGGTAGATCGGCAGCACCAGCCCGTAGTCCTCCTTGAGGACGGGGGCGGCGAGCCCCCGCAGCCAGTCGGAGGTGGTGCGGTCGAGCTCCGCGTTGAGCATGACGATCGCGCGCGCCTCGAGCCGGCGCGCGACGGTGAACACCGAGCGCACCGCGTGCGTCCAGTCGAGCTCGCCCTCGCCCGCGTGGACCGCCTCGGGCGAGGTCACGTGCACGAGCCGCGCGTCGGCCAGTCCGCCCGCCAGAGAGGACGGCTGCTCGGCGGCGGTCTGGTCCACGTGCACCACCGCGGCGGTCTGGCCCGCGAAGTGGGCGTCGAGTCCGGCGCGGATGGCCTCGGCGAGCCCGGGCGCGGGCGGGGTCGGCTCCGCGGTGGCCACCCCGACCACGAGATCGGCGGTCCCGATCTGCGCGACGGCGGCTTCGACCGCGTCCGGGAGCTCGACGGTGTCCATCACCGGGTGAGGTGGGCCAGCAGCGCCAGGTAATCGCTCAGGTGCCGGGTGACCAGGAAGTTGCGGCGCACGTGCTCGCGCCCGGCCGCGCCCATGCGGCCGATGAGCTCGGGATTGCTCAAGAGATGGCGGATCCGGAACGCGGCGCCCTCCACGGTTTCCACGGTATACCCAGTGACGTTCGCCACCATCTGAAATGGAATGCCGCCCGCGATGGTGCCGATGACCGGCTTGCCCTTCCACATCGCGGTCGCGACCTCGATGGTGAAGTCGGCCTTGAGCGGCTTCTGGACGGCGATGGTGGCGGCGCGCTCCAGCGCGTTCAGCTCGATGAGCGGATCCGGCGGCAGCACGATCACCGAGATGTCGGGGTCGCGGCCGGCCGCCTCCTGCACGTCGCCCAGCACGTCGCCGCCCGGCGCGGGGGGCGGGCCGGCCAGGACCAGACGCACGTCGTGGAGCCTCTTCACGAGCCGGTAGGCGTTGATGACTCCGACCGGATCGTGCTGGCGCTCGAAGGGCCCCACCTGCAGCAGGATCGGCTTGTCGCGCGGCACCCGGAGGCGGTCGAGCTGCACCGCCTGCTCGGCCCGCGTCATCTCGCGGTTGCGCTCGGAGAGCGGGTCGATGGACGGGTACACGATGAAGCGCGGGATCGAGAGCGGGGCCGCGAACCGGGCCAGCGAGAAGACGGCGGCGTCGTAGCGCTGGGCCATCGGGCGCAGCGCGGTCCAGAGCTGCGGCTGCGCCGAGGAGAGATCCTGCTGACAGCGCCACACCCAGCGGCCCGCGCCGCTCCGGCTCTCGACCAGCCCGAGCGGGGTCACGTCGTGCACCATCACCAGGTCGGCGTCGAGCTGCAGGCGGCGCGCGTTGTCGAGGCAGGTCTCGCGGAGGCGGGCCAGCATCGCGTCGGTGATGACCTGCTCGGTGCCGGCCAGGGCCTTGCCGAGCGCGCGGCCGACCTGATCGAAGTCGGCGGTGCCGATCGTGATCTCCCAGGTGGTCTCGACGCCGAGGTCGTTGAGGATCGGCACGACCCGGTTCAGCACCTCCACCACCTGGCCTCCGTAGCGAGAGGCACTCACGTGGACGAGACGCCGCCCGCGGAGACGCTCGCCGATGCGGCGCAGGAGATCCACCGTGCCCCGCGGCGCGACCTGGCGGTAGTCGTCGAGGGTGAGGAGCGAGCTCTGGGCCATCAGGAGGCCTCGCCGGAGATGGCGTCGGTGAGCACGCTCAGGTGGCGGTCGCGGATGCGCTCGAGGCTGCCCGTGTGCGGGTCGATGTGGGCCAGCCGGTCGGCCAGCTCCGACAGGCCGAGCGCGCCGCCGATCCACTCCGCGAAGTCACCGCGTCCGCGTCCGGAGCGGTAGCGCGCCTCGATGGTGTGGTAGAAGAGCGCGCTCACGTCGACCTCGGCGAGCGCGTCCCGGAACTCGGCCAGGCTCCTGGCCTTGTGCCCGGTGGGCACCGGGACCAGGTGGAGCTGGAAGAAGCGGAAGCGCTTGCCCTGGCTGCGCGGCGGCGCGGTGCCGAGATGCTGCAGGTGATCGCCGATGGTGGCGATCAGCTCCTCGCGCACGCGCTCCATCGAGCCCGCGTCGAAGGGATCGATCGCGGCGAGCCGCTCGGCCAGGCGCCCGTCGCGGACCTCGGTGCCCACCCAGAGGGCGAAATCGTTCGGGTAGGCCTCGGGCAGCACCGGCCGATGCAGCAGGGCGGCCGAGGTGTGGCAGAAGATGGACTCGACGGGCACGCGCCCGAGCTGCTCCAGGAGCTCGCGGGCGTCGTGCGCCTCGTGCGGCAGCAGCTCGTTGAGCTCGAGGCAGCCGAGGAAGACGAAGGGCTCGGTCGGGGTCATGCGGTAAGCTCTCCTCCGGTACGGTCGCCGTGAACATCTTGCTCCTGAGCCGCGAGTACCCGCCGCACGTCTACGGCGGCGCCGGGGTGGTCGTGGACCACCTGAGCCGCGCGCTGGCCCGGCGCGCGACGGTCGAGGTGCGGTGCTTCGGTCCCAACGACCAGACCGCGCCGAACCTCACCGTGCGGGGCTACGCCCCCTGGGAGCGTCTCGCCGGTGGCCCGGAGGCGCCCTACGCGCCCGCGCTGGAGGCGCTGTCGATCGGGCTCGCGATGGCGCGCGATCCGGTGACCGCCGACGTGGTTCACACCCACACCTGGTACGTGGGGCTGGGCGGTGTGCTGGTGCGATCGGTCCACGGTGTCCCGCTGGTGGTCACCCTCCACAGCCTCGAGCCGCTGCGGCCCTGGAAGGTCGATCAGCTCGGCTCGGGCTACCTGGTGTCGAGCTGGGCCGAGCGGGAAGCCGTCGAGCAGGCCGACCGGGTGATCGCGGTCTCCGCGCAGATGCGCGCGGACATCCTGGCCAACTTCCGGGTGGATCCCGACCGCGTGGTGGTCATCCACAACGGAGTGGACGCGCAGGCGTTCGCCCGCACCGCGCGCCGGGATGCGCTCGACCGCTACGGAGTGCGCGAGCCCTACGTGCTCTTCGTCGGGCGGATCAGCGAGCAGAAGGGGATCTTCCAGCTCCTCGCCGCTGCACGCGCCCTCCCCGAGGGCGTCCCGCTCGTGCTCTGCGCGAGCAGCCCGGATACGCCCGAGCTCAAGACCCGGCTCGAGGCCGCGGTGGCCGACCGGCCCGACGTGCGCTGGATCAACGCGATGCTGCCGGTCGACGAGGTGGTGCAGCTCTACAGCCACGCCGCGGTGTTCGTCTGCCCGTCGGTCTACGAGCCGTTCGGCCTGATCAACCTGGAGGCCATGGCCTGCGGCACCCCGGTGGTGGCGAGCCGCGTGGGCGGCATCCCGGAGGTGGTGGTGGACGGCGAGACCGGGCTGCTCGTGGAGCCCGGCGACGTGACCGCGCTCGCCCAGGCGCTGGGTAGGATCCTGACCGATCCCGCGCTGGCCGCGCGGATGGGGCAGGCCGGGCGCCGCAGGGTGGAGGCGTACTTCTCCTGGGATCGGATCGCGGATCGCACGCTCGCGGTCTACCAGGAGGCGATCGCGGCTCATCGCCGGGACTCCGGCCCCGCCAGGTAGACCGCGAGGCTCCACGGGGTCAGCTCGCTCCAGCCCGGCATGGCCAAGTTGAGCGTGTAGAGGCGCCGCCCCCAGTCGGCGCCGGGGCCTTCATGCGCGACGGGGGCGCCGCCCAGATTGGCCACGAGCCGCAAGGTCCCCGCCGGGAAGGTCCACGTCACCTCGAGCGCCGCGTCGCCGAGGGCCTTCCAGCCGGTGGCGGGCGTCGGCTCGTCGACCAGGAGCGGTGCGATCGCCTCCGCGCGCAGCGCGAGCAGCTCGCGGTGGAACGCGAGCCACTCGCGGTGTGCCGGCTCCTCCACGCGACGCCAGTCGAGCACCGAGCGGTCGCGCGTGGCCTCGGACTGCGGGTCCGGGATGCGCTCGCGGGCACCCGGGCTCGCGAACTCCGGGAACCGGGCGAACTCGCGACGGCGGCCCTCGGCCACGAGAGGACCCAGGTCGGGTCCCAGGTCGCTGAAGAACAGGAAGGGCTCGGGAGCCGCCCACTCCTGTCCCATGAAGAGGAGCGGCAGCGCGGGGGCGAGCAGGAGCACCGCGGTGGCCGCGCGCACCGCGGCGGGCTCAGCCAACGCGGTGACGCGCTCGCCGAGCGCACGGTTTCCGATCTGGTCGTGGTTCTGCAGGAAACCCGCGAAGGCGGTGGGCGGCAGGTCCCGGCTCGGCTCGCCGCGCGCGCCGTCGCGGTAGACCGAGCGCTCGCCCTGGAAGGCGAAGCCTTCGGTGAGGCAGCGGCCGAGGTGCGGCAGCGGCGGCTGATAGTCCGCGTAGTAGCCGCCGCTCTCGCCGGTGAGCAGGGTGTGGAGCGCGTGGTGCAGGTCGTCGTTCCACTGGGCGAGGTAGAGCGGGCGTCGATCGCGACTGCGCGCCAGGTAGCGCGCCTCGTTGGCGCCGTTCTCGAGCACGAGGTGGACGCGCCGCTCGCGGCCGGGACCGTCCGCCACCGCGCGGCCGATCTCGACCAGCAGGTGGACCACCGAGTCGTCGACGATCGCGTTGACCGCGTCGAGGCGCAGGCCGTCGAGATGGTACTCCTCGAGCCAGTAGAGCGCGTTGTGGATCACGAACGCGCGCACCACCTCGGAGCCGGCCGCGTCGTAGTTGATGCCCTCGCCCCACATCGTCCGGTGGCGGCTATTGAAGAATGCGGGGGCGTAGCGGTGCAGGTAGTTGCCCTCGGGGCCGAAGTGGTTGTAGACGACGTCGAGGAAGACGGCGAGGCCGCGCGCGTGGGCCGCGTCGACCAGCGCTTTCAAGTCCTCGGGCCGGCCGTAGCGGGACTCGGGGGCGAAGAGCAGCACCCCGTCGTAGCCCCAGCCCCAGCGGCCGGGGAAGTCCGCCACCGGCATCAGCTCGATCGCGGTCACTCCGAGCGCGGCCAGGTGGTCGAGCCGCTCGGCCACCGCCGCATACGTGCCGGCGGCGGTGAAGGTTCCCACGTGCAGCTCGTAGAAGACCAGGCGCTCCGGCGGCAGGCCGCTCCACGCGCCGTCGGCCCACGGGTAGGCGAGCGGATCGACGACGAGGCTGGCCCCGTGCACGTCTCCGGGCTGAAAGCGCGCGGCCGGATCCGGCACCAGCGTCTCGCCGTCGATGCGGTAGCGATAGCGGGTTCCCGCGGGGGCCTCGCGCGTCACGTACTCG
>DATMMH010000008.1:0-16471 GCA_035569855.1 Candidatus Dormiibacterota bacterium
CTGGGGGGCCTTCGGCGTCACGCGCATGATCGTGGCGCTCGCGCGGTCCGGGCCGGGGGCGCCGGCGCCGGCCGCCCGGCGAGCCGGGAGCGCGCCTTTCTCGCACGCGTTCCTCGTGCTCCACATGCTCGCCTTCGGCGTGATGTACTTCGGCATCACCCAGGCGGTGCGCGCCGGTCGCGTCCCGGTCGGCCTGCCCGGGCGGCGCCTCGTCGGGTGCGCGATCATCCTCGGTGGTGGCGCCCTCGTGGTGTCGGCCCTCACCGTCTTCCGCTCCTGGCGTGTTCGCGCGCAGGTCGACGCAGGCCACGAGCTGGCCACCGGCGGCCCGTTCCGCTACGTGCGCCACCCGATCTATCTCGGCTTCGACCTGCTCGCGCTGGGCAGCGCGATCTGGATTCCGACGCTCACGCTGTGGGTGGCGGTCGTCCTGATGGTCGGGGGGCGCGATCTGCGGGCCCGCGCGAAGGAGCGGTTGCTCCGCGCGGCGTTCGGGGAGGCCTACGAGGCCTACCGGGCCCGCACGCGGCGCTTCGTCCCCGGCGTCTACTGAGCCTCGGCCCCGATCCCGACTAGATCCCGACTTCGCGCCGCGGCGAGCCGGCGCCGCCGAAGGTCGCGGTCAGCGAGACGGGCACGGTCGCCGGGCGCATGTAGTACCACCAGGTCAGGGCGATGCAGGTCACGTAGAAGGCCAGGAAGACCTCGAGCGCGAGATGGGGCCCTCCGGTGGCCTTGATCGAGGCACCGAAGCTGCGCGGGATGAGGTAGCCGCCGCACGCCCCGATCGCGGAGGTGAAGCCGAGCACCGCCGCGCTCTCGATCCGCGCGGCCTGGAGCGCCAGGGCCTCGACCGCGCTGCCTCGTCCCTGGGCCTCCCGCATCTTCTCCTGACGGAAGATGACCGGGATCATGCGGAAGGTCGAGCCGTTGCCGACACCCGTGGTGACGAAGAGGACCAGGAACATCGTCAGGAAGCCCGCGAAGCTCCGGGCGTCGACGAAGTACATGACGCCGATCGTCGCGGCGCCCATCGCGACGAAGTTCCAGAAGGTCACGCGCGCCCCGCCGATCGTGTCGGCGAGGAGGCCCCCGAGCGGCCGCGACAGTGAGCCGACCAGCGGGCCGAGGAACGCGAGACTCACGCTGACGTCGGGGAACTGGTTCTTGAGCAGCAGCGGGAACGCGGCCGAGTAGCCGATGAAGGAGCCGAACGTGCCGATGTAGAGCCAGGACATCACCCAGGTGTGCTTCCGCCCGGTGATCACGAGCTGATCCTTGAACGTCGAGCGCGCCGACGTCAGATTGTTCATGTAGCGCCAGGCCCCCACCGCCGCGAGGGCGATCAGCCCGAGCCACATGAGCCCGGCGTTCTGCAGGTAGAGCCCCGAGGCGCCGAGCGGCCTGGCCAGGTAGAGGCTCACCCAGCCGGACCCGATCAGGATCGGAACGAGGAGCTGCACCGTGCTGACCCCGATGTTGCCGCCAGCCGCGTTCAGCCCCAGCGCCCAGCCCTTCCTGCGATCCGGGTAGAAGAACGAGATGTTGGCCATGCTGGAGGCGAAGTTGCCGCCGCCCAGGCCCGCGGTGGCCGCGACCACCGCCATCAGCCAAAACGGCGTGTCGGGGCGGGTGACGAATACCGCGAGCGCGATCGTCGGGATGAAGAGCAGCAGCGCGCTCACGATCGTCCAGTTGCGCCCCCCGAACTTCGGCACCGCGAACGTGTACGGAAAGCGCATGAGCGAGCCGACCAGACCGGGCAGGGCCACCAGCTGAAAGAGCTGATCGGTGGTGTACGGGAAGCCGGCCTGCGGCAGCTTGGTGGCCACGATGCTCCAGATGAGCCAGATCGAGAACCCGAGATGTTCGGCGAGGATGGACCAGACGAGGTTGCGCACCGCGATGAATTTCCCCTTCGACTCCCAGAACGCCTCGTCCTCCGGATTCCACTCCGAGATCCAGGTCGGCCGACGCTCGCTCATCGTGCTGGCTCCTTTCTGATCGAGATGGGTTCGCAGAGGCGGTGCCCACGTCTGCGGCATCGACGAGGCGAGCCGCCGCGTGTCATGCGGAGCCCTGAGGCAAGGAGTGGGCCAGCCGGTCGCCCGAGGAATCGGGCGAGGAATCGGGCTCTCGGCCTGCGTTTCACCGCGCCGGCGGCCGGTGGCGCCCGCTCGGCGGTGGCGGCTTACTGAGCAGCGCGCGGTGATTGCAAATCGATTGGGCGGGGCGCCGCGACGGGCGTGGCGCTCACGTCTTGGGCACCGCCGGCCCGGCGCGCGGCGTGGCTACGGCAGCGGGATGCGGGTCGGCAATCCGGTCTGAGCGGTGAGGCCCCCGTCCGCGACGACCGCGGCGCCGGTCACGTAGGAGGCGAGATCGGAGGCGAGGAAGAGCACCACCCCCGCGATCTCTTCCGGCCGGCCCAGCCGTCGCATCGGGATCATCGCCTCGGTCGTCTGGGCGAATCCGGGGATGGCCAGCGACGGGCGGAGCAGCGGCGTGTCGATCGCCCCGGGACAGACGCAGTTGACCCGGATGCCGCGCCCCGCGTACTCGATCGCGGTCACGCGGGTGAGATTGATCACCCCGGCCTTCGCCGCGTTGTAGGCGCCGATCGCGAAGTCGGCGAAGAGGCCGGAGATCGACGCGGTGTTGACGATGACCCCGCCGCCGCGGGCGAGCAGCTCCGGGATCGCCCGCTTCATGGCCCGGAAGACGCCGGTGAGGCCGAGATCGATGGTATGCGTCCACACCGCCTCGTCGAGATCGGCGGTGAAGGCGAGGCGGCGCTGTCCGCCGGGCAGCGCGGGCTGGCCGAAGGCGTTGTTGTGCAGGATGTCGAGGCCGCCGAAGGCGTGCACCGTGCCGCCGATCATCGCCTCGATTCCCGCCGGCGTCCCGGCGTCGGCCGCGATCGCGCGCGCGGCCCCGCCCGATTTCGTGATCTCGTCGGCGACCGCGCCGGCCTTCGCGCCGTCGATGTCCGCCACCGCCACTCGCGCGCCGTGCGCGCCGAACGCCAGCGCGGTCGCGCGGCCGATCCCCGATCCGGCACCCGAGATCAGCGCGACCTTGCCGTCGAATCGCATGAAGTTCGGTCGGATCATCCGGCCGCGAGGGTGACGATCTCGGCCACGTCGGGCACGTGCCGCAGTCCGCGGAGGGCGTCGATCAGCCGGTCGACGCGGTCGCCGGGCAGGACGACTCCGGCCAGGCGGCGAAACTTGGCTTCGACGTCGTCGCGGGTCGCCGGGTTCTCGGGGGTGCCGCGCGCGGCGGTCACGTGCTCGGCGAGCTGCCGCCCGTCCGCGAGGCGCACCGTCAGGTGGGCGGCCCCGACGTCGAGCCCGCCGTCGGCCTCGGCGGTGAGCCGGGCCATGACGCGGGCGATGCCGGGATCGTGCAGCGTTCGCTCCACGAACTCGGTCTCGCCGGCCTCGCCGTGGACGAGGCCCAGCGCGGCGCAGAAGGCCACGCTGAACTTCGCCTCGAGCGGGGTCCGGGGCGACGTCTGGTTGGCGACCTTGAGCACGAGGGGATGCACGCGGCAGTGGACCGCCTCGACCGTCTCGAGGGCCGGCGCCGAGCGCTGACGGAGCAGACGGGCGGCGTCGATGGTCGCGTGGGTGAGGTGGCAGGCCGCGTAGAGCTTCGTGCTGTTGTCGATGATCTCGAAGCGCTTGCCGAGATCGTCGACCGCGTCGCCGATGTCGGCCACGCCGAGGAACGTCTCGGGCAGCGAGCCGGGCCCATCGAGCACCGCGGTCGGGCCGGTGAAGCCCTCACGCGCGAGGAGCGCGGCCAGCAGTCCGTTCATCGCCGCCTTGCCCGGGTGGAGCGGCTTCGACATGGTCCCGAAGGCCTGGGTGAGGCCGGCCGCCTGGGTACCCGCGATGCCGAGCGCATGCGCGAGGCGGGTCCGGTCGAGCCCGAGCAGCTTGCCGGCGGCGGCCGCGGCCCCGAAATGGCCCAGCGTCCCGGTCACGTGCCAGCCGCGATCGGTCAGCCGGCGACCGATGACTCGCCCGATGCGGGTCTCGACCTCGAAGCCGGCGACGAAGGCGGTGAGCAGGTCGACGCCTGATCGATGCGCCCACTCGCTCAGGGCCAGCACCACCGGCGCCACCGGGGCCGCGCCGTGGACGATCGAGGGCAGGTGGGTGTCGTCGAAGTCGAGCGCGTGGGCCTGCGCTCCGTTCGCGAGCACCGCGAGGAGCGCGCTCGTGCGCCGGCGCCGCCCGATCACCGTGGCCTGCGGCGCGCCACCGGCGACGTCGATGACCGCGGCCAGGGCGTCCGCGAGGGGCTCCGCGGCCCCGCGAAGCGCGGCACCGAGCCAGTCGGTCACCGACCGCTCGGCCGCGTCCACGACCGCGGGCGGCAGTGAGCCCGGCTCCAGCTCCAGCACGAAGCCCACGAGCGCGTCCAGCACCGGAGTAGGGGCGGTCATCGGCAAGCTCCCGCCGCGTACGGTGTCACAGGGCGCGGCCGAGAGTCAATCGGGCCCGGACCGGCCGGGACGGGGTGGCCGCTTCTCATCCTCCTCTCATGCTGCTCTCATCCGCCGGCGATAGGGTGACCTCATGAAGACCACGGTGGCCGGCCAGCAGAGCACGCGGGCGATGTACGGGTGGGCGATCGGGACCGTGGACGGCGAGGTCGGCCGGCTCCACGATACGTACTTCGAGGACCGCCACTGGGGGATCCGGCATCTCGTGGTCGAGACCGGGCACTGGCTGGGCGGCCGTCGCGTCCTGCTCCCCCCGCAGGCGATCACGAGTGTGGACCCGGGCCGCCGGCGGCTGCGGACCAGCTTGACGCGGCGCCAGGTCGCCCAGAGCCCCGACATCGATCTCGCCAAGCCGGTGTCGCGCCAGCACGAGCATGAGCTGGCCCACTACTACGGTTTCCCGTCGTACGCGGTGTCCGTGGGCGCGGGGGTGGTGCTGGTGCCGCCCATCATGGATTGGAGGCCGCGCTCCGGCTCCGACCTGCACCTCCGGAGCGTGCGGGCGATCACCGGCTACTACGTGCACGCACGCGACGGGGACGTCGGCCACGCGGCGGACTTCCTGATCGACGACGAGGCGTGGGTGGTCCGGTACCTCGTCGTCTCGGTGGGCAACTGGTGGCCGACCCGCAAGGTCCTGGTCCCGGTGGGGTGGATCGCCGAGATCAGCTGGGGGGCGAGCGCGGTGGAGGTCGGCCTGCCGATGGAGCCGATCCGGCTCGCGCCCGAGTACGACCACGCGGCGGGAATTGGTCGGGACTACGAGGCCCGTCTGGCTCGCTACTACGGGCCGGCGCCGTTCAACTCGATGTGAGTGGGCCGCTCGACGTGAAGCCGGTCGAGCAGGGGGAGGACCAGATCATGACGAGGGCGATCGACGAGGCGCGGGCCCGGAGCCCGTGGGCGGTGGTGCTGGCCGGAGGGGAAGGGGTGAGGCTACAGCCTCTCATCCGGTGGCTGTACGGCGAGGACCGGCCCAAGCAATTCTGCGTGCTGCTGGGCACGCGCACGCTGCTCCGCCAGACTCTCGACCGGGTCGGGCTGGCGATTTCGCCGGAGCGCACAGTCGTGATCGGTCTCGAGAGCCACACCCAGTTCCTGGCCCGTGAGCTCGGGGACCACTCCGGGCCGATCGTGCTGATGCAGCCGGAGAGCCGTGGCACCGCCGCCGCGGTGCTCCTGGCCGCGCAGTGGATCGAGGGGCACGATCCGGGTGCGACGGTGGTGTTCTTTCCCTCCGACCAGTTCGTCTCGGACGACGCCGCCTTCATGAGGCAGGTGGCCGAGGTCGCCGGATTCGTGCAGGAACAGCCGCGGTGGACCGTTCTGCTCGGGGTGCAGCCGGACGAAGCGGAGACCGAATACGGCTGGATCGAGCCGGGGACGTACGTGGCGAGTCGGGCTCAGTGGCCGCTCTATCGGGTCCGCCGCTTCCTCGAGAAGCCGTCGCGACAGGCCGCGCAGACCCTGCTCCGGGACGGATGTCTCTGGAACACCTTCGTGTTCGCGTCGACCAGCGACGGACTCCTCGCGGCGGGACGCGAGTGTGCGCCGATCCTGGCCGACAGGCTGGCGGGGCTGGCCGCGTGCTGGGACGGAGAGCGGCAGCAATGGGCGATGCGTCATGCCTACGCCAGCGCGCCGGCGGTCAGCTTCTCGCGGTCGGTCCTGGAATCGTGCTCGCGACCGCTGGCGGTCTCCAAGGTCTCCGGGCTGACCTGGCGTGATCTCGGCAGCCCCGCCCGCGCGCTCCGGACGATGAACGCGATGAACGGGCGAACCTCCTGGTCGCCGGTGCTCACGTGATGGCGGAAGCCGAGGTGCCCGCGTCGCTCACCGCGTTCGGATACGCGCCGCGACCGGCTTCCGCGGTCGTCGTGGAGCAGACACTCGGGCAGCGCTTCGGGCGCACCGCGGCGGGCCCCGGATTCGCGGAACGTGCCCGCGCTGCGGCACGCCGGAGGAGCTCACGCCCGGAGGGCGGTTCGTCAGCGGGCGTAGCCTCGACTGTCCCGCGTGCCATGGCAACCTGACCCTGGTCGCGGCCTAGGCTGGAGATCGCGCTCCGCCCCCGCTTGCGACCCGGCGGCGCGCACCCTATACTCCGGCCGACGTGGCCCTGCGCATCGGCATCGACATCGGCGGCACCTTCACGGACCTGGTCGCGCTCGACGAGGCGACCGGCGTCGTGGTCGACACCAAGGCGCTCTCGACCCCGCACGACCTCCTCGAGGGCATCCTGCGCTGCGTGGATCAGGCGGGCGTGCGGCTCGACGACTGCCGGCTGGTCATCCACGGCACGACCATCGGCATCAACGCCCTCCTCGAGCGCAAGGGTGCGCGGACCGGACTGATCACGACCGAGGGCTTCCGGGACGTGCTCGAGATCGGGCGCGGCAACTTCCTGCGGATGTACGACGTGCTCTACCGTCGCCCGCCCGCGCTCGTGCCGCGCGGCCGCCGCCTGGAGGTGCCCGAGCGCGTGACGGCTCGTGGGGAGATCCTCGCCCCGCTGGACGAGGGCGCGGTTCGCGCCGCCGTCCGGCAGCTCGCCGCGGAGGGTGTCGAGTCGGTCGCGGTGTGCTTCCTCTTCTCGTTCCGAAATCCCGAGCACGAGCGCCGAGCGGCCGAGCTGGTGGCCGAGGCGATGCCCGCGTCCTCGGTGTCGGTCTCCCACCGGATCACCCAGGAGTGGCGCGAGTACGAGCGCACCAGCACTACCGTGGTCAACGCCTACATTCGCCCGATCATGGACCGGTACCTGGGCGCCTTCGAGCGGGGGCTCGCGGGCCGGGGCTTCGGCGGTCAGCTCTTGATCACCCAGTCCAATGGGGGCGCGTTCGGGCTCGCGGCGGCCGCCTCCAAGCCGGTGCACACGATCGAGTCCGGGCCGGCGGCGGGCGCCATCGGCTGTGCGAGCCTCGCGCGGGCGCTCGGCGCGGATCGGCTCATCTCCTTCGACATGGGCGGGACGACCGCGAAGTGCGCGATCGTCGAGCGCGGGCTCGTGCAGACCACCGACGAGTACCACGTCGACGGCCACCCGCTCCGCATCCCGGTGATCGACATCACCGAGGTGAGCGCGGGCGGAGGCACCATCGCCTGGATCGACGCGGGCGGGGCGCTCGCGCTCGGGCCCCAGAGCGCGGGCGCGGCGCCGGGCCCGGTCTGCTACGGGCGCGGCGGCGTCGAGCCCACCGTCACCGATGCGAACCTGATCCTGGGGCGCATCGCGGCCGGCCGCTTCCTGGGCGGCACCATGCCGCTCGACCACGCGGCGGCGGCGCGCGCCATCGAGGAGCGGCTCGGGCTGCCGCTCGGGCTCGCGCGGGACAACGCGGCGGCCGGGGTCGTGCGGCTGGCCGACGTGAAGATGGCGCTGGCGGTGCGCAGCATCACCACCGAACGCGGCCTCGATCCGCGGGACTACTCCCTGGTGGCCTACGGGGGCGGCGGGCCGCTCCACGCGGTGGCGATCGCGCGCGAGCTCGGGATCCCGCGGGTCATCATCCCGCCCGCACCCTCTACCTTCTCGGCGTGGGGCATGCTCGCCACCGACCTGCGTCACGACCTGGTCCGCACCGTGCTCGAGCCGCTCGAGCGGACCGACGGGGACTGGGCCGAGGCGCGCTACCACGAGATGGAGCGCGAGATCGAGACCATGCTGCCCCCGGTCGGCACGGCGACCCGGCATCGCGCCGCGGACCTGCGCTACCTGGGCCAGGAGCACACCGTCACGGTGGCCGTGGAGAGTCTCGCCGACTGGGCGTCGCTCCGCGGTCGGTTCGACGCGGCCCACCAGCGCGCCTACGGCTACGCCGCGCCCGACGTCGAGGTGCAGCTCCTCAACCTGCGCCTGGCCGTGGTCTACCCGCTCCCGCGGGCTCCGCTGCCGACGCTCGCGCGGGGGACGGGGCGGGCGCCCGCCTTCGAGACGCGCAAGGTCTACTCCACGCTGCTCCGGGACCTGCTCGAGTACCGGGTCTTCCCGCGAGAGCCGCTGCGCGCCGGCGACGTCGTCGAAGGACCGGCCGCGATCGAGGAGGCGGGCACCACCACCCTGCTCGAGCCGGGGGACCGCGCCCAAGTCGACAGCAACGCGTGCCTGGTGATCGACGTGGCGAAAGGAGTCTGAGCCATGGGAAACGTCCCGCTCGACGCGGTGACCGTCGAGGTGGTCCGCGCCGCGCTCAACGCGGCCGCCGAGCGCATGCGGATCACCATGATCAAGACCGCCTACAACCACATCATCAGCGAGAGCCTCGACTTCGGCTGCGCCATCTTCGACGCCGACGTGCAGATGATCGCCCAGGGGATCGGGTTACCGGTCTTCCAGGGGCACCTCGGCTTCCCCATCCAGGCCACCATCGCCGACCGCGGCCTCGAGGACTTCCGCGAGGGCGACGTCTTCATCCACAACGATCCCTACGCGGGCAACGGCAACCACCTCAACGACGTGGCGATGTACGCGCCGGTCTTCTGGGAGGGGGAGCTCAGCGGGTTCGTCTCGGTGAAGGCCCACTGGAGCGACGTGGGCGGCCCGGTGCCGAGCTCGATGCAGATCGGGTCGCGCGAGTTTCGCCAGGAAGGTTTGCGCTTCCAGTCGGTGCGGCTCTTCAGCCGCGGCGAGTGCAACGACGAGGTGATGCGGATGATCCGGGGCAACATCCGCACCGAGAGCGGAACGATGAAGGACATCCAGGCCATGATCGCGGTCTGCCGCGCGGGCCTCACCTACTTCCAGGAGATCCTGGGCAAGTACGGCCGCGACACCGTGCTCGAGTCCACCCGGGTCTACCTCGAGCAGTCCGAGCGGCGGACCCGGGCCGAGCTGGCTCGCATTCCGTCCGGGACCTACCGGGCGGTGGCCCACTTCGACAACGACGGTATCAGCCTCGACCAGCCGGTGCGCATCGAGATGGCGATCACCCTCGACGAGGGCGCGATGACGGTCGACTTCACCGGCTCGAGCCCGCAGGTGGTCGGCCCCTTCAACTGCGGCGACGCGATCACGGTCAGTGCCTGCCGGCTGCTCATCAAGTGCCTGAGCACGCCGCTCACCCCGGTGGACGAGGGCTGCTTCCGTCCGCTTACCGTGATCATCCCGCCGCGGTCGGTGCTGGCCTGCGAGGAGCCCGCGCCCACCGCGCGCTACTACGTGCCGATCAACCTCCTGATCGACCTGGGGCTCCGCGCACTCTCCGACGCGATGCCGGATCGCATTCCGGCCGGCTCCTACGGCGACCAGATGCCGACCATCGCGTTCGGCACCCACTCCGAGACCGGGCGGCTCTTCATCCAGGGCGACCTCAACGCGGGCGGCACCGGGGCCCGTCCGGCCTACGACGGCGAGTCCGGGATGATCATCTTCGCGGGATCGACCGCGCGGAACAATCCGGTCGAGGTCGTGGAGTCGCGCAATCCCTCCATCCGGATCCTGCGTTACGGCCTGCGCCCGGACTCGGGCGGCGCCGGGCGCCAGCGCGGAGGGCTGGGCATCGAGCGGCTGTACGAGTTCCTCGCCCCCGCGTTCATCACGTTCAGCCTGGAGCGCAAGGTCACGCCGCCCTGGGGATTGCGCGGCGGCTGCGACGGAGCGGTGAACGACGTCGAGATCACCGCGCCGAACGGGACGGTGCGCCACGTCCGGAAGGCCACCCAGCATCCGATCGCGGCCGGCGACCTCGTGCGCATCTTGACCGGCGGCGGGGGCGGCTACGGGCCGCCCGCCGAGCGGGATCCGGAGGCGGTGCGGCGCGACGTGAGCGAGGGCTACGTGTCCGCCGAGGCGGCCCGGCGCGACTACGGCGCTGCCGCACCCGGCGGCACCTAGCCGAGAGCGCCCGCCTTGGCGCCGATCCGGGCAATCCGCTGCGGCACGCTCTTCGACGCCACCGGCGCGCCGCCCATCCGGTCGGCGGTGATGCTAGTGGCCGGCGGGCGCATCACCGCGGTGGGCCCGGCCGCCTCGACGCCGGTCCCTCCGGAGGCCGAGGTGCTCGACTGGAGCGATCACTTCGTGATGCCCGGTTTGGTGGACGCGCACAGTCACATCTCGATCGTGCCGGGTGACGGCGACCAGATCGGCCAGCTCCGCCAGGAGCCGGTGCCCCAGGCCCTGCGGGCGACCGCCAACCTCCGCCGCGACCTCGCCTCGGGCACCACCACGCTGCGGGTCATGACCGAGGAGCGCTTCCTCGACGTCCAGGTGCGCGACGCCATCGAGGCGGGGGTGATCCCCGGTCCGCGCCTGCTCTGCGGCACCCGTGGCATCACCGCGAGCAACGGCCACGGGCGCGCGCACGCTTCGTTCGACGGGGTGGACGAGATTCGCCGCGGGGTGCGCGAGAACTTCCAGCGCGGCGCGGACCACGTGAAGATCTTCGCCACCGGCGGGGTCAGCTCGCCCGGCACCACGCTCCAGGCCAGCGTCTATTCTCGAGAAGAGATCCGGGCCGCGGTCGAGGAGGCGCTGAGGGTCGGCAAGTACGCGGCGGCTCACGCCCACGGCGGACCCGGGCTCCGCATGTGCGTCGAGGAGGGCGTCTCCACGATCGAGCACGCCGGGCTCGCCACCGACGACGACGTGGCGCTCATGAAGGAGCACAACGCCTGGCTGATCTGCACCTTCGCGATCTTCATGCACGAGCGAGGGATCGAAGGCGGGGACGGCCGCCACGGGGCGATCATGGAGAAGCTGCGCGCGGCGCGAGAGGTGATGACGGAGCGCTTCCCGCGTCACCTGGCCTCCGGGGTGCGCTTCGCCTCCGGCACCGACGGCGTGCACGGTTGCATGCCGTTCGAGCTCGAGACCCTGGTGCGCTTCGGGGTCTCGACTCAGGACGCGCTCCTGTCCGGCACGCGCTGGGCCGCCGAGGCCTGTCGGGTGGACGAGGAGGTCGGGGCCCTCCGGCCGGGCCTGCGCGCGGACCTGATCGCGGTGGCCGGCGATCCGCTGGCGAGCATCGAGGCCCTCCGGCGAGTGCGCGCAGTGATGAAGGACGGCGTGGTCCAGGACGTGATGGCGGACAACCAGGGAAGAGACGGGCAGGGGAGGAACGGGCGATGACCGATCGGGACCGGCCGACTGGCTTCGGCCAGAGCACGCGGCGAGAGTGGCTCACTCAGGCGGCCGGACTGGCGGCGGGCGCGGGGCTCGCGGCGCTCGAGGGCCCCGCCGCACGCCCGGCGTGGGCGCAGGGGCAGCCCAAGCGGGGCGGGATCCTCCGGGTAGCCACCGTGGACAAGCCGGTGAACATGGATCCCGGCTTCGCGCAGCTCTACTCCTCGCTCCAGGTCTACCAGAACGTCTACAACAAGCTCGTCTACGTGGACGAGACCGGCCAGTTCGTCCCCGGGCTCGCCAAGTCGTGGAAGGCCGACGGGGAGAAGGCCTGGGCCTTCGACCTGGTGGACAACGCGGTCTTTCACAACGGCGAGCCCTTCACCGCCAAGGACGTGGCCTTCACCTTCAACCGGCTGCTCGACGCCAAGAACAAGCTCCCGATGCGGGTGTTCTTCTCGCCGGTGGAGGGCGTCGAGGCGATCGGCTCGCACCAGGTGCGCTTCAGCCTGAGCCGGCCGTTCGGCCCGCTCTTCGCGATGCTGTCGCAGGCGACCGAGATCGTCAACGAGAAGGCCCTCGCGGAGAAGGACCCGAAGCTCTTCCCGATCGGCACCGGGCCCTATCGGTTCGCGGAGTGGGTGAAGGATGACCACATCACGCTGGAGCGCTGGGACAAGTACTTCCGACCCGGCCGGCCCTATCTCGACCGGATCATCTTCCAGGCGCCGGCCGACGACACGGTGCGGCTCACCGGACTGCAGACCGGGCGCTACAACTGGATCCAGACCGTGCCGCCCCAGCGCATCCCCGAGCTGGAGCGGTTGCCGCGGGAGATGAAGTCCTCGCCCGGCCGGCCCTACTTCCCGTTCTATCTGATGCTCAACGCGAGCCGCCCGCCGTTCAACGACAAGCGGCTGCGGCAGGCCATCGCGTGGACGATCGACCGGTCCGAGATCGTGAAGCTCGTCTACTTCGACACCCACGTGGTGACCGCGGAGCCCACCCCGGAGCCGAGCCCCTGGGCCACCGGCGTGAACGCCCACAAGGGCGGGCCCGATCTGGCCCGGGCGAAGCAGCTCCTCGCGGACGCGGGCAAGAGCGGCGGCCTCAACCTGACCTATCTGGTGAAGTCGCAGGTGCCGGTGCTCGTGAAGACCGGCGAGATCCTGCGCGAGCAGCTCAAGAAGGTGGGGATCACGCTCGACGTCCGGCCGCTCGAGTCGGGGCAGTACTTCGAGGAGCTGGTCGGCAAGAAGTTCGACGTCGCGGGAGGGTACTGGAGCGTCACCGTCGATCCCGACATGTTCTACTACCCGATGCAGCACTCCTCCTCGGCCTGGAACTTCTGCGGGTTCAAGTCGGAGGAGGCGGACCGGCGGCTCGACGCGTTCCGCTTCACGTCGAGCCCGGCCGCGCGCAAGAAAATGTACCCGGAGCTGGTGCGCTGGTTCCAGGAAGAGGGCTCGCTGGTCGTGTTCAGCAACGAGCTGCAGCGCTACTGGATGAAGCCCAACGTCCAGGGCTCGGCCCCGCTCTCCTCGCTCGAGCTGCGCTTCGAGGACACCTGGCTGAGCTGATTGAACTGGGGGGGAGCGCAGCGCCGCTCCTCCCCCAGGCCCCCCCACCGCTTTAGGACGAGCGCGAGATTGATTCTGTACGGAGTGCGGCGGGTGCTCCTGGCGGTGCCGCTGCTGCTCGGCATGAGCGTGCTGATCTTCGCGCTCATGCGCCTGGTTCCCGGCGACCCCGCGATCGCCGTGCTCGGCTACAAGGCCACCCCCGAGGGCATCCGGGCGCTGCGCGAGGCCTTCCATCTCGACGAGCCGGTGCCGCAGCAGTACCTGCGCTGGCTCGGGGCGGCCGCCCGCGGCGACCTCGGCCACGACTTCCGCCAGAACGAGCCGATCGGCCGCATGATCCTCGACCGGCTGCCGGTGACGCTCGAGCTGACCCTGCTCGCGGCCCTCTGCACCACGCTGATCGGTGTGCCCCTCGGCCTGCTGGCGGGCGGGCGGCGGGGCGGCGCGGCCGACCGCGCGGCGCTGGCCGTCGGGCTCGTCGGCGTGTCGATTCCCGACTTCTGGCTCGGCATCATGCTCATTCTCGTGCTGTCGCTGGGCGCCGGGCTCCTGCCGTCGGGCGGGTGGGTCCCGTTCGCCGAGAGTCCGATGGACAACCTCATCCACCTCACGCTGCCCGCGCTGACGCTCGCGGTGAGCCGGGCGGCGGTGCTCGGCCGGCTCACCCGGGCCGCGGTGCTCGATATCATGCACCGGAGCTTCGTGCAGTACGCGCGCGCCAAGGGACTCGGCGAGCGGGCCATCCTCTTCCGTCACGTGCTGCCCAACGCGGCCATTCCGATCGTCACGGTGGTCGGCCTGCAGGTGGGCTACATGCTGGGCGGCGCCATCGTGGTCGAGATGATCTTCACGCTACCGGGCCTGGGACGGATGACCATGGACGCGGTCCTCGAGCGGAACTATCCGGTGGTGCAGAGCGCGGTGCTGGTGATCGGCGCGATGTTCATGCTGGTGAACCTCGCGACCGACGTCCTCTACGGTGTGATCGACCCACGGGCGCGCCGCCGATGAGCCGGCCCGCACTGCGCCGGGTGAGGCCCGCCGGCCACGGCGGCGTCACGATCGCGGGCCTGCTGCTGGTGGTGGCGCTCGGCCTCACCGCGCTGCTCGCCTCCCACGTCGTGCCGGGGAGCCCGACCGATATCGCCAAGGACCGCGCGCTGCGCCCGCCGACCTGGACGCAGCCCTTCGGCATGGACGACCTCGGCCGCAGCATCTTGAGCCGGGTGGTGCACGCCTATCGCGTCTCGCTCGGGGTCGCGGTGGCCTCGGTCGCGCTGGCGCTGCTGGTCGGCGTGCCCCTGGGGCTGGTCGCGGGCTACGCGGAGGGCGCGCTCGACCAGCTCATCATGCGGCCGCTCGACGTGCTGATGTCGTTCCCCGCCATCCTGCTCGCCATCGCGCTGACGAGTGTCTTCGGCACCGGCGTGCTGCTGGTCGCCCTGTCGCTCGCGGTGGTCTACACGCCGATCGTGGCGCGCGTGGTCCGCGCGGCGATCCTGGCGGTGAAGGTGGAGGTCTACGTGGACGGCGCGCGTGCGCTGGGCGCCCCCGTGCCGCGGCTGGTGCTGCGGCACATCCTGCCCAACGCCGCGACGCCGGTGCTGGTGCAGGCCTCCGTGCTGATGGCCATCGCCATCCTGGTGGAGGCCGCGCTCTCGTTCCTCGGCGTGGGGGTTCGCCCGCCCACGCCGTCGCTCGGCCTGATGCTGGCCGACGGCCGCGGCTTCATGCTGCAGGCGCCCTGGATGGTGATCTTTCCCGGCCTCGCGATCATGGCCGCGGTCCTCGGCTTCAACATGGTGGCCGACGGCCTGCGCGACTGGCTCGATCCGCAGCAGGCGGCGGATCGCTAGAGGCGGCGCGCGCCGACCCAGTGGGTCCGGAACCAGTCGTCGTCGAGCCGCGAGATCTTGACGCCGCCCGGGGAGGTGGCGTGGACGAAGCGTCCATCGCCGAGATAGATGCCGTTGTGCCGGAGCCGGTTGAAGAACACCAGGTCGCCCGCCTGGAGGTGGTCGCGCGGCACCGGCGTACCGTACTGGTACTGCTGGGCCGCGTTGTGGGGGATCGAGACACCGACCCGCGCGAAGACGTAGGTGACGAGCCCCGAGCAATCGAATCCCGTCGGGCTCGAGCCGGCCCAGACGTAGGGGACCCCGAGATAGGCCGTCGCCATCCGGGCGGCGGCGGCGTTGCGTGAGGCGTCGGGCTCCTCGGGGGCGGCGGGTGGCGAGAGCTCCGGCGTCCGCGCGATGGGCGCGGTGGCGACGTAGTCCGGCGGGAGCACCGTCTTGGCGCACGCGGTCAGGCTCACGAGCGCGGCGGCCAGCAGCACCCCAACGTTGCCCAAGATTCTCATGCGGGTCACGTCGAGAGTCACCGTAGCATGCCAGGGCGTCGCGGACCGAGCTTGTCGTCTGCTACCCTGGGGCACCATTCTTCGAAGGAGGCCGTATGCGATACCGCAAGCCCGCGATGATCGTGGCCGCGCAGCCCGAGTCCACCGAGGCCGGCGCCGAGATCCTGAAGGCCGGTGGCAACGCGGTGGACGCCGCCATGGCCTGCGCCCTGGTGCAGGGGGTCGTGGATCCGTTGATGTGCGGTATCGCGGGCTTCGGGAGCTGCGGCATCGCGATGCGCGGGGGCTTCCACGGCTACATCGACTTCCACGCGCCCGCGCCGCGCGCGGTGCGTGCCGACATGTGGGCGGATCGGATCGAGTCCGAGGCGCGCGACGGGTACGGCTTCATCCTGCGCGGCCGGGTCAACGACATCGGCTACCAGTCCATCTGCGTGCCCGCGAGCCTGCGCGCCTACCGGGACGCCCACCGGGAGCATGGCCGCCTGCCGTGGGAGCAGATCGTCGAGCCGGCCATCGCCTGGGCGGAGGGCGGCTGGACGGTGCGGCCGCACGTGGGCTCGTGGTGGGCGGAGGATGGGCAGATGGGCCGCGCCGCGAACCACGAGCGCCTCGCCTTCACGGAAGCCTCGCGCGCGCTCTACTGCCGCCCCGACGGCACCCCCAAGCGGGTGGGCGACCGGGTGGTGAACCGCGACCTGGCGCACACCCTCCGCCTGATCGCCAAGCACGGAGACGACGTCTTCTACGAAGGCGAGATCGCGCAGGCCATCGTGGAGGACATGCGGCGCCACGGCGGCCTGCTCACCGCGGAGGATCTGATCGGCTGGCGCACCGTCCGCAACGCGCCGCTCTTGGGCGCCTATCGCGGCTACCGCGTCTCGAGCAATCGTCCGCCAGGCGGCGGCATCCTCCTGCTCGAGATGCTGAACATCCTGGAGCACTTC
>DATMMH010000009.1:0-2326 GCA_035569855.1 Candidatus Dormiibacterota bacterium
CGTTTCCCACCACCGCGAACATCATCCAGCACCAGCTCGGATGCCGGAACGTGGGCTCGGTGGATACCTACGCCGCGTGCGCGGGATCGGTGTACAGCCTCTCGCTCGGGGCGCAGTACATCCAGACCGGGAAGTACCGCACCGTGCTCTGCGTCGGCGCGGAGACCCTCTCGCGGGTGACCGACTACACCGACCGCGGCACCTGCATCCTGCTCGCCGACGCGGCCGGCGCCGCGGTGCTCCGGCCATCCATCGACGAGGGCGGGATCATCGACACCGATCTCTATTCGGACGGCCGCTACGGCGACCTCCTGACGCAGCCGGCCGGCGGCTCGCGCCGGCCCGCCACCCACGAGACGGTGGACCAGCGTCTGCACTTCACCAAGATGAAGGGCAACGAGGTCTTCAAGGTCGCGGTGCGCATGTTCAGCGACTGCGCCGAGCGCATCCTCAAGAACAACGGCTTCACCGCCGGTGATCTCGACCTCTTCGTGCCGCATCAGGCCAACCTCCGCATCATCGAGGCGGCGGTGAAGCGCCTCAAGGTGCCGATGGAGCGAGTGGTGATCAACGTCGACCGCTACGGCAATACCGGCGCGGCGTCGGTCTACGTGGCCCTCGAGGAGGCGTGGTCGACGGGGCGCCTCAAGACCGGCGACCTCGTCCTGATGGCGGCCTTCGGCGGCGGCTTCACCTGGGGCGCGGCGCTCCTGCGGTGGTAGCGGTGTCGGTCGCCTTTCTCTTCCCGGGGCAGGGCTCGCAGGAGGTCGGCATGGGGCAGGCGCTCGCCCAGGCCTCCCGGGCCGCCGCGGCGGTGTGGGCCGAGGCCGACGCGGCGCTCGGATTCCCGATCTCCACGCTCTGCTTCGAGGGGCCCGCCGCCGATCTCGCCCTGACCGCGAACACCCAGCCCGCGGTGCTCACCGCGAGCGTGGCCGCGGCGGCCGCGCTCGCCGAGCGCGGCGTCACCCCGGCGCTCGTGGCCGGCCACAGCCTGGGCGAGTACTCCGCGCTGGTGACGGCGGGCGCGGTCCGCTTCGGCGACGCGGTGCGCCTCGTGCGCAAGCGCGGCGAGTTCATGCAGGAAGCGGTGCCGGTGGGCACCGGCGCGATGGCCGCACTGCTCGGCGTGGACCTGGCGACCGCCGAGCAGGTGTGCGCGGAGGCGGCCCAGGGCGAGGTGGTCGGCGTGGCCAACGTCAACTCGCCTGGTCAGATCGTGATCGCGGGTCACCGGGCTGCGGTCGAGCGGGCGGTGGAGGCGGCCGCCGCGCGCGGGGGCCGCAAGAGCGTCCTGCTGCCGGTGAGCGCGCCCTTTCACTGCGCGCTGATGAAGCCCGCGGCCGATCGGCTGGCCGCCGAGCTGGAGCGGATGGCGGTGAGCGCGCCCGCGATCCCGGTCGTCCGCAACGTGGACGGGGGGGTGACCACCGGCGCCGACGAGGTGCGGCCATTCCTGATCCAGCAGGTCGCGAGCCCGGTCCGCTGGACGGATTGCATGGAGCGGCTGCAGCGCGAGGGCGCGAGCGCATTCATCGAGGTGGGGCCCGGCCGCGTGCTGACCGGCCTGTTGAAGCGCACCCTCGACGGGGTCCGGGGCCATTCCGTCGAGGACCCGGCGTCGCTCGACAAGGCGATCGCCGCCCTCCGGGGAGCCGCGGCCTGATGGACGTCAAGCCGCTCGCCGGCCGCGTGGCCATCGTCACCGGCGGCACCCGCGGGATCGGGCTCGCCAGCGCCCGGTTGCTGGCAGAGGACGGCGCCTCCGTGGTAGTCTCTGGTCGCGACGCAGCGCGTCTGGACGCCGCGGTGAAAGAGCTGGAATCGCTGGGCGGATCGGCGTTGGCGGTCGCGGCCGACGCGGCGAAGCGGGAAGACGTCGACCGTCTCGTCGAGGCGACCCGGGAGCGTTTCGGGCGCATCGACGTGGTGGTGAACAACGCGGGGATCACGAGGGATCAGCTCCTGGTCCGGATGAAGGACGATGACTGGGACCAGGTCCTGGACACGAACCTTCGCGGGGTGTTCCTGATGACCCGGGCGGTCGGCAAGGTGATGATGAGGCAGAAGAGCGGGCGCATCATCAACATCGCCTCCACCGCCGGCGCCATGGGCAACGCCGGGCAGGCGAACTACTCGGCGGCCAAGGCGGGGCTGATCGGGCTGACGAAAGCCACCGCGCGCGAGCTGGCGCACTGGGGCATTCTGGTGAACGCGGTGGCGCCGGGACTCATCGAGACCGACATGGCGGCGGGCATCCCGGCCGAGGCGCGCGAGGTGCTGCTGGCGCAGGTGCCGCTCAAGCGGATCGGGCAGGGACGCGAGG
>DATMMH010000010.1:0-5333 GCA_035569855.1 Candidatus Dormiibacterota bacterium
AGCTCCCGTACCTCGTCCTTGAACAGCTCGCGGAGGGGCTCCACCAGCTTGAAGCGCATGTTCGGGGGGAGACCGCCCACGTTGTGGTGGGTCTTGATCGTGGCCGACGGACCCTTGAACGACACCGACTCGATGACGTCGGGGTACAGCGTGCCCTGAGCCAGCCACGGGATGTGGCCGAGCTTTCGAGCCTCGTCCTCGAACACCGCGATGAACTCCGCCCCGATCGTCTTGCGCTTGACTTCTGGATCCGTGACGCCCTCGAGACGATCAACAAATCGCTTCCTTGCGTCGACATGGATCAGGTTCATCTTGAATGCATCCCGGAACGTCCGCACGACTCCGTCGGCCTCGCCCTTGCGGAGCAGCCCGTTGTCCACGAATAGACACGTGAGCTGGTCGCCCACCGCTCGGTGGATCAGCGCGGCCACCACGGAGGAGTCCACGCCACCCGAGAGCGCGCAGAGCACCGGATCCTTGCCGACCTGCCGGCGGATGCCCTCGACCGCCGAGTCCACGAAGGAGGGCATGGACCAGTCGGCGGTGGCCCCGGCGGCGTCCAGGAAGTTCTTGAGCACCGTCTTGCCCTGGGGCGTGTGGGCCACTTCGGGGTGGAACTGCACCGCGAAGAGCCGCCGGGCCGGATCGGCCATGGCGGCGACCGGGCAGTTGTCGGTGGTCGCCAGGCTCGCGAAGCCGGGTGGCGGCTTCAGCACGGTGTCGCCGTGGCTCATCCACACCGTCACCGACCCGTCGGCTTCCGGCTCCACGCCGCGCAGAAGGCCCTCGCGGCTCAGGAGCCGCAGGTGGGCCTTGCCATACTCGCGCCGTTCTGCCGGAACGACGTGGCCACCCATGAGGTAGCCCATGGCCTGCATCCCGTAGCAGATGCCGAGCAACGGGATCCCGGACTCGAGCAGGCGCTTGTCGGGCAGCGGGGCGTCGTCCTCGTACACGCTGGAGGGCCCCCCGGAGAGCACGATGCCGGTGTAGCCGCCGGAGAGCACGCGGTCCACGTGCTCGGTGCACGGGAGGATCTCGGAGTACACGCCCAGCTCGCGGATCCGGCGGGCGATGAGCTGCGTGTACTGGCCGCCGAAATCGAGAATCGCGATCCGGCTGAAGACCGTGGGGCTGGGCACCGCGGGCTCTACCGCGGCGTCCCCAGCTTCTGGGCGCGCTGGAAGACCTTGCCCTCGGTCTTGATCGAGGGCGCGATGATGAGCTCGGTCTGTTGCAGCTCGCGAATGTTCATCGCGCCGACCGACCCCATGCAGGTGCGGATGGCGCCCACCAGGTTGAGCGTGCCGTCCTCGGTGAAGGCGGGGCCGAAGAGGATCTGCTCGAGCGGGCCCGCCACGCCGACGCGAATGCGCGTGCCGCGGGGCAGGTTCGAGTGCGGGGTGGCCATGCCCCAGTGGTAGCCGCGGCCCGGGGCTTCCTTGGCCCGCGCAAAGGCGGAGCCGATCATGACCGCGTCGGCGCCGGAGGCGAACGCCTTGCAGATGTCGCCGCCCGTGGTCATGCCGCCGTCGGTGATGATCGGCACGTAGCGGCCGGTCTTCTTGTAGTAGAAGTCCCGCGCGGCCGCCGAGTCCGCGGTAGCGGTCACCTGCGGCACGCCCAGGCCCAGCACCTCGCGGCTCGTGCACGCCGCGCCTGGCCCCACCCCGATCAGCAGCGCGTCGACGCCGCAGCCCATCAACTCGAGGCACGCCTCGTAGGTGACCACGTTGCCGACGATGAGCGGGATCGAGAGGTGCTTCTTGAGCTGGCGCAGATCGACCGGGGTGTACTCGCTGGCCACGTGCCGCGCGGTGGTCACGGTGGACTGCACCACGAAGAAGTCGGCCCCCGCCTCCTCGGCGATCTTGGCGAAGCGCTCAGCCCGCTGCGGGATCGAGGAGACCAGGACCGGGCCGCCGCCCTTCTTGATCTCGCTGATGCGCTTGTGGATCAGCTCTTCCTTGATCGGCTCACTGTAGATGCCCTGGATGATCTTGGTGGCTTCTTCCAGGCTCGCCGAGGTGATACGGTCGAGCACCACGTCGGGGTTCTCGTAGCGGGAGAAGATGCCTTCCAGGTTGAGCACCGCGAGGCCGCCCACCCGCCCCATCTCGATCGCGAAGGACGGGCTGACCACACCGTCCATGGCCGCCGCGATGATCGGAATCGGGAAGCGGTGGCCGCAGAGCTCCCAGGAGATGTCGACCTCGCTGGGGTTGATGGTCAGGGCGCTGGGGACCAGCGCAATATCATCGAAGCCGTACGCCGCCCGGGCCTTCCGGCCCCGCCCGACCCACATGCCCATACGCGCCGCCTCCTGGCCTCATCCGGCCCAGGCCCGGCGCCGCTTCCCGGCCGCCCAGGCCCTGTATGTAGAGAACCGCCCGCCGTGACCTACCGTATTTAGGGGTGCAGTATACGGAACAGGCCCTCGGGGTGTCAACCCGGCCTCACCTCGCGCCACCCGGGTTGGCGCGCTCCCAGAGGATGCGCAGGCCCTCGAGCTTCAGCTCGGGGTTGACGAACTGCAGGCTCTGAACGACCTCACGCATCTGCGCCACCAGCCCGCCGGTGCCGACCACCTTGACGTCGCCTTCCATCTCCCGACGCATGCGCTCGACGAGCCCGTCCACCAGCCCGGCCCAGCCGTAGATGATCCCCGACTGGATGTTGGTCACCGTGTTGCGGCCGATGGCCTCCTTGGGACGCACCAGCTCGACGCGGAAGAGTCGAGCCGCGCGCGAGACCAGCGCCTCGGCCGCGGTGTTGATGCCGGGCGCGATGGCGCCGCCGATGAACTCCCCGCGGCGATTCACGCAGTCGAAGCGGGTGGCGGTGCCGAAATCCACCACGATCAGCGGGGTGCCGTACAGCGCAACGCCCGCCACGCAGCTGACCACGCGATCGGCCCCGACCTCGCGGGGCACGTCCACCGCGAGCGGCAGGTCCGCGGTGACCCCCGGCTCCACCGTCAGCGGATTCACGCCGAAGTAGCGCTCGCACATCCACTCGAGCGCCTGCTGGATGGGCGGCACCACGTTGGAGATGGCGACCCCGGTGATGTGCTGCTGCTCGATGCCGCGCGTGCCGAGGAGGGTCTGGATGAACACGCCCCACTCGTCGGCGGTCTGCTCACGCCGCGTGGTGAGCCGCCAGGACGCGCGCAGCCGACCGTCCTCGTAGATGCCGAGGGAGGTGTTGGTGTTGCCGACGTCAATGACGAGCAGCATGAGCCGTCACCTCCTCGACCGCCGCGCCCGAGACTATGCGAAGCACCCGCCCGTCACTCGCGCGCGCCAGCAACACGCCGTCGGCGGCCACGTCCACCGCCTCGCCGGCGGTGCCGTCCGGCAACCGTACCACCTGCCCCGGCAGCGTGGACAGTGCGAGCCAGGCCGGCCGCAACGCCGCGAAGCCGCCCGTCTGCCAGGCCGCGTAGCGCACGGCGAGCCGATCCAGCACCGCGGCCAGCACCGTGTCCGGGTCTTGCGTCCGGCCGGTGGCGAGACGGAGCGACGTCGCCCGCCCGCGCAACGGCTCCGGGAACTCCGTCTGGTCCAGGTTGATGCCGATGCCCAGGATCACCGGCCCCGCCGCCGCGCCGTCCGTCGTGGCCTCGGCGAGGATCCCGCAGACCTTACCGCCGTCGACCAACAGGTCGTTCGGCCAGCGAATGCGCGCGGCCACCCCGGCCGACGCAGCGAGGGCCTCCGCCACCGCCAGCCCGGCGACCAGCGAGAGCTGCGGCACCGTCACCGGCGACGCGGTCGGGCGGAGCAGCACGGAGCAGAGCAGGCTCAGGCCGGGCGCGTCCCACCAGTCGTGCCCGCGGCGGCCCCGACCGGCCCGCTGGTGGCGTGCGGTCACCACCGTGCCCTCCCGCGCGCCGGCGACGGCCAGCCGCCCCAGCTCGGCCTGCGTGGAGTCCGTGACCTCGAGGGCGTGGATGTGGAAGTTCACGGGCGGTGGCCGGGCGAGGGCATCATCCGGCGGCGCCGCGCTACCCGAGCGCAGAAAGACTGGTGGAGAGCTTCTGCTCGGTCTGGCGCTGCTCGGCCAGACGCTCGCGCTCGCGCTCGACTACCTCGGCGGGGGCGCGCTCCACGAAATCGGGCCGACCGAGCTTGCCCTCGAGGAAAGCGATCTCCTTGCGCGCCCTCTCGATCTCCTTGCGGAGGCGCTGCTTCTCCGCCTCGAAATCCACCACGCCCTCGAGCCGGACGAAGACGTCGCCGCTCGGGGTGGTCGCCATCGCCGAGTTGGCCGCCCGCGTCGCGTCGGACGCCACCGTGACCACGGCGCGGGCCAGGCTCCCGACCACCGCGGCGGCGCCGGCCGCGAGCGCGGCGGTCACCTCCGGCCCCGCCGGCTTCACCGTCACCTGCAGCTCCACCGCGGGCGAGATGCGGCTCTCGCTGCGCACCGTGCGGATCGCGCTCACGAAGTCGAGCACCGGCGCCATGAGGCGCTCCGCCTCCGGATCGCGCCCTTTGCGCGACGCCTTGGGGAACGGCGCGATCATGATGGATTCCCCTTGGTGGGGCAGCCGCTGCCACAGCTCCTCGGAGATGAACGGCATGAACGGGTGCAGGAGCCGCAACGTGGTCTCGAGCGTCTCCACCAGCGTGCGCTGGGTGACCGCGCGCGCCTGCGGGCTCTCCGCTTGGTAGAGGCTCCGCTTGGCGATCTCGAGATACCAGTCGCAGTACTCGTGCCACAGGAACTGGTAGACCGCGGACGCCGCGTCGTTGAAGCGGTAGGTGTCGATCGCCTTGCGCACTTCCGCGGTGGCCACGGTAAGGCGGCTCTTGATCCACCGGTCGGCCACCGACGGCGTTCCCCGGCGGGCGAGGGCCGGATCGTAGCCATCCAGGTTGGTCAGCACCAGGCGGGCCGCGTTCCAGATCTTGTTGGCGAAGTTCCGGTAGCCCTCGATCCGCTCCTCGGCGAGCCGGATGTCCCGCCCCTGCGCGGCGAGCGCGGCCAGCGTGAAGCGGAAGGCGTCGGTGCCGTACTTGTCCATCACGTGCAAGGGGTCGACCACGTTCCCCTTGGACTTGGACATCTTCTGGCCCTCGGCGTCGCGGATGAGGGCGTGGATGTAGACGTGGTGGAACGGCACGTCGCCCATGAACTTGATGCCGAGCATCGCCATCCGGGCCACCCAGAAGAACAGGATGTCGAAGCCGGTGGAGAGCACCGAGGTCGGGTAGAAGACCTTGAGCTCGGGCGTCGACTCGGGCCACCCGAGCGTCGAGAACGGCCAGAGCCCCGAGGAGAACCACGTGTCGAGCACGTCGGTGTCCTGGCGGAGCCCTCCCCCGCAC
>DATMMH010000011.1:0-23083 GCA_035569855.1 Candidatus Dormiibacterota bacterium
AGAGGGCGAAGCTCGGCCACGCGTTGAGGTCAAGGAGCACGAGACCCCCGTCCGCGCGCGCGATCGCGTCGCCCCCGTAGATCTCGAGGCCGAGGGCGGAGGCGGCCGCGCGCACCAGCCGGGCCAGATGCGCCGGCTCGAACGGATGGCCGGCCACGCGCTGGTCCCGGTGGTAGAACCAGCGGAACCACGACGGCGCGCCGTCGGCCCCGCCGCCACCACCCACCCCGTAGAACTTGATCAGATCGCCGGCCAGATGGGGCTGGAGCACCGCGCGCTCGATGCCGCGCGCGGCGAGTCCCGCGAGGGCGTCGCCCACCGCGCCCGCGCTCTCCGCGAAGACCACGTCGCCGTCCTGGGTGTTGTGCACGTCGGCGCGCTTCACCCACACCGGCCGCGGCGCGTCCGGGACCGCCTCCCCGGTGGCCACGAGCCGGCTCTCGATGAACTGCACGTTGGCCTCGCGGAGCTGGACGATCATCCGCTCGCGGTAGGTGTTGAGCACCGCGAGCGGGGCGTTGACCTGACGCACGCCGTGCTCCTGCCAGGCGAGCAGCATCCGCAGGGCCTCGAGGCGCTCGCACATCAGGAAGATGCCGTCGGGCGGCGTCTCGGCGGCGGACAGCTCCTCGGGCGCCCGCAGCTCGACCTGCACGCCCCGACTCTCCAGGTGCTTGGCGGTCAGCCGGAGGATCTCCGCGTCGTCGCTCTCCCGGCCCGGCGAATGCTCGCGCTCCCGAAACAGGCCCCAGTACCTGAGCTCGCTCACCACGTCCTCCTCGTGATCATGCGCGCGGTGCGCGCGGGTCCACCAGCGCTTCCGCGCTGGCCACGTCGAGAGCACGATCCACGTCCACCACCGTCTCGATGATCTCGCCGTACATCGGCTCTTCGCGCGCGAGCAGCCACCCCAGATACTCGCGCAGTCGCGCCGGCTCCGGCGCGGTCGCGAGCCGCCGCGCGCGATCGGAGACCCGATACACCCCCGCGGTGACGAGGTCGCTGCCCGCCTCGCCCAGCGCGGCCACCCGCCCGCCCGCGCCGAGCGTCACCCACAGCGGCTTCTCGTCGGAGACGAACGGGGTGACCGCGAGCACGGTGGCGTCCTCGGGACGCGCCGCCGCCTGCGCGGCGAATCGGGCGAAATCGGCGGCCGCGCACCACGCGTCGACCGTCGAGACCAGCATCGGCCCCGCGGGGCCGCGGGCGGTCACCTCCCGGAAGCTCGCGAGCGACGAGGCGGTCGTCTTCACGATGAACTCGAGATCGAGCGCGGGGAAGTGGGCACGAACCCATTCGACGCACTCCCGCTCGCTCTCATTCACGATGATGGTGAGCCGGGTGATCCCGGCCGCCACGAAGTTCCGCAGGACGGTGCCGATGAGAGGGACGCCCGCCACTTCCACGAGCGGCTTGGGCGCGCGAAATCCGTCCGCGCGCAGACGGCTGCCCTCGCCGGCGGCGATGATGCCGCCTCGGACCGGTCCCGCCGTCAACACAACAGAGCCTCCACGTCCAGCAGCGAATGAATCACCGCGTCGCCCGGACAGCACGGCGCGCCGGGCGCCGGATCCTCGACGAGCCAGATGTGTCGCATGCCCAGCGCCCGGGCCCCCGCCATGTCCCGGGTCGGAGAGTCGCCCACGAACGTGGCGTCGGCCGGGGCCACTCCAAGCTCGCGCAGGGCCTGCCGGAAGATGCGCGCGTCGGGCTTCGAGAACCCGGCCGGGACGGAGTCGACGACGGCGCCGAAGAGCGGCCGGACCGACGTATTATGGCACACCGTGTCGAGGTTGCCATAGAAGTTGGAGACGATCCCGAGCCGGTAGCGCCGCGCGAGTCGCGCGAGCAGCGGGTGGTTGCGCCGCAGGTGACGGTGCGCGTCGTCGAGGAAGCGCCCGGCCACGCGCACCGCCGCGCCGGGATCGCGCGCGGGCAGCGCGGCGGCCACCCCCGCGCTCAGCCGCCGCACCGTCTCCTCGAACGTGAGCGTGGCCGGGACCGTGCCGACCAGCGCGTCGTCGGCCGCGTAGAAGACGGGATCGAACGCCTCGCGCGATCCCGCCGCGCCCTCGTCGCGCCACAGCCGGTAGAAGCGCTCCTTCCAGGTCACCCCGTCGGCGTCGAGCGTTCCCCCGAAGTCGAGGAGCAGCGCGCGCGGATGCTCAGGCAGGCGCGACCTCCACCGCCGCATCGAACGCGGCCTGCCCGGCGGAGAAACCGAACACGTCCACCGCCTCGTCCGGGATGCACGCCGCCCCCGAGGTCAGCCGGTTGAGGCCGTCCCAGCCGTCGCGCATCCACACCGTCCGCGCCGGGATGCGATCGGTCACGCGCGCGCGGGCGCGAAGCTCGCCGCGCTCGTTGAACACGCGGATGGCCGCGCCGTCGGCCACGCCCCGCGCCGCCGCGTCGGTGGGCGAGATCCACAGCGCCGGCTCGGCCTCGAGATCAGCCAGCGACGGCAGCGCGCGCCCGTGATCGTAGAAGCCGTGGAAGTGGGCGAGGGTGCGGCCCTGGCGGAGCGACAGCGGGTACTCCCCGGCGGGGAGCGCCTCGTAGACCGGGAGCGCGGGCAGCCCGAAGCTCTCCGCGCGCGCGGAATAGAACTCGATCTTCCCCGACGGCGTGGGGAACACCAGGTCCGGATGACCGACGTGCGAGACGCGCAGCGCGCGCATGCCGCCCTCCGCGCGTAGCGCGGCCACGGTGGCGTGTCCGGTGGCGGGATGATCGAGGATCGCGTCGATCGGCCCCTCGGGGCCGGCCCACGGATAGAAATCGGCGAGCCCGAGCCGGGCGGCCAGCTCGCGCAGGACCCACGCGCCGGTGCGTGCCTCCGCGGCGGGCGGCAGCGCGGGCTCCATCAGGTAGAGGTGGGTGTTGGTCGCCTTGCAGCCGAGCTCCTCGAGCCACGCGGTGCCCGGCAACACCACGTCGGCGAAGCGGCGCGCGGTGTCGTTCCAGAACAGCTCGTAGCTCACGATCAGGTCCTGCCGCGCGAGCGCCCGCTCCAGACGGCCGGTGTCCGCGAACGAGGAGAGCATGTCGGTGCCGAACAGCAACAACGCGCGCACGCTCCCGTCTTCGATGGCCTCCGTCATGCGAGGCATCTGGTTGGGCACGTAGCGTCCGGGCGGCCGCCGCTCGGGCCGCGAGATGTCGGTGAGCCCGTGGCCGTGGCTCTTGCTGCCGTGACGCGGTCCGAGCCCTCCGCCCGGAATGCCCAGGTTGCCGGTGAGCGCGGGCAGGCACGCGACCGCGCGCGCGCCCTGCCAGCCGTTGCTGCCCTTGTGCATGCTGCTACCGCCCAGCACGATCATGGCCGGGCGGCTCGCCGCGTAGCGCCGGGCCAGGGCCACGATCGCCTCCTCCGGCAGGCCGGTGACGCCCGCCGCCCACGCGGGGGTGTGCGGGCGCACGTGCGCGGCGAGGGCGTCGAAGCCGACCGTGTGACGCGCGATGAACGCCCGGTCGCAGCGCTCCTCGGCGATCAACACGTGCATCATGCCGAGGGCCAGCGCCGCGTCGGTGCCGGGCCGCAGGAGCAGGACCTCGTCGGACTGGGCCGCCGCCTCCGTCCGCCGCACGTCGATGGTGACCACGTGCGCGCCACGACGGCGCGCATTCACGAGATGTCGACCGGTATTCGGCTGGCTCGCCAGGTTCGCGCCCCAGAGCAGAATGAGATCGGCGTGAGCGCCCATGTCCTCCTTCGTGTTGGTCTCGAGCGGGCCGGTGAGTCCGACCCCGAAGCCGCCGAGGCCCCAGCAGATCATGGTCGGCGCCCACCACTGACAGCCCCAGAGATTCGCGAAGCGGCGGAGCAGCTCCGAGTTCACCCGCGTGCCGTAGTTGGTGGCAAAGAACCCGTGCCCCGACCAGAGGCCGACCGCTTCGCGTCCCACCGCCCGCATCCGCTCCGCGATGCGATCGAGCGCTTCCTCCCAGCCGACCTCGCGGAACGGCGCGTCGCGACGATCGCGGGCCAGCGGCGTGGTGAGCCGGCGCGGGTTGCCGATGATCTCGCGCGAGGCGTGGCCGCGGACGCACAGGAACCCGCGGCTGTCCGGATTGTCCGGGTCGCCGGCCACCTCGATCAGACGGTCGTCCTCCACGGTGACCAGCATCCCGCACAGGGTGGGATGGCAATTCATCGGGCACATCGTGCGAACGGTGCGAAGACCGGAGGCCATGGGGCTCTAGGAGAGGCCGACCGACCGGCGCGCGCGGGCCACGCTGGCCTCGAGCGCCCGATGGGTATCGTCGGGGATGTCGCCCAGGTCCTTGGCGAAGCGCAGCAGCGTGCGGATCTGGTTCAGGGCCCGGACCACGTCCTGCTTCTCGCCGGCCGCGCCGCGCTGCAGCGCGGCCAGGGCGGCCTGCTCGAGCTCGCGTCCCAGCGACTCACGCGCCACCGGCGGGAGCGCCCGCGCCGCGCGGAAGATCTCGAGCGCCAGATCGTAGAGGAGATTGTGGGCGGAGGGCGCCGGCTCGCCCGCGCCGTCCGCCGCCGACGGGGCCGCGGCAGGCGCGCTGGCCATCATCTTGTCGACCGCCCGGCTCAGGTAGGCGAAGTCCACCGGCTTGAGGGTGTAGTCGAACGCCCCCATCTCGATGGTCTGCTTGGCCAGATCGAGGTCGTCGTTGGCGCTGATCATGAGGATGCCCACCTGGGTGTCGAAGCTGCGGATCCGGCGCAGGACCTCGACCCCGTCCATGCCCGGCATCCGGACGTCGAGGAGAATCACCTGGGGCTTCTCCAGATCGAGCTTGGCCAGCGCCTCGATCCCGCTGTGGGCCGTCGCCACCGTGTAGCCCTGCTCGGTGAGGTACTCCCCGAGGAGCTGGCCCATGTTGACCTCGTCGTCCACGACGAGGATCTTGCCCCGGGTTTCGGCCATGCGTGGACCTCCCTCGCGCACGCCGGACGGATCGCCGCCCGCGCGTCGGCGGGTCGGACTATCCCTGGGCCATCCGCTCCACCCAGCCCGCCACGGCACCGAGAGCCTCGTCGAGCTTGGAGGGATCCTTGCCGCCGGCCTGGGCCAGATCGGGACGACCGCCCCCGCCGCCACCCACCATCTTGGCGATCTCCTGCACGAGGCGGCCGGCCGGGTAGCGCTTCATCAGGTCCTTGGAGACCGCGGCGACCAGACTCACCTTGCCGTCGGTGGCGCTGCCGAGGGCGATCACGCCCGAGGGCAGGCGGTCGCGCAGTGTATCCACCACCGAGCGCAGGCCGTCCGGGTCGAGCCCGTCGAGGCGCGCGACCAGCACCGGCACGCCCGCCACCGTCTTCGCGGCGGAGGCCAGGTCCTGGGCCTGGGTCCGGGCCAGCTTGCTCTCGAGCTGGGCCACCTGCTTCTCGAGCCGCTTCTGCTCCTCGAGCAGCGCGGCCAGCCGGCGCGGCAGCTCGAGCGGCGAGATCTTGAGCAGGCCGGCCGACTCGCGGAGCGCAGCCTCCTCGCGCCCCACGTGGGCGAGGGCGTGCTCGGCGGTGACCGCCTCGATCCGGCGGACGCCCGCGGCCACCGCGCCCTCGTCCGTCACCTTGAAGAGGCCGATCTGCCCGGTGGCGTCGAGATGCGTGCCGCCGCACAGCTCGGTGGAGAAGTCGCCGATGCGGATCACCCGTACCCGGTCGCCGTACTTCTCCCCGAACAGCGCCATCGCGCCGCTGCGCAGGGCCTCCTGCAGGTCCATCTCGGCCGGACTCACCACGATATTGGCCTGCACCTGCTCGTTCACGAGCCCCTCGACGTCCTCGACCTCGCTGTCCTTGAGGGCCGAGCCGTGCGAGAAGTCGAAGCGCAGATGATCGGGCGCTACCAGCGAGCCCGCCTGGGCGACGTGGGTGCCCAGCGCCTTCCGGAGCGCGGCGTGGAGCAGGTGCGTCCCGGTGTGGTGCTGCCGCAGGCCCTGCCGCCGCCGCGACTCCACGCTGACCGCGACCTCCTCGCCCTCGCGCAGATGTCCCTGGGTCACCTTCACGCGATGGACGATGAGCTGGCTGCCCCGGTAGTAGGTGTCCTCGATCTGCCCCTGTCCTTCGCGCCCCACCATCGAGCCGCTGTCGCCCTGCTGGCCGCCCGACTCCGCGTAGGCCGGTGTACGGTCCAGGATGATCTCCACCGTCTCGCCCTGCCGCGCTTCCCGCCGCCGCTGGTTGTCGGCCACCACCGCGAGGACGCGCGCGGGCGCGGCGAGCGCGCCGTAGCCCACGAACTGGGGCTTGGTGAGCTCGGCGGAGAGCTGCTGGAATACCGCCACCGCGGGCTCGTCGGCCGGACCGCCGCCGAACGTGGCCCCGGCGCGGGCGCGCTCGCGCTGCGCCTCCATCTCCGCGTCGAACGTCTGCTGGGTCTCGGCGGTCACCGTCCAGCCCGCGTCCTGGAACACCTCCTGGGCGAGGTCGGACGGAAAGCCGTGGGTGTCGTAGAGCGTGAACAGGAAGCGACCGTCCACCAGCTTGCGCGCGTCGGCCCGATGCGTCTCGAGGTACTCCCGGATCTTGGCCATGCCGAGATCGAGCGTCTCCGCGAAGCGCTCCTCCTCCTGGCGCACCGTCTCCGCGACGCGGGCCTGGCCGTCGCGGATCTCCGGGTAGGCGTCGCCCATCAGGGCCACCACACTGCCGGTCACGTCCCAGAGGAACGGCGACTCGAGCCCCAACATGCGGCCGTGGCGCATGGCCCGGCGCATGATCCGCCGCAGCACGTAGCCGCGCCACTCGTTGGACGGGGTCACCCCGTCCGCGATCAGGAAGGTGGCCGCGCGCGCGTGATCCGCGATCACGCGCATCGACACGTCGGTCTCCTCGTCGCGCCCGTAGGGCTTGCCGGCGAGGGCCTCGACGCGGGCGATCAGCGGCCGGAGCAGGTCGGTCTCGAAGTTCGACTGCTTGCCCTGCAGCACCGCCGCGATGCGCTCGAGCCCCATGCCGGTGTCGATGGAGGGCTTGGGCAGGGGCGTCATCTTGCCGCTCGCGTCCCGGTTGAACTGCATGAACACCAGGTTCCAGATCTCGAGCCAGCGGTCGCAGTCGCAGGCGGGCCCCAGGCACCGCCGCCCCGCGGTTTCCTCCGCGCACGGCAGGTGGTCCCCCTGGTGGAAGTGCACCTCCGAGCAGGGGCCACACGGCCCGGTGTCGCCCATCGCCCAGAAGTTGTCCTTCTCGCCGAGCCGGAGAATGCGATCGTCGGTCATCCCCGCGACCTTCTTCCACAGCTCGAAGGCGTCGTCGTCGCTCTCGAAGACGGTGGCCTTCAGGCGGCCTTTGGGCAGCCCGAACTCCTCGGTGAGGAGCTCCCAGCAGAAGCGGATCGCGTCCTCCTTGAAGTAGTCGCCGAAGGAGAAGTTGCCCAGCATCTCGAAGAAGGTGTGGTGCCGAGCGGTGCGGCCGACGTTCTCGAGATCGTTGTGCTTGCCGCCCGCCCGCACGCACTTCTGGGCCGAGGTTGCGCGGACGTAGTCGCGGCGCTCCTCGCCCAAGAAGACCGATTTGAACTGGACCATGCCCGCGTTGGTGAAGAGGAGCGTGGGGTCCTGCGCGGGCACGAGGGGCGAGGACCGGACCGCGGTGTGTCCGCGGCGCCGGAAATAATCGAGGAAGCGCTGCCGAACCTGACTGCCCGTCATAGGGACGTTATTATACGCCGCCGTCCTCCTCGGTGACGGAGAGGTCACCGGCGCTGTCGGCCAGCAGCGCGCGCACGGCGGCGCGGACCGCGGCGGCCGGATACCCGCGTCGCAAAAGGTAATCGGCCAGCTTGGCGGGGGCCCGGGCACCCCCGGTGCGGAGCAGACCGGGGAGCCGCCGGCGCGCGGCCTCGAGCGCGCGCTCGCTCTCGCCCACCTCCTCGAAAGCGGCCGCGATCGCGGCGTCGATCATTCCGCGGGGAATACCCTTGGCGGACAGTTCCTGCCGGAGCCGACGACTCCCCACCCGCCGCCCGCGGGCACGGGCCTCGGCCCACCAGCGGGCGAAGGCCTGGTCGTCCACGTAACCTCGCGCGGTGAGATCGGCGACCACCGCCTGAGCGATCTCGGGCGAGGCCCCACGGCGACGGAGGCGGCGGGTCAGCTCCCGGCCACTCCAGGACTTGCGGGCCAACAGATCGAAGGCCGCCTGTCGGGCGGCCTTGTCGTCGAGCGTCGGCTGCGGGCGCGGGTCCCCGGGGCGGCGGGCCCGGCGCCCGGGCACGCGACTACACCCGCTTGCCGAAGGGGCTGCGCGCGGCGGAGCCGGCGGCCACTCCCGGAGCCACCGGGGGCGGGGGCACGGCGGTCGCCGTGGTGCTCCCACCGGGATGCTCCCACGTCATCTCGCCAGTGGAGAAGATCCCCTTGACCTTGAGGTCGAAGTCGTCCGGGTTGGTGGCCGCGTCGCGGGCGGTTTCGTACGTCACCAGCTCCTCGCGGTAGAGCTGCAGCAACGACTGGTCGAAGGTCTGCATGCCGTACTGGGCCGTGCCCGCCGCGATGACGCTCGGGATCTGCGAGGTCTTCTCCGACTCCCGGATGCAGTCGCGGATCAAGCCGGTGGCGATCATGACCTCGACGGCGGGCACCCGGCCGCGCCCGTCGGCGCGAACCACCAGGCGCTGGGAGACGATGCCCTGGACGACCGCGGAGAGCTGCCCCCGGATCTGCTCCTCCTGGTGGGGTGGGAACATGGAGATCATCCGGTTGATGGTCTCCGACGCGTTCAGGGTGTGGAGCGTGGAGAGCACCAGGTGACCGGTCTCCGCCGCGTGGAGGCCCACTTCCATGGTCTCCACGTCGCGTAGCTCACCGACCAGCATGATGTCCGGATCTTCTCTGAGGGCTGCGCGGAGCGCCTGGGCGAAGTTCATCGAATCGTGACCGATCTCGCGCTGGCTCAGCACGCACTTCTTGTCCTGGTGCACGAACTCGATCGGGTCCTCGATCGTGACGATGTGGTCGTTGCGGCTGCGGTTCATGAAGTCGATCATCGAGGCGAGGCTGGTCGACTTGCCGGAGCCGGTGATGCCGGTGACCAGGATCATCCCGCGCCGCTCCATGGAGAGGCGCTCGAGCACCTTGGGCAGGTGCAGCTCCTGGAAGGCGGGGATGCGCTCCGGCACGTGCCGGAAGACGCCGCGTACCTCGCCCATGGCGAGGAAGAGGTTGCAGCGGAAGCGGCCGATCCCGGGCAGCATGTAGCCCAGGTCCATCTCGCGGCCCTCCATCAGCATGTTATGCCGGCGCTCGCCGAGCAGGGCCTGGGCCGTCTGATCGATGAACTCACGGGTCACCAGCGGGAGGTCGTCCTGCACCTCGAGGTGACCGTGGATCCGGAGGATGGGCTTCGACCCCGGCTTCAGGTGCAGGTCCGAGGCCTTCCGCTGCGCGGTCTCCGCCAGCAGCTGCTGGAGTTCCATCGTGGCTCGCTCTCCTACTTGGCCGCCTTCTCCGGAGCCGTCGGCTGCGGTGTTCCGCCGACCGGCTTGAGGCCCAGCGCGCTGCGGACTTTCGTCTCCAGGTCGGCCAAGACCTTGGGATTATCCTTCAGGTACCGCTTGGCGTTCTCCCGTCCCTGCCCGATCCGCTCACTCTTATAGGTGTACCAAGTACCGGATTTTTCGACAACATTGTGGTCGGCGGCCAGGTCCAGAACCGACCCCTCCTTGGAGACCCCCTCCCCGTAGATGACGTCGAACTCGGCTTCCCGGAAGGGGGGAGAAAGCTTGTTCTTCACGACCTTGACCTTGGTGCGGACCCCCACCGCCTCGGTGCCGTTCTTGATGGTGTCTTGCCGGCGGATGTCGAGGCGGATGGAGGAGTAGAACTTGAGCGCCCGGCCACCGGTCGTGGTCTCCGGCGACCCGAACATCACGCCGATCTTCTCCCGGATCTGGTTGATGAAGATCACCGCCCCCCCGGAGCGCGAGATCGCCGCGGTGAGCTTGCGGAGCGCCTGCGACATGAGCCGGGCCTGCAGGCCCGGCAGCGAGTCGCCCATGTCGCCGTCCAGCTCCGCGCGCGGCACCAGGGCGGCCACCGAGTCGATCACGATGACGTCCACCGCGTTGGAGCGCACCAGGGTCTCGGCGATCTCGAGCGCCTGCTCGCCCGTGTCGGGCTGCGAGATCAGGAGCTCGTCGGTGTTCACCCCGAGGTTCTTGGCGTACTTGGGATCGAGCGCGTGCTCGGCGTCGATGAACGCGGCGGTGCCTCCCAGGTTCTGCGCCTCCGCGATGATGTGGAGCGCGAGCGTGGTCTTGCCGGAGGACTCCGGGCCGTAGATCTCGGTGACCCGGCCGCGAGGGATACCTCCGATGCCCAGCGCCACGTCGAGCTGGAGCGCGCCGGTGGGAATGACCGAGATCTCGTCCATCACGCCACCCTGGCCCAGACGCATGATGGCGCCCTTGCCGAATTGGCGGTCGATCGAGGCAATTGCCAGGTCCAGAGCCTGGCGGCGGTCGCTCTTGACGTCAGCCATGCTGATCTCCTCGGCTACGGGTGGAAGGGCGGCCCTGACGGGCCCGGGGAAGGAACAACGAAACCGCTCGATGGTTCAACAAGTTTTCCCATGATACGGGCGCCTCGCGATCGCTGTCAACGCTGCCGCGAGGTCAACGCATCCATCGGTTCATTCGTCGATTGCGAGTGTGAGTCGGCGCGCGCGTGCTGTCAATGTCCGGAGTTCGATACGCCGCGCGCCACCCGCTCGTCACGCGACAGCTCGTCACGCGCCCGGTCGTCAGGCGAGTGACGCGGCTGACGTCCCTCCCGCGCGCCCCGGTCACACCGGACCGGAGCCACCGGGCGCGTCGACGCCCCGCCCCTGGCTTTCGCCCACGTTCTCGATGGCACGCACGTTGCTCGGATTCCTGGGACTCCGACCCGACCGATGAGAATCCTCGTCACGAACCATGCGCTCGACAGCTACGCCGGCACCGAGACGTTCACGTATGCGCTGGCCACGCAACTCCAGCGCATGGGCCACGAGATCACCTGCTTCAGCCCCCGGCTGGGCGCGGTAGCCGAGCGCCTGGCCTCCGCCGGCGTCACGGTCACCGACGACCTGACCACCGCGCCCGACGACGTCGACGTCATCCACGCGCAGCACCGCTACGAATCCCTGCTCGCCTTCGCCCGCTATCCCGATCGCCCCATGATCTTCGCCTGCCACGGGGTGCTGCCCTGGCAGGAGCAACCCATGCGGACCGGCCTCAACATCACCCGCTACGTCGCGGTGAGCGAGGAAGTGCGGGACCATCTGGTCCACCTCGGCGTGGGCCGGCGCGAGATCGAGGTCGTCCGCAACGGGGTGGACCTGGAGCGGTTCCGGAGCCGCACCCCCATCGCGGCGCGCCCGCGCCGGGCCCTCGTGCTGTCGAACTACATGCCGGAGGCGCAGCGCGAGAAGGTACGGCGCGTCTGCCATCGGCTCGGCATCACCGTGAGCGAGGCGGGCGCGCCCCGCGCGCTATGGGCGATCGAGGACGAGATCAACCAGGCCGACCTCGTCTTCGGCCTGGGCCGTAGCGCGATCGAGGCGATGGCCTGCCAGCGCGTGGTGGTGGTCTACGACTACAACGGCGCGGACGGGCTCGTCACACCGGACCGGTTCGCGCTCCTGCGCGAGCGGAACTTCTCGGGCCGGACCCACCGGCGACAATACAGCGACGCCGAGCTGGCCGGCGAGATCGGCGCCTACGACCCCGCGACCGCCCAGGGCATCTATCCGATGATCGAGCGCGAGCACGACGTGCGCGAGATGGCGCACCAGTACGTCGCCCTCTATGAGGACGTGCGGCCCCACGCCCCACGCCGGCCCGGCTCCGCCCGCTCGGCCGCGGTGCGGCAGTACGGCGCGTTCGCCGAGCTGCTCGAGGAGGTGGCGATCCTGCGGGCGAAGGCGGAGACCGCGGAGCGCGCGCTCGCCGAGATCCGCGACAGCCGCTCCGGCCGGGCCCTCGACGTCTACCGGAAGCTGCGCGCCGGGCTGCGCCTGCTGCGCCGCCGGCGGGTGGGCCCGCCCGCTCACGCGCGAATCCTCCTCATCGACGACGATCCGCTGGTCGGCCAGTGGCTGGTCAACGCCCTCGTCGCGGAGGGACACCAGGTCGAGATGGTCGAGACCGGGCGGTCCGGCCTCGACCGGCTGAGCCACGGGAAGTTCGACCTCGTGGTGACCGACCTGCAACGGCCGGATCCGGACGGCCTCAGCTTCTACCAACAGCTCGAGCGGACCCAGCCGGAGATGGCGCAACAGGTGATCTTCGTGACCGGCAGCGCCAAGGAGCCGCGGCGTCTCGCCCGACTCATCCGCGGCCGCCTGGGCGGCCTGGGGCGCTGATCGCCCCGCTCGCCTCACCCCTCGACCGGCAGCCGGAGGCTGACCGCGTGCCGCACCGTGTAGCGGGCGCCCTTCGGCGAGAGATCGCTGCGCATCAGCGCCACCTCGGTGATCCGCAGCGTCCCGAAGCTCGTGGTGGCGGCCTGCGCGAGCGCGCTTCGCACCGCGGGATCCGCCTCGCGGCGCCACCGCCGCTCGTCGAAGACGCGCCCGATGGTCAGATGCGGATGCCACGCCCGCTCCTCGCGCGGGAAGCCACGCGCGGCCAGCGCGTCGCTCACGCGGGCCTGCAGCGCGCGCGTTTCGAGCGCGCCGTGGGCGAGGCCGATCCACAGGATGCGGGGCCGCTCGAGCCCGGGAAAGGCGCCGACGCCGTGAAGGGTGACGTCCACCGGGCCGCTCCGGCCCGCCGCCTCCTCGAGCGCGCCGAGGGCCTCGGCGAGACGGTCCTCGCTCTGGTTGCCCAGGAACTGCAGCGTCAGGTGGAGGTTCTGGGACGGCACCCAGGCCACCGCCCCGCACCCGGCCCGTAGCCGCTCGATGAGCTGCGCGATCTTCTCCCGGAGGGGCTCCGGCAGCAGGATCGCCACGAACGAGCGGATCACGTCCGCGCGAGCAGGGCACGTCTCAGCAGATCGAGGGCGGCCTGCGAGGCCTGCCACTTCACCGCCTCCCGACCGCCGGGGAAGCGGAAGCGGCGCACCTGGATGCGCGGGCCGTCGCCTCCGGGGGCGGCCGCCGCGACGAACACCGTCCCCACCGGCTTCGTGGCGGTGCCGCCGTCGGGCCCCGCGATGCCGGTCACCGCGATGCCGCACGCCGAGCCCGAGATCCGGCAGATCCCGGCCGCCATGGCCTCGGCCACCGGCGCGCTCACCGCGCCGTGCGCCCGCAAGAGCTCCTCGGCCACCCCGAGGAGGTCCTCCTTGGCCTGGTTCGAATAGACCACGACGCCGCGCTCGACGTAGCGCGACGAGCCCGCGATGTTGGTCAGCCGGTGACCCACCAGCCCGCCGGTGCAGGACTCCGCCATCGAGACGGTGAGCCGCCGCGCCAGCAGGAGCCGGCCCAGCACCACCTCGAGCGTCTCCTCGTCATGGCCCCAGCAGTCCTCTCCGAGCGCTTCACGAACCTGCCGCTCCACCGGGGCCAGGGCCGCCTCCGCCGCCGCGCGGGAGGCGGCGCGCGCTCGGAGCCGGACCCAGACGTCGCCGTCCACCGGGACGGACGAGACGGTCACCGGCCCCTCGGCGCCGAGCCAGCGCCCGAGCCGCTCCTCGGCGTCCGCGGGCGAGAGCCCGGTGGTGTGCAACGTGCGGAGCACCGTGCTCTCCCCCGTCCCGAGCCGCTGGCGGGCGAGGGGGCGCAGGTGGGTGTCCACGAGCGCGCCGAAGGTGGCGGACGCAGCGGGCAGCACCACCACCGCCGCGCGCTTGGTCTCGAGCAGCCACGCGGGCTCGCCCGCCGCGGGCCAGAGCACCGCGCCCTGTGGCAGGAGCGCCAGACGATCGAGCCGCCGGGGCATCGCCTGACCGCGCCGGGCGAAGTCCTCCTCGAGCAGGGCGAGCATCTTGTCGTTGAGCGCGAGGCGCGCGCCGGTCAGGCGGGAGAGCGCGCGCCGCACGATCTCGCCGCCGGAGCCTCCGGGCTGCGCGAGCACCACCACGAGGGAGGCGGCCTCGAGCGCGCCACGCAGCGCTTCCTCCAGCGCGGTCTCCTCCTCGTCCACGATCTGCCGCGAGCCGACCGGCACGCCCTCCGCGAGCAGGGTGCGGGCCACCAGCAAGCCGGCCGCATCGTCGGCGCCTCCGAGCTGGGCGCCTCCCACCGTGATGATCCACGCCTGGCTCACGACCGCCTCACGCGGGGACCCCGAAAAGCGCCCGGGCGCCCAGGACGAGGACGAGGGTGTAGAGCCCCGCGATCAGATCGTCCACCATCACCCCCATCCCACCGGTGAGAGCCTGACTCTCGCGGGCGGGAAAGGGCTTCCAGATGTCGAAGAGGCGGAAGAGCAGGAACGCGGTGACCAGCACCGGAAGGGTCCGAGGCAGCAGGATCATCGAGAGCAGCATCCCGGCCACCTCGTCGATCACGATCAGGCCGGGATCCTTGCGGCCGAGCACGCGCTCGACGCGCGAGCCCGCCCAGAGGCCCACGAGGGTCACCGCGACCAGCGTGATCGCCATCCGCATAAAATTGAACGGCAGGAGCCAGATGGCCACCGCGGTGACGAGGCTGCCCACGGTGCCCGGCGCCACCGGGGAGTACCCGGCTCCGAAGACGCTGGCCAGGACGAAGGCCAGTCGGTCGAGCGGGCGGAGGGGCTTATTCCGCGACGAGCTCGTAGCCGTCCACCTCGACGACCGACACCTCGGCGAAGCGGCCCGGCGTGAGCGTCGCGCGCCGCAGCAGCACCACGCCGTCGATCTCCGGTGCCTGCCCCGCGGTGCGGCCCTCGAATGGGAACGCGGGATCGGGGCTCGGCCCGTCCACCAGCACGGTCTGCCGCGTGCCGAACAGCGCCTTCTGGCGCGGCCAGATCAGGCGATCTTGAAGGTCCTGGACCTGCTGCGCGCGCTCCGCCATCACCTCGGCCGGGACCTGATCGGGCATGCCGGCGGCCGGCGTGCCCTCCTCGATGGAGTAGGTGAAGACGCCGAGCCGGTCGAAGCCCACGTCTTCGACGAAGCCGAGCAGGTTGCCGAACGCGGCGTCCGTCTCGCCGGGAAAGCCCACCAGCACGGTGGTGCGCAGCGTGACGCCCGGAATCGCGTCGCGCAGCCGCGCGATCACGTCCTTCATGCGCTTGGCGGTCACCCCGCGATGCATCGCGCGCAGGATGCCATCGTCGCCGTGCTGCACCGGCATGTCGAGGTAGGGCAATACGCGCGCGCGGCGCCACTTCTCGACGAGGCGCTCGGTCACGTGGGCCGGGTGCAGGTACATCGGCCGGATCCACGGCATCGCGGTGTCGGAGAGAGCCAGCAGCAGGTCGCCGATGTCGCCGTTGCCGGGCAGATCGCGCCCGTAGGCCAGCGTGTCCTGGGAGACGAGAATCGCCTCCTGGATGCCCCGCCGCGCGAGCGCGCTGACCTCCGTCACGATGTCGGCCAGGGCCCGGCTCCGGTGCCCGCCGCGGAACTGCGGGATCGCGCAGAAGGTACAGCCCATGTCGCAGCCCTCGGCGATCTTGACGTAGGCGTAGGGCACCCGCCCGGTCAGCAGGCGCGGGGTCTGCGCATTATAGAGGTAGCCGGGCGGGGCCTGGCTCACCCAGCTCTGGCGGCCGTCGGCCTGGTTCACCAGGTCCACGATGCGGTGCAACTCGCTGGTCCCGAGAATCGCGTTCACCTCGGGGATCTCGGAGCGGATCTCGCCGCCGTAGCGCTGCGTGAGGCAGCCGGTGACGATCAGCGCCCGCGCGCGCCCGCGCGCCTTCAGCTGAGCCAGCTCGAGAATGGTATTGACCGACTCCTCGCGCGCCCGGTCGATGAACGCGCACGTGTTGACGACCAGGCAGTCGGCCGCCTCCGCGGCCTCCGTGATCTCGTGGCCGGCCTCGGTCAGCATGCCCAGCATCAGCTCGGAGTCGACCTGGTTCTTGGGACAGCCGAGGGTCGTGAAATGCACTTTCATGACGGGACGTTATGATCCCACAGCCACTCCGGGGGCGCAACGATTCACCGAGCAACCTTGCTTGACGCCGCCTGGTTGTCTGGTTACCTTGTCGCGTATGCGCGAGCACCCCCGCGTCGTCCTCTGGCCGGTGCTTCTCGCGGCGCTGGCCCTGCTCGCCGTTGTCGGCCCGGCCGCGGCTCACACCCCGGCCGCCCCGCTCGCGTCCTCGGGGGCGCTCGCTGTTGCCGACTCGATCGTCCCGGTCCTGACCGTCGCGCCGGCCCCGCCTGCGCTCTCCGCGCCCGCGTTCTCCGCGCCCGTACTTCAATGGTATCTCCCGCTGGCCCTGGCGCTCGGCGCCGTCGCCGTGTGGTGGCGGCCCCGGCGTGTGCTCGTGGTGGCGCTGGTGCTGCTGCTCGGCGTCTTCGCCTTCGAGAACGCGTTGCACTCGGTGCACCACGGGCTCGGCGCCAAGCAGTCCGGCGAGTGCACGATCGCCGCCGCGGCCGCGCATCTGGCCGCGGTCACGGACGACGTCGCGGTCGCGCCCTCGGTCATCCTGGCCGCCGCCGGCCCGCCCCCGGAGTCCCCGGTCGCGGAGCCGCCGCTCCGCCTGATCGGCCCCAGCCAGGGCCGCGCCCCGCCCGCTCCCGCCGCCTAGCCAGTCTCCCGCTCAGCTCGCGCCGGTCGACGGTACGTCCCGTCGAGGCTCGCACAGTTCGTGCGCGCGGGCGCCCGATTCCCTGCTTCAACCCAGCGTAAGCGAGGATTGCCGTCCCGTGAACGAGTCGCTGCTGTCACGCGGTATGCCGATCATCCTGTCGTGCCTGCTCCACGCGGGCCTGGCGACAGCGCTGATCTTGTTCGGCGAGCAGTGGATCACCGCGGTCGTGTCGGCACGCCCGCCGGTGCTGCCCGTGGAGCTCGTGGTGCTCGACGCGCCCGAGGAGCCCAGAAGCGACGCGGCCCGCCCCGCCGTCCCGCCGGCGCATGAGGCAATCCGACCGCCGAAGCGGCCGGCCGCGCCCCGGGCGAACGCGACTGCCGCGGCGGTCCGAGCCGAGGAGCCATCGGCTCCCGAGCCCGCTCCCCTCGCGGCCGTCCCCACGCCGCCGATCGAGAGCCCGATTGCTCCCGCACCCGATACGTCGGACCCGGGGCCCTCGGCGAGCGCGTCACCGCCGGCCGCCACCGCGGCACCTGCGACGGCTCCGGGCGCCGCGGCCGCCGCGCGCTCGCTGGCAACCACCGCTGCGGCGGCCCCGAGCCCGGCGCCCGGAGGGGTAACCTCTTCCGCGCGGCCTCAGGGCGGATACCAAGTCCGTCCGAGCTATCCGGCCGCGCCGCGCCGGCTCGGTATCCAGGGCACGACACTGCTCCGCGTCCACGTGCTGTCGGACGGGCGGATCGGCGACGTGCTGGTCGAGAAGACCGCCGGCCATCCCGATCTGGACGAGGCCGCCGCGGACGCGGTCCGACGCTGGCGCTTCGAGCCGGCCCGCCGCGGGAGCGAGCCGGTCGCGATGTGGGTCCTCTTGCCCGTGGAATTCCGGCTTCGCTAACCCAAGGGAGAACACGCCCGTGCACATACCCGTGATGCTGCATCTCCTCATCCTCGCGGCATGCCTGCTGGCCATGGCGGGCCCCGTCCCGGCTCAGTGGCCGCCGCCGCCCACGCCGGCGCCCCCCACGCTGCCGGCAGTCGTCGTTGAGAGCGGCCGTGGTACCGACGAGCGCACCCGCACGGAGGACGAGGCCCGCGAGGAGCTCCGGCGCGTGCCCGGCGGCACCGAGGTGGTCGGCCAGCAGAAGATCGAGGAATCGCGCGCGGCCAATCTCAAGGACGCGCTCGACTTCGTGCCCGGGGTGTTCGTGCAGCCCCGCTTCGGCGCCGCCGACGAGAGTCAGATCTCGATCCGCGGCTCCGGGTTGCGGAACAACTTCCACCTGCGCGGCGTCACCGCGCTCATCGACGGCTTCCCGTACGGCAACGCGGACGGCTTCGCCGACTTCGAGTCGCTGGAGCTGCTGACCACCAAGCGCCTGGAGATCTACAAGGGTGCCAACGCGCTGCGCTTCGGTGGCTACACCCTGGGCGGGGCGATCAACTTCATCACCAAGACCGGCTACGACGCCGGCCCGATCGAGGCGCGCAGCGAGGCCGGCTCCTTCGGCTTCCTCAAGAACTATCTCGGGACCGGGCAGGTGTACGGCCCCTTCGACCTCTACGTGGGCCTGAGCGACACCGAGTTGGACGGCTTCCGCCAGCACGGCGAGCAGCTCCGCCGCCGCGCGTACGCGAGCCTTGGGTACCGGCTCGCCGGCGGGACCACCGTCCGGCTCGATCTCGGATACGTCCGGAGCGAGGAGAACCTGCCGGGCGCGCTGACTCAGCTCGAGATGGACCGCAATCCGCGGCAACGCAATCCGGTCAACGCCCCGTTCAGGGAAGGACGCGACTACGACTACACGCGCGGGTCGCTCACCGTCCGGACGCCGCTCGGCGAGAGCCAGGCGCTCGAGTGGTACACCCAGCTCAACTACCAGGACCTGGATCACCCCCTGTCGTTCGCGATCATCGACGACACCACCTACAGCTACGGAACCGAGCTGCGCTACGTCCTGAGCGCGCCGTTCCTCGCTCTCGCCAACCGCCTGACGGCCGGCTTCCAGTTCTTCGGCACCCGCCAGATCGACGTCAACTTCGCCAACGTCTCCGGGAACCGCGGGGCCAAGACGAAGGACCAGTTCAACATCGCCAGCTCCATCGCCGGCTACGTGGAGAACCAGCTCGACGTGACCAAGACCTTGACCGCGGTCCTGGGTGGGAGAGTCGCGTACAGCACCCGAGAGGTTCGCGACCGGTTCCTCTCCGACGGCAACCAGTCCGACGCGGTCGACTTCACCTCCGCCTCGCCGACCGCCGGCTTCGTCTGGAGGCCGGCCCCGACGGTGCAGGTCTTCGGCAACGCGAGCCGCGCCTACGAGCCGCCGCTGCTGCTCGAGATCACCGCGCCCGGCCAGCTCGCCGGCAACCTGGGCCAGCTCGCGGCCCAGAAGGCGTGGCAGTTCGAGGTGGGCACCCGCGGCAACGTGGGCGAGCGGCTCGCCTGGGATCTCTCCCTCTACGACATCGAGCTGTGGGACGAGATCCAGAACGTGAACGTCCAGCCCTTCCCGGGCGCCCCGTTCACGATCCCGCGCTACCGCAACATCGACCGCTCGCGGCACACCGGCGTGGAGCTGGGCGCCGAGCTGCTGCTCGCGAAGGACGTGCTGCCCCGGCTCGGGGCCGGCCGCACCGGCGACTCGCTCCGCGCGCGGGGAGCCTATACCTGGTCGCGCTTCGTGTTCGTGGACGACGTGAACTTCGGAAACAATCGGCTCCCGGGCGCCCCGGCCCACTTCATCCAGGCCGAGCTCCGCTACGATCACCGCTCCGGGTTCTGGATGGCCCCCGGCGTCGACGTCGTGCCGCAGGGCTACTACGTCAACAGCGAGAACAACGCCCGCAACCACGCCTACACCCTCGCCAACTTCCGCGCCGGCTTCGAGCACAGGCCGACCGGGCTCGGCGCCTTCTTCGAGGCCCGCAACCTGGCCGACACGGTCTACGCCGCGGCGGTGGCGGTGGACGACGCGACCCGGCGCTTCTTCTTCCCGGGTGACGGCCGCTCGTTCTACGGCGGGATCTCCTGGAGGTGGAAATGAGCACGTCCCGGCTCGGCGCGCTCCTCACCCTCACCCTGATCGCCTCTCCCGTCCAGGCCGCGGACCTGTCGCTCGGCCCGCGCCTGGAGTACCGGCATGTGAGCCGCGGCCACGAGTTCCACCTCTCCGGCGCGACGGTGGCGGTCCTGCCCGATGGGCAGCCCGTCGTCGCGTGGGCGGCCCAGGAAGGACACGTCAACCAGCTCTACCTCCTGCGGCCCGGTGACGGCGCGGCTCCGGTCCGGGTGAATCCCGACGGGCTCACGGTGGAGGCGCTCCATCACCCGCCGCGCCGCGCGGTGGCCCCGGGCGGCCCCGTCTACGTCTCCTGGTCCTCGGACAAGACCAAGCCCGAGGGCACCCTCTTCGCCTCCGATCTCCAGCTCTCCCGCTCGCTCGACGGCGGCAAGACCTTCGAGGCGCTGCGCGTGAACGAGGACCGGCCGATCTCGCACTCGTTCGACGGGCTGGCGGTCGCGGCCGACGGCACCGTGCTCGTGACGTGGATCGACGGGCGGGAGGGGCGCGCGGATCCGGCCACCTGGGTGGCCCGCGTGGTCGATCGCGGTCGACGGGTCGAGGGCGCCCGCAAGGTCGGCGACGACACCTGTGTCTGCTGCCGGGTGGACGCGGCGACCGGGCCGGGCGACCTGGTGGCGCTCACCTGGCGCCGGGTCTTCCCCGGCAACGTGCGCGACATGGTCTTCACGCTCTCCCGCGACGGCGGCTGGTCCTTCAACGACCCGGCGCTCGTGAGCGCCGATCACTGGAAGATCAACGCGTGCCCGCACCGCGGCGGCGCGGTGGGCCTCGACGCCAGGGGGCGCGTGTACGTGAGCTGGTACACGGAGGGCTCCGACATCCGGCCGGACCTGCGCTTCGCGGTGTCGCAGGACGGCCGCCGTTTCGGACCGCCGCGGCGTCTGCACACCGGAACGACCTCCATCCCGGACAACGCACGCATGGCGGTGGATCCGGCCGGCCGGGCCGTCGTGGTCTGGGAGGAGTCCACCGCGGTGCGGCGGCGCATCCTCCTGCGCTACACCGCCGACGCCGGACGTACCCTGAGCCCGATCCACGTCCTCTCCGGCGCCATCAAGGCCTACGCGCCCGATATTGCCTTCGCTCCCGACGGCTCGTTCCTGGTGGCCTGGCACGAGGAGCGGTTCCCCTTCCTCGTCACCGTCGTCCTGCCCGTCCGCATCCCGGGCGCGCGATGAGCCTTCGACTCGCGGTCGTCTCGATCCTGGGTATCATCGGGGCATGCTCGGTGGCTCCCTCGGCGGCCCTGGCCCACGCCATCATCCTGGAGTCCCAGCCCCGGCACGAGGAGATGGTCGTCGCTCCCAAGCGCCTGGTCCTGCACTTCAACAGCCGGCTCGAGAAGCCGCTCTGCTCGGTGCAGCTCGTGGGACCGCACCGCCGGTCCATCGCGCTCTTCCGGCAGGAGGCGGACGCGCCGCCGGACACGCTCGTGTACACGTTGCCCGCGCTCGAGCCCGGCGCGTACCAGGTCCGCTGGAAGGTCATGGCCGCGGACGGCCACGTGACCGAGGGCACGGTGGTGTTCACGGTCGTGGCGCCGACCGCCCGATGAGGCTCCGATGAGCCGGTCGACGATCCCGCCGACGCCCCGACCGGCGCGCTGGACGCGGCGCGCGCGCGTCGGCGCGCTCGCCGCGCTGCTCTGGGCCGCGGGGCTCGCCGGCGCGCCCGCGGAGGCGCACGCGGTGCTGGTGCGGTCCTCGCCGTCGCATCGCGCGGTGCTGGGTCAAGGGCCCGACCAGGTGCAGCTCTGGTTCAACGAGCGGCTCGAGGCGGCCTACAGCACGGTGTCGGTGTGGAACGAATCGGGAGCGCAGATCGACGGGCGCGACGTCCTGGTAGGGCCGGACGACCCGAAGCGCCTGTCGGTGAGCCTGCCCGCGCACGGGCCGGGCATCTATACCGTCAAGTACCGGGTGCTCTCGGTGGACGGGCACGTCGTCGACAGCGTCTTCACGTTCACGGTGCGCCGACCCTGATCGGCGGGAAAAGGACACGCCCATGACCCGATTGGATCATCGGATCCGCTCCATCCTCGTGCTGGCCCTGGTCGCCGCCCTGGTGGGACTTGGCGCGGCCGGATGGGAAGCGGCGCGCGCTCAGTCCCACAGCCACATGAACATGCCGGGGATGGACAAGGGCTGGCTCGTGCGCCTCGGCCCGGACGCCCGCGTGGCCGCGATCGAGCGCCAGTTCCGCGGCTTCGAGACCGCGATGGCCGAGGTGTCGTACCGCTACACGGAGATGTACTTCGGCGCCGTCGACGGCAACTGGGGCTACGCCGAGCACATGGGCCACGAGCTGGGCGACGCGTTCACCATCGGGCTCGAGCGGCGGCCGCAGTTCAAGAAGAACGCCGACGCGCTCTTCCTGAAGGGCCCCTACCCGCAGGTCATGGACGCGATCCGGGCGAAGGACGTGGCGCTGTTCAAGCAGCGGATCGAGGCGATGCGAGCGGCCTGCACCGCCTGCCACGCGGCGGAGGCGCATCCCTTCATCAAGATCGGCGTGCCCACCGTGCGCCGTAACCCGGTCGTGAACGACTGATCGATCAGAGCGAGCGCAGGTACGCGACCAGGTCGAGCAGCTCGGCGACGGTCAACCGGTCCGCGTAGCTCGGCATGACCGAGCGGCCGTCGGCCCCGGTGTAGCCGGGGCCCTCCACGATCACCGCGTCGGGGTTGATCACCGACTCGAAGAGATAGCCCGCCGGATGGTGCTCCCCGGCACCCTCGAGATCGGGACCCGGTCCGGAGGCGGGCGGAACTCCCTCGCCCGGGACACGGTGGCAGGCGAAGCAGCCGAGGCGGACGAAGACCGCGCGGCCGCGGACCGCGTCACCGACGGGCGGCGTGAAGAGCCAGCCGGACGGCACGCCGCCGGCGGCGTGGAGCTCGGCCATCGTGATGTGCACCGGGCCCGGGCCCTCCGCGGCGGCCGTGTGCCCGAGGTGCTCCGCGTGCCGGGCCGGCGGCGACTCGACGAGCATGGCCGTGCACCAGAAGACCGCGAGCGCGAGCGCCGCCTCGCGCGTGACGTAGGTGGTGAGTCGCGCCGGGCGCGCCGCGCGGGCGGCTCGCCGGGATCCCAGCAGGACCAGCCGTCCCAACCGGAGGGCTCGGGCCGGCCAGCCGGTGCTCCGCCCCACGCCCACGCGGGGCAGGACGACGTAGCGGTTCACCGCACCCCACCACGCGAGCCAGAGGACGAGGGCCAGCTTCACGGCGAGCAGGCGTCCGTACGTCGTCCCCCACAGCGCCGCCACCGTCGGCACCTCGATCCAGACGCGATAGGCGCCGGTCAGGACGACGGCGAGCAGGCACCACGCGGCCAAGCGGGAGAAGCGGCGCATCACATCGGCGAGCTGATCGG
>DATMMH010000012.1:0-11018 GCA_035569855.1 Candidatus Dormiibacterota bacterium
GCCGCTCCCGGTGAGTGGGGTATCGAACAAGGGAGCGGCTGCCCCGCGGTCCGCCCCTCCCGCTCCCGTCCCCGCTGAGGGGACAGCAGCTAGGGGTGGAGGACGCGGCCCGGGAGCGCGCCCGTGTGCTCGCCGTCGGCGATGACCAGGCGGCCGTTGACCACCACGTGGCCGATGCCCGCGGCGTACCGGTGTGGGTCTTCATACGTCGCGCGGTCGCCCACCGTCGCGGGGTCGAACACCACCACGTCGGCCTTCGCCCCCGCCGCGAGGACGCCCCGGTCGCGCAGGTTGAGCCGGCGCGCCGGCATCCCGGTCATCTTCCACACCGCGGTCTCCAGCGAGAGCACCCGCTCGTCCCGGGCGTAGCGGCCCAGGACCCGCGGGAAGGTCCCGTAGCTGCGCGGGTGCGGCTTGCCGACGGCGAGCGGGCCGTCGGCGGCCAGCGAGGAGCCGTCCGATCCGATCATGACGTGCGGATGGGTGAGCGCGCGGCGCAGATCGGCCTCGTCGAGCTGGAAGAGGATCATGTAGCCCTTGCCCTGCTCGGCCACGATCAGCTCGATGGCGGTGTCGAGCGGATCGCGGCCCGAGCGCGCCGCGATCTCGGCGATGCGTCGCCCCTGCGCGTCCGGCCGCGAGGGCGAGTAGGCGACCATGATGTCCGACCAGTCGAGCCCCCGCAGGAGCGTCTCCCCGCCGCCCGTCAGCTCAGCGCGGATGCGCGTCACGGCGGCCGGATCGGCGAGCCGCTTCAGCATGGCGTCGATGCCGCCCTCCAGCACCCAGTCGGGCAGCAGCGTGCGGAGCGTGGTGCTGGAGGCGGTGTAGGGATAGACATCGCCCATCACGTCCTGGCCCTCGGCGCGCGCGGCGTCGATCAGGGCCAGCGCGTCGGCGACCTTGCCCCAGTTCGGCCGCCCGGCCGCCTTGACGTGGCTCACCTGCACCGGCAGGCCGCCTTCGCGCCCGACCCGGATGGCCTCGGCCACCGCGTCGAGCAAGGTGGCGCCCTCGCCGCGGATGTGGCTGGCGTAGAACCCGCGCCGGCCGCCGGCGCGGCGGGCGATGCCGATGATCTCCTCGGTGGTCGCGTAGGAGCCGGGCGCGTAGATGAGGCCGGTGGCGAGCCCGTAGGCTCCGTCGGCCATCGCGTCGTCCATCATCCGCTCCATCGTGGCCTGCTCGCCGGCCGTGGGCGGCCGGCGCGCGAAGCCCATCGCGGCGACCCGCAGCGTGCCGTGGCCGATGAGCTGGGCCACGTTGAGCGCGACACCCAGGCTCTCGTAGTGGGCCAGGTACTCGCGGACCGACTTCCACGCGAAGTCCATGCCCTCCGGCAGGTAGAGAGCGAAGCCCTTCATCTCGCCGCGAAACGTGTCGGAGACCGGGGCTGGGGAGAAGCCGCAGTTGCCGACCACCTCGGTGGTCACGCCCTGGCGGATCTTCGACTCGGCGCGGCGGTTGTCCCAGAGGCGCCAGTCCGAATGCGAATGCATGTCGATGAAGCCGGGCGCGACCGCGCGGCCCGAGGCGTCGATCGTACGCCCGGCGGGCTCGGCGGAGAGATCGCCGACCGCGGTGATGGTGTCGCCGGTCACGCCCACGTCACCGGCGCGCGCGGGCGCACCGGTCCCGTCGATCAGCCGACCACCCGTGATCTTGAGATCGAGCACGAGGGGCTAGTAGCGGCGGTCGTCGAGATCCAGCAGCGGGAACGCGCTCGTGACGTGCGGCAGCGTCACCGGGGTGGCCGGATGCAGGTACGACGAATCGAGCATGCCCAGGCTGTGCACGCCGAGCAGGCCCATGGCGATGCGCATCTCGTCCTCCAGCAGCTCGAGCGCGCGCACCAACCCCGCCTCGCCGGCCGCGGCCAGCCCGAGGCAGCTCAGGCGCCCGATCCCCACCATCTGCGCCCCGAGCGCGATGGCCTTCACCACGTCGGTGCCGCGCATGAAGCCGCCGTCCACCATCACCACGCTGCGGCCCGCGACCGCCTTCACGACCTCGGGCAGCACCTCGATGGAGCCGCGGCCGTGATCGAGCTGCCGGCCGCCGTGGTTGGAGACGTAGACCGCGTTCACCCCGAGGTCGCAGGCGATGGACGCGTCCTCGGCGGTGGCGATGCCCTTCAGGACGAGCGGGATGTCGTGGCGGTCCTTGAAGCGCTTGACCTGATCCCACGAGAGCGCGGCCTGGAACTCCTGGCCGGTGGCGCGCACGCGCCAGGGCTTGACGAAGCGCCGCGCCAGATCGCGCTCGCGCCGGCTGTACATCGCGGTGTCCACCGTCATGCAGAAGACCGCGTAGCCGTGGTCTCGGGCGCGCATGACGTGGTCGTCCACGAACGCGTCGTCGCCCCGCACGTAGAGCTGGAAGATGCGGAAGTTGTCGGCCGCGGCCGCGGTGGCCTCGAGGCCCGGGTTGCAGGCCGAGCTCAGCATCTGGGGCACGCCGAACGCGGCGGAGGCTTTCGCGGCGGTCGCGCCGCCGCCCGGGGTGAAGCTCTCGATGGAGCCGATGGGGGCCAGCATCACCGGGATGCGGACTTTCCGACCAAAGAAGGTCGATCCGGTGTCGATGCGCGAGACGTCGCGCAGCACCCGCGGGCGGAAGGCCAGGCTGTCGATGCCGAGGCGGTTGCGGCGCAGCGTGGTCTCGGTCTCGGTCCCGCCCACGAGGTAGTCCCACGGGCCGGGGGCCAGGTTCATGCGAGCAGCGCGGACGATCTCGTGTAGCGTCTGGAACTTGTCTTCGAGCCCTGAGGTCATGGACGTTGTCGTCTCCGGGTCAGGCGTGGCGATGCGATTCGGGCAGGCCGAAGCGCGCGGCGGTGGCGCTCTCAGCGTCGAACTCGATGAGGACGGCGGGCTCCTTGCCGACCACCCACGCGTCGTGACCGGGCTCGAGCACGACGGCGCGCGGCGCGGCCAGATCGAACGCGCAACCGTCGGCGTAGGTGCCGCGCACGCGGCCGCGGGCCAGGAATCCGACGTGTGCGTGCATGCAGAGGGGCGTGTTCACGATCTGCTGCATGTGGGTGGACCAGCGGAAGCCGGGCGGATAGCAGACGCGCTTCACACGGCCGTTGGCGGCCACGACGACGTCGATCGTCACGCCGCCCACCACGCGGTGATTCGCGCCCTTCATCGGCGCCAGCAGCGGATCACGAGCGCGCGGAGCCCTCTTCGGGGCGGGGCGCTTGGAGCGGGCCGGCTTCCGCGAGCGCTTGGTCTTCATGGCGCGGTCCCCCTTGAGCACGAGCTTGGACGTCCGAGACACTGATCCACCGGGCTACGCTTGTCAAGCCCGCCGGCCGTGGCGCTACGGGCTCTCCACCCGCACCGGCGGCGCGGGGCGCAGCACCGCCGCGCGGATGCGGTCGAAGCGCTTCACGATCTCCCCGCGGAGCTGCCGGCGCCCGATCATCCGCTTCATGTCGCCGCCAAGGCCCGCCACCTGGTCGGTGGAGACGCGATTGCTCGAGAAGATCAGGACGCCCGACTCGTAGGGCACGGCGGCGGAGAGGATCTGGCTCGCGTTGTAGCTGTCACCCACGTAGACGTGCCGCTCGACGTAGAGCGCAAGCGTGGGGCCCACGTCCACCAGGTGATGGATCAGGATCGGCGTGGGCCGCCCCTGGACCTGCCGCTTCACCCAGTAGAACCGACTCCGCGCGGTGGGATTCTGCTCGGCCGGGTAGCGCAGCAGCGCCTCGCCCAGGCGCGGTGCGTAAGACGCGAGGATGCGCGCGTCGCCCACGGCCACGCGGAGCAGCGCGGCGGGGTCGCTCACTCCGCGCGCGCGCGCGTAGGGCGCGACGCCGTCGAGACCGCGCGCCCGGAACGTCTGCCAGCGCTGGAAGAGGAGCGCGCGCCATTGACCGCTGGCTGCATCGACCGCCGCGCCCCGATCGCCGCTCCGCAGCGCGGCCTTGACCGCGTGGAAGGCGTCGATCTCGGAGGGCGCGAGATTGAAGCGCGAGCCGGGGGCGGCGTCGAGCACCTCCTGCGCCTCTCCGCTCTCGTTCGCGCCGAGGCGAAAGCCGATCGCGGCGGGCCCGGCCGCGTCGGCCGGGATCGACCCGGAGGCGACGATGCCCGCGTCCTGCAGCACGAGGTCGGCACCGGTGAGAACCTCGGCCACCCGCGCGATCGGCACCGGGAGGTACATGGCCACGCCCGCGCCCAGCTCGGTCTCGCTCGTCTCGGAGACCTGATAGCTGATGGTGTCGCCCGCCACGAGGCGGCGCCTTTGGTCCGCCGACACCTGGCCCACGTCGAGGGCCTGGCCCTCTTCGCTCGGCCCGTCGGCGGCGAGCACGGGAGCCGCCAGCCAGAGCAGGGCGGCGAGCGCGGCCATCCGGCTCGTTCGAGAGCGCATGCGTTTATCTTATGAGATCAGGCTTCGTCGGGAATGTGGATCAGTCGCCGCACCCAGGCCCCGGGCAGCCGGGCCAGCAGGCGACGTAGCCGGCGCCGCGTGCCCTCCTCGAGCCTCCGCTCCAGCCGGTTGATCAGGCGCCGCACCCGGTCGCTGGCGAGGCCCAGGAGTACGATCGCGGCGACGTAGAACGGCAGGCCGGTCATCACCGGGATGAGCCAGCCCGCGATGCCCGCCACGACGCAGAGCAGCGCGCCGATCAGGTAGAGCGCGCGGCGCCACCAGGGCCGGTGGCCCTCGTGCTCGCGTAGGAGGTCGGGGAGGGGGGGTGTCATGCCGCGCTCAGTCTGGTGTAGCATAAGCCGCGCCCAGGAGGTGCCAATGCCCGAATCGATTCCCTCGTCGCTCATCATCGACGCATTCAAAGAGGTGTTCCAGGCGGAGCGTCGTGGTGCCAAGCGCCAGGACCCGCTCGGCTGGATCATCAGCGTGCCCGATACGCACCAGAAGAGCGTGCTGGCGGCGCTCGAAAAGGAGCGAAGCCTCCGCGTCCTCACGTGCTCGACTGAGGACGACGCCAACGCGGTGGCGGCCGGGCTCTACATGACCGGCGAGCCGGTGATCGTGATGATCCAGCACGCGGGCCTCTACGCGAGCGTGAACACCATTCGCGGTATCTCGATGGACGGCAAGGTTCCAATCTTCTACATGATCGGGCTCCTCAGCCGCGAGAAGGACAAGGACCCGAAGGACTCGCGGCATTCCATGGTCCGCTTCGCCGAACCGCTGCTGGACGTGTTCAGCATCCCCCACGCCCGGATGGAGGGGCCGGACGACGTGCATCTGATCCCCGAGTACTACCGGAAGAGTCGCGAGCGGAAGGGCCCCGCCGCGGTCCTCGTCGGCCTGGAGACCGCCTGAGATGATGAAGCCCGAGGAAATCCTCAAGCTGATCGCGGCCGCTCGCGGCACCGCCATCTGCGTGCCCACCATGACCACCGGGCCGGGCTGGCGCAAGATCGCCCCCGACGATCTCTCGGTGGGCTGCGTCGGCTTCATGGGCGGGGCCTCCGCCATGGGGCTGGGCCTGGCCCTGGGGGCGCCTGATCGCCGGGTGATCGTCTTCGACGGCGACGGCTCGCTCCTGATGCAGCTCGGCTCGCTCGCCACCATCGCGGGCGCGGCCCCGCGCAACTTCACGCACCTGCTCTTCAAGAACGGCGTCTACCACACCTCGGGCTCGCAGGAGACGCCGGGCGGCCAGGGCGTGGATTTCGCGGCGATGGCCAAGGCGGCGGGCTACCGCGCCACGTACACGATCAGCGCCCTGGATGACTTCAAGAAGCGGCTGCCGGCCCTGCTCATCGAGGACGGCCCGATCATGGCCCAGCTCATGACCGGGCTCGCGGAGAGCACGCCGATGACCGCGGGGCCGAGCACGCCGTTCCATCAGCAGGTGGCGGAGGTGCGCGCGAGGGTGACCGGCGCGCGCTAGCGGCGCGCGCGCCGACCGGCCTCCGGGCGCGCCGGGCTACCCGTAGACGATGCTGAGCGTCTCCGCGACCATGGCGGGGCGGGGATTGCCCTCGACCTCCATGGTCATCTCGCTGGTCACGCGGAAGCCGTTGTCCTCCACCGGCTCCACCTTCACCAGCTTCTGGCGGAGGCGCACCCGCGCCCCGGCCGCGACCGGCGCGGTGAAGCGCACGCGGTTCGAGCCGTAGTTCAGGCCGCGCCGCCGCTTCTCGACACTCATCAACGTCGGGGCCAGCCGGGGGAGCAGCGACAGCGTCAGGTAGCCATGGGCGATGGTCTTGCCACCCGGCATCTCGCGCTTGGCCCGCTCCACGTCCACGTGGATCCACTGGTGGTCCCCGGTGGCGTCGGCGAACTTGTCGATCATCTCCTGGGTCACGGTGAGCCACTCGGACGGGCCCAGCTCCTTGCCCACGTGCTGGAGCAGATCCTGGGGCTTCTCGACCTTGAGCATAGGGTCCCTCCCTCGGGTATGATTTGCGGGCGTCATTATCGCCCAGTCCGGAGGACAAGGCCCCGATGAGTTACGACGCACCCTTCGCCGGCCTCAAAGTTGTGGATCTGAGCCAGGGGATCGCGGGGCCCTACGCGGGCATGCTGCTCGCCCAGTACGGCGCCGACGTGATCAAGGTGGAGCCGCCCGAGGGCGACTGGGCTCGCGCGCTCGGACGCCGCTACGGGGACCTGAGCGCGTTCGCCATCGCCGCCAACCTCGGCAAGCGCTCGATCGTGCTCGACCTCAAGACCGACGAGGACCAGCAGATCCTCCGTCGGCTCGTGTCCGGCGCCGACGTCTTCCTCGAATCCTTCCGGCCGGGAGTGGCTGCGCGGCTCGGCATCGGCTATCCGGACGTCGAGGCGATCAACCCGCGCATCATCTATCTGTCGGTATCGGGCTTCGGCCAGACCGGCCCCGACGCGGAGCGGCCGGCGGTGGACACCGTGTTCCAGGCCTTCACCGGCCTCATGTCGGTGAACCGCGGGCTGGACGGCATCCCGCACCGCGTGCCGGTGATCGTGATGGACATGGCCACCGCGCTCAGCAACTTCCAGGCGATGGCGGTGGCGCTCTACGCCCGGCGCGACGAGCCGCGAGGCCGCTACATCGAATCGAGCCTGCTTCGCGGCGGGGCGACGATCCAGGCGGTGTCCATGATCCAGCACCATCTGGAGGGCGGCAAGCCGCAGCCGGGCCTCACCCCGTCGGGTACCTTCAAGGCGAGCGACGGCTGGATCAACCTGACGATCCTGCGCGATGCGGACTTCCCCGTCCTCTGCGACGCGCTCGAGATCCCGGCGGCCAAGAGCGATACGCGCTTCGCCACCAACGACTCGCGCTTCGCCCACGTGGCCGCCCTCAACGCGCTGCTCGAGCCGGCGTTCGTCCGGCGCACCGCCGCGGATCTCTCGGCGCGACTGCGCGCCGCACGGCTCATGCATCAGCGGGTGAACACCTACCTTGAGTTCCTGGACGATCCGCACGTGAAGGCGATCGGCGCGGTGACCTGGATCGAGCAGCCGGGGGTCGGCCGGGTTCCGGTGCCGCAGGTGCCGGGTCTGCCGCCGCTCCGCAGCGGGACGCCGCGGGCGGTGGCGCCGTCGCTGGACCAGCATCGCAAGGAGATCCTGGCCGAGCTGGCGTGAGGCCGCCAGGACCCGTCGCTGGCCGCAGAGGTGTGGAACGAGTAGGGCACCAGGATACGCCCAGCGTCCGGTTTCACGTCGGGCGACTGGCCGGGGGATGCAGGACGTCGATCGCCCACCACACGTCGATGCGCTCTCCGAGCCAGAGGGGGCACGCCGTCCGCCCGTTCAGGTGAAGGCCCCGCGTGTCGTGACAGGTCCGCAGCGCCTCGACGGGATCTACGGGCACCGCGGCGGGCGGTGGCACCTCCGGCAGCGGCCGGCCATCGGGCAGCCCGAACCGCAGCGACCCGTCGGGCTCCCGCGCGACCTGGTAGCCCTCCTCGTGCACCGCCCGATGATGCCGCCGACAGAGCAGGAGGAGATTCGCCAGCGTGGTGGGCCCGCCCTGCGCCCAGTGCCGCACGTGATGCCCCTGGCCGACCCGCACATGGTAACCCGGGAAGCGACAGGTCCGGTCCCGGTGCTGCAGCGCCCGCCGCAGCGCGGGCGGGATTGTCCGCGTCCGGGCTCCGAGCTCGACCACCCGCCCGTCCTCGTCGTGTCGCATCACCACGCGGCTCGCATCGCACGCCAGCCGCCGCGACGTTTCCGCGGAAACGTGGCTCCCCTCTTCCAGCACGGATTGGCCGGGTTGCACCGGGTCCGTCAGCACCGCGGCGTCGACGTGGATCACCACCTGGTACCGCTCGCCGGGAGCGCCGGGATCCAGCTCGTTATGCAGCGCGGTCTCGGCGAGCAGTGCCAGCGCGTCCGCCTGCTGCTGGGCCCGGGTCGGCGGCGCCAGGACGGGATCAGCGGCTGGCGGGCTGTCCCTGGCGACGCGCGCCCGCTGGTACAGCGTTTCCCGTGCGGCGTCGAGCGCCCGGAGCAGCAGCGCGCCCACGTCCGGCGTCAGCCGTCCCCGCAGGACCACCACGCCGTCCTCGTCCTGGTAGACATGCAGGGCGCGCCCCGTGTGCTGCTGGGCGGCCGCCCTGGCTTCGGCCTGCCGGTCCGCCCGCCGCCAGCCGCGCACGATGCGTTCCACGTGGCAGGCCGTGCCCGCGGGCCCCACCGCCAGCAGGTGGGCCTCCGTCTCCGGCGTGGCCACGCGGGTCAGGGCGCGCAGCTTGGCGTAGGACAGTTCGCCGCGAGCCAGGGCCTCTGCCAGGCTGGGCAGCCTCCCGAGGGCGCGCGCCACCCGGACCCGCTCTCGCGCGGCGCCCAAGTCGAGGCCCACGCGCCAGCTCAGCCAGTGGGCGCAGGAGCGGAAGCCCGTGTTCCAGCCGCCGCGGGCGTCGAAGTCGCGGATCAGCGCGAGCAGGCGCGCGGTGGCGGCATCCAGGTGCGCGGACAGCTCGGCGATTTCATCGCCGAGTCGCTCGAGCGCCGCCACGGGCGCCGGTGTGGGAACCAGGGTGGGCAGTTGCATCGCCATGACGAGCCCTCCTTAGGCTGGAGCGACTCTATCCCCTGCATTTGGCGCCGCTGGCGTTCGCCCAGGCCGCGCGATCGCGGGACGAGGAGTGATTTTTGATCCGGCCCAGCCTGACCGTGAAGCAGCGTGTCCCTGCGGGACGCTGGGCCAACTTTTGCCGAGGGTTACCGCCGCCCGACCGCCTCGCCCAGGGAAGGCTGTCAAGTGGAAAAGCGCGCGTCCGTCCGCTATCGCCTCAGCGAAGGGAACTAGGATAAGCTCCACGCGGGAGACCACCATGAGAATGCAGACCTCGACACGGCTGGCGCTGCTCGGCCTCGTACTCGCGGCGCTCGCGCCGGCCGCGGGCCGGGCGCAGGTCCCGGAGCGGTTCGGGACCGTCGACTTCCCGAACTCGTGCGCGCCGGCGGTCCAGGAGGCGTTCCTGCGCTCGGTCGCCATGCTGCATTCCTTCAACTACGGCCCGGGCGAGCGGGCCTTCAGAGACGTGCTCGCCCAGGACCCGTCGTGCGCTATCGCGACGTGGGGCATCGCGGCCATCCTGATGAACAACCCGCTCGCGAGCATCGGGCCACCGAAGGAGTGGGCCGAGCGGGCGCAGGCCGCCATCGACGAGGGACGCCGGATCGGGGCGAAGACCGCGCGCGAGCGGGACTACATCGAGGCGGTCGCGGCGTACTACGAGGACTGGGCCAACCGCCCGGAGCGCACGCGCCAGCAGAACCGCGCGAAGGCCTTCGAGGCGCTGGCCGCCCGCTACCCGACCGACGACGAGGCCCAGATCTTCTACGCGCTCTATCTCGCCTCCACCCAGTCGCTCTCTGACCAGACCTACAAGGCCTACCTGACCGCGGCCGACATCCTCGAGAAGCAGTTCGTGAAGCACCCCGACCATCCCGGGGTCGCCCACTACCTGATCCACAGCTACGACGCCCCGCCGATCGCGTCGAAGGGTGTGCCCGCGGCCCGTCGTTACGCCTCCATCGCCCCCGCGGCCCCGCACGCGCTGCACATGCCCTCGCACATCTTCACGCGCGTCGGTCTCTGGACCGAGTCCGCCGAGACCAACACCCGCTCCGCCGCGGCGGCCCGACGCGACGGCGACGGCGACGAGCAGGCCCACGCGATGGACTACATGGTCTACGCCTATCTGCAGCTCGCGCGTGACACCGACGCGCGCCGGGTGATCGACGAGCGCGGCCAGGTCGTACGGTTCGCGCGCTTCGCCGCGCCCTACGCGCTGGCCGCCATGCCGGCCCGTTACACGATCGAGCGCGGCGACTGGGCGGCGGCCGCGAAGCTCGAGCCGACCGTCAGCGCGTTTCCGTTCACGGAGGCGCTCACCCACTTCGCGCGCGGGCTCGGCGCGGCCCGCACCGGCGACGCGGCGGGGGCCGAGAAGGAGGCGCAGGAGCTGGTGCGGCTGCGCGACGCGCTCAAGGCCGCGAAGAACGAGTACTGGGCCGCGGAGGTGGAGGTGAGCCGCCTGGGGGTGGCCGCGTGGGCCGCGCTCGCCCAGGGGAAAGCCGACGACGCGGTCGCCCTGATGCGGAGCGCGGCGGACGCGGAGGACCGCAACGAGAAGCACATCGTGACCCCCGGGCGTATCCTGCCCGCCCGCGAGCTGCTCGGCGACATGTTGCTCGAGCTGAAGCGTCCGGCGGAGGCCCTCAAGGAGTTCGAGACCGCCCAGCTCCGCGAGCCCGGGCGCTTCCGCGGGTACGCGGGGGCGGCGCGCGCGGCGGTGCAGAGCGGCGACCGGACGAAGGCCCGGCACTACTACGTCAAGCTGGTGGACATGGCGGGCGCCGGCGACGCGAGGCCCGATCTCACCCTGGCCCGCGCGTTCCTGGCCGCGAATCCGTAGGGGTGGTCATCGAGATGACGCGGTAGAAGCGAGTCCTTCGACCGAACGGCGGTTGAGCACGCGGGACCTTCCCTATCTCTTGTGCTCTTCGCCCTTCTCCGACTGGCCGGGCCGAGCCTCACCGCGCGACTGCGGCGCGGCCGCGTGTTGCTGGTAGTGCTGCTG
>DATMMH010000013.1:0-3977 GCA_035569855.1 Candidatus Dormiibacterota bacterium
CACCGAGGCGCTGGTGATCCTGCTGCTGATCCTGGGGCTCATGGTCACGGACCTGATCGCCGACGCCGGGCGCATCGTGCTCGCGCCCGCGCCGACCGACCCCTGGCAGTTCGCGGGTCTCGCGATCGCGCACGCGCTCGCCGGCCTCCCCGCCGCCGCGGTGCCGGTGATCTTCCACCTGGCCTGGTGGTCGCACGCGGCCCTACTGCTCGGTTTCCTGGTGCTGCTGCCCTATTCCAAGCACCTGCACATCCTGGTCTCGCCGCTCAACGTCTTCTTCTCGCCGCTCGAGCCGAAGGGCCAGTACCGCACGGTGGATCTGGAGAACTCGGAGACCTTCGGAGTTGGCAACCTCACCGAGCTGAGCTGGAAGGACCTCTTCGATACCTACAACTGCACCGAGTGCGGGCGCTGCACTTCTCGCTGCCCGGCCCACATGAGCGGCAAGGAGCTGGATCCGAAGTGGCTCATCCTGCACCTGCGGGAGCGGCTCTTCAATGAAGCGCCAGCGCTCCTCGGTCAGACAGGTGCGCAGGCGCCGCAGACGGCCCTGGTGGGCGACGTCGTCCACGACAACGTGCTGTGGGCCTGCACCACGTGCCGCTGGTGCGTGGACGCCTGCCCGGTTTTCATCGAGCACGTGCCGAAGATCGTGGACATGCGGCGGTGGCTGGTGCTCACCGAGTCGCGCTTTCCGGCCGAGCTCCAGCCGGCGTTCCGCAACCTCGAGACCAACGGCAACCCGTGGCAGATGTCGTGGCAGACCCGCGCGGAGTGGGCGCAGGCCCTGGGTGTTCGCCAGATGGCCGACGTGCAGGAGGCGGAGTACCTCTACTGGGTGGGCTGCTACGGCTCCTTCGACGAGCGCAACAAGAAAGTGGCCCGGGCGCTGGTGCGGGTGCTGCAGGCGGCCGGCGTCGACTTCGCCATCCTGGGCAACGAGGAGAAGTGCACCGGCGAGCCGGCCCGGCGCCTCGGTCACGAGTATCTCTACCAGACGCTGGCCCAGGGCAACATCGAGACGCTCAAGCGCTACCGGTTCCAGACCATCGTGACCGCGTGCCCGCACTGCTTCAACACCATCCGCAACGAGTACCCGCAGTTCGACGGCCACTTCCGCGTGATCCACCACACCCAGCTCCTGGACGATCTCCTGCGCTCCGGCCGCCTGGTGCCCGGCCAGCGTGAGAACGAGCGGATCACCTACCACGACGCCTGCAACCTGGGCCGCTACAACGACATCTACGACGAGCCGCGCCGGGTGCTGGCCGGGGTGACCCGGGGCGAGCTGGTGGAGATGAAGCTCAACCGCTCCAAGGGGTTCTGCTGCGGGGGCGGCGGTGGACGCGCTTGGGTGGAGGAGAACGAAGGGCGGCGGGTGAACCAGCTGCGGGTGGAGCAGGCGATGGAGGTGAAGCCGGACATCCTGGCCTCCGCCTGTCCGTTCTGCCTCACCATGTTCGAGGACGGGGTGAAGGCGAAGGAGGTCGGCGACAAGATCAAGACCCGCGACATCGCCGAGCTGCTCGCCGAGCGGCTCGACTGACGGTGGGACGATGAAGGAACTGCTGCTCGCGCTGCCGCGCCTGGCTCGCATGCTGATCTCGCTGTCGGGCGATCGGGACGTCCCGACGTCCGCCAAGGTGGTGCTCGCCGCGCTCGCGGTGTACCTGGTGAGCCCGGTGGACCTCATCCCGGACTTCGTCCCGTGGATCGGCTATCTCGACGACCTGATCCTGGCCGCCATCGTGGTGGACGGCGTGGTGAACTTCATCGAGCGCCCGCTGCTGCTGCGCTACTGGCCCGGCTCGCCCGCCTCGCTGGATCGCGTGGCCGCCGTCTCCGGTCGACTGGCCCGCTGGGTGCCCGCACGGGTCAAGGAGCGCATCTTCGGCGGCCGCCGAAGAGCCGCCTGAGGAGCCCATATGCTTGACTCGGTTTATCGAGACGCGATCCGCCACCGCCTCGCCGTCCCCATCGACGAAGGCCCCGACAAGGTCACCACGCTCGACGACGCGATCCGCCGCCACGTCCACGCCGGCGCCACCGTCTACCTGGGCGCGGCGCACGGCCGCTCCAACCCCCTGCTGCGCGAGCTGGTGCGGCAGTGGTGGGGTCGGGCGCCCGGCTTCACGCTGGCCGCGGTCGGCGTGGGCTCGCCCATCACCGCGCTGATCCACGGCGGGCTCGTGCGACGGGTCATCACCACGTTCATGGGCGAGGGCTACCCGTTCCCGACCCCGCAGGCGCTGATCTCGCGCGCTGTGCTCGACGGCCGGCTCGAGGTGTCGAACTGGTCCATGCTGACCTTCCCGCTGCGCCTGCTGGCCGGAGCGATGGGGGTGCCCTTCCTGCCCACCCGCTCGCTCCTGGGCTCGAGCATGGAGGAGGACAACGCGCGCAGCGGCGAGTTCATGGTCGCCGACGATCCCTTCGGCATGGAGGGTCGCGTGGGGTACGTGCGGGCGCTGGTGCCCGACGTGGCGCTGCTCCATGGATGGGCGGCTGACCGCGCGGGCAACGTGATCGTGGGCTCCCCGCTGAACGAGAACCTCTACGGCGCGATGGCCGCGACGGGCGGGGCCGTCGTCACCGTGGAGAAGATCGTCTCCACCGACTTCATCCGCCGCCACGCCGATCTGGTGCGGCTGCCGTCGCAGTACGTCCGCGCGGTGGTGGAAACCCCGCACGGCAACCATCCGGGCGGCATGTACGGCATGAACGTGCCCGAGCTCGAGGGCTACGCCGAGGACATCGAGTGGATCCTGGAATGCCGCCGGGCCTTTCGCAAGCCGGAGACGGCGGATGCCTGGATCAAGGAGTGGATGCTGGATCTGCCGGACCACGCCGCCTATCTCTCCAAGCTCGGCTACGGGCGCATCATGGAGATCAAGGGACGTGCCCACACCGACGCCTGGGTGTCGGAGCTCGACACGCTCTCGCCCAAGCTGTCGACTAGCGCGACGGCCTCGCCGTCGGAGTGGATGGTGGTGGCCGCCGCGCGCATGCTCGTCGAGAAGGTGCGCGCGCACGGCTACAAGACCTTCCTGGCCGGCGTGGGCAACTCCAATCTGGCCGCGTGGCTCGCCGCCTACCAGCTCAAGCACGCCGGCGCGGAGGTGGAGCTGATGGCGGAGACCGGCATGGTGGGCTACCTGCCGCGGCCGGCCGAGCCGTTCGTGTTCTCGTTCCGTAACTTCCCGTCGTGCAAGATGCTCACCGACATCCTGCACGTGATGGGCATCTTCATGGGCGGCCGCCACAACCAGTGCATGGGGTCGCTGGCCGCGGGCCAGATCGACAAGCACGGCAACATCAACTCGACCATCATGCCGGGCGTCACCTACATCACCGGCTCGGGGGGCGCCAACGACATCACCTCGTCGGCCCGCGAGGTGGTGGTGTGCCTGCAGCAATCGGCGCGCCGCTTCGTGGACAAGGTGCCGTACATCACCGCGCCCGGCCGGACGGTGCGGACCGTGGTGTCGGATCTCGGCGTCTACGGCAAGACCGGGGAGCACGGTGAGCTGCGGCTGATCGGCCTCTTCGGCGACCGACCCGAGGCGGGCGCGGTGAAGGCCGCGCGCGAGGCGTGTGGTTGGGACCTGCAGGTGGGGCCCATGCTGCGGCGCTTCACGGCGCCCACCGCGGAGGAGCTGGCACTCGTCCGCCTCTTCGATCCGCGCCGCTACTTCCTGGGGGTGTGACCTACCCGCGCTCTCCTTGGGGGGGAGGACAGGGGTGAGGAGGGGTCGAAGGGGCGGAGGATTTCGAAGACACCCGCCAGGAAAGAGAAACGGCCGGGGCGGTAAGCCCCGGCCGTTCACACGTTCCCGCCCCGAGTGGGGGCGTTACGGCAGCGAGACGCTGGTGCTGTCGCCGCTGTTGCTGATGGTGAAGACGCCGGACGCCGTCGAGGTATAGGTATACGCACCCCAGCCGGACGGGCCCGTGGGGACGGAGGCCATGAAGGGGCC
>DATMMH010000014.1:0-5926 GCA_035569855.1 Candidatus Dormiibacterota bacterium
AAGGCGACGCTTCCGCGCGGCTCTGGCGACTGACCACCGGGAACGTCGATGCCGGCTGGGGAACCGGTCGGCTCTGCGTGATTTGCGACGAGGTCTGGCTCACCGCTTGATCACCGCCCGGCGGGCGAGATCAGCGATAGAGATCGATCAGCTGCTGCAGGGCGACCATCTGGTTGCCCTTGGTCGAGGAGGGCACGACGATCAGCGTCTTCACGCCCGCCGCGTACCAGGCCTCGACGCCCTCGCGTACCTCCGCCGGGCTGCCGTAGAGGGTGACCTGGGTGAGCCAGCGGTCGGACATCAGCGAGGGGAGCTCGTCTTCCCGGCCCGCCGCGATGGCTCGGCGGATGGCCTGCATCTCCTCCTCGAAGCCCGCTTCGATCCAGTAGTTCTGGTAGTTCGGGAGCTTCACGTAGCCGATCAGGGTACGGCGGTTGACCGCGGCGGCCGCGGCCCGGTCGGCGTCGATGCAGGTGGGCACCATGTTGCCGATGAAGAAGTCGGGGCTCGTGCGCGCCACGTCGGGCAGCGCCTTGAGCGATTCCGGCATGTGCGAGCGCGCCGCGTTCGCCCACACCGCGCCCTGCGCGATTTCGCCCGCGAGACCCGTCATCTTCTTTCTGAGCGTGGCCAGCGTGATCGGCGGCAGCTCGCCCACCTGTTTGGCGCCGGCCCTGAGATCTTGCACGAAGCGCCGCATGTCCTCGAGCGGCTTGCCCGGCTTGATGCCGAGGCGATCGTGCGTCGGCCCGTGGCTGATGCCCACGCCGAAGCGGAAGCGCCCGCCCGACAGCTCGTGGACGAGCGCCGCGGTCTGGGCGAAGTCGAACGCGTGGCGCGTGTAGATGTTGGCGATGCTGGTGCCGAACGGGATCGCACGGGTGGAGAGCGCGATCGCCTCGCAGAGGCCGAGACCGTCGCCGAGGCTCGGGCAGTAGAGGCCAGTGAAGCCCTCGTCCTCGAGGCGCCTCGCCATGTCCACGGTGGCCTTGCGCCGCCCGGGGACCGCGGCGAGGCTGACCGCGGGCTTGCGCGTCACGCCCACGGCACCGCTCCGCCCCAGCGGTTGAGCGAGGTCGTCTCCGACGTCGGCCGCCGCTTGCTCGAGCCGTACTTGACGGCCGGGTAGCCGAGCGGAATGCAGAAGTGAAACGTCATCTCCTTGGGAATGGCGAACATGGCGTGGAAGCGGTCCATCACCTTCGCGTGCAGCGTGGTCGGCAGCGAGCCGATGCCGAGGGCGTGGGCGGCCAGCATCAGGTTCTGGCAGGCGGGGATCACCGAGTTCGCGCCGCCGCCCGGCGCGGTGAACGCGAAGACGACGCAGGGCACGTCCTTCATGTCCTCCGACAGCCCCATCGCCGAGCGATGGTTCTTGTCGGTGAGGGGGATGTCCTCGGGCTTCGTCCACTTGTGATCGTCCCAGCGCTTGGCCCACCACGCCTCCTTGTAGAGCGCGCCGAACTCGCGGATCTTCGCGCGGTCGTTCACGATCAGGAAGCGCCCCACCTGGTTGTTGCCGCCGTTCGGGGCCTTCACCGCGGCCTCCATCAAGAGGTGGAGGTCCTCGACCGGGATGGGGTCAGTGCGAAGCTTCCGAATGGACCGCTGGGTGAACATCGCTTCCCCGATCGGCATCTTCAGACGGTCGATCTGCATGGGTTCCCTCCTGGCAATGGGGTCACGAGCCGAGGACGCGCCCGAGCCAGCGGGCCACGTCGGCGATCTCGTCGGCGGAGACGGAATGGGGGATCGCGTACTGGTGCCACTCGATCGGATACCCGAGCTCGGCGACCTGCTCGCGCGCGTGCTCGGCCATGGCCAGCGGGATCATCGGATCGTGGACGCCGTGGGCCCAGAAGATCGGCACGTCACGATTCGCGGGCGAGGCCTCGGTGGCCAGGGTGTTGGAGAGCGGCAGGTAGCACGAGAGGGCCATGATCCCGGCGAGCCGCTCCGGATAGCGCAGCCCCAGGTGCAGCGCCATGGCGCCGCCCTGGGAGAAGCCGGCCAGCACGATCCGGCCGGGCGCGATCCCGCGCTGTCGCTCGCGCGCGACGAGCGCGTCGATCTGGCGCGCGGATTGCCGAACGCCCGCCTCGTCCTCGCGCCGCACCCCCGCGAGCGCACGGATGTCGTACCACGCGCGCATGACGTGGCCCTGGTTGATCGTGACGGGTCGCAGCGGAGCGTGCGGAAAGACGAAGCGGACGGCCGGGCGCGCGGGCAGCCGCAGCTCGGGCACGATGGGCTCGAAGTCGTGGCCGTCGGCGCCGAGGCCGTGCATCCACACGACCGCCGCGGTCGGATCCGGCGCGGTCTCGATCTCGATGGCGTCCAGGAGGTCGGGCATGGCGGGCGTCGTTGTGCGAGTATACGTCGCCAGGGAGGGAGCGTCCATGACCGCCGTCGCCCCGGAGCGCTTCGCCAAGGGCCGCACCTTCGACGAGTACGTCCGGCACGTCGCCAGCCCCGAGAACCTCGCCCGTGAGTCCTCGCAGGGCGAGCCGCGGCGCGATTGGAGCGGCTTCCTCCGCGAGCGCTACCAGAAATTCCGCCTGGGCGACGGCCAGGTCGCCGCGGTCAGGTGGCTGGCCGCTCAGCCCGGCGGCCCCGCGAAGATCCTGGTGATCTCCGAGGAGTGGTCGTCCGACTGCCGCCGCGACGTGCCGATGCTCGCGCGCCTGGCCGAGGCGGGCGGCATGGAGCTGCGCATCTTCGATCGCGACGGCCGGCGCTTCGGCCGGAGCCCGCGGCCGAGCCTGGCCGAGGCGCCGGACAGCAACGCGGATCTCATGGCCGAGTTCCTCAACGAGAAGAACGGCCAGACCTGGCAGTCGATCCCGGTGGCCGCGTTCTTCACCAAGAACCTGGAGTACCTCTATCACTACGTGGAGTACCCGGGCATGTACCGCAAGGATCGGCTCAGCGGGCACCTCCGCGCGGCGCGCCCCGGAGAGACGCCGGAGCAGACGCAGAAGCGCGGGACTCAGGCCTTCGTCGCGATGCTGGGGTCGCCGATGTTCGACGTGTGGGGCTGCGGGGCGTGCGACGAGATCATCAGCATGCTCTACGAGCGGATGGTGGTGGGCTCGCTCCCCGGCGCTAGCGGCACTCCTTGACCCAGTCCACCGCCTCGACGCCCACGCGATAGGTGGCGGTCGCCTCGGGGACCGGCACGTCGAAGAGCCCGCGATCGCCTGAGAGCACGTCGGCCACCACGCGCGCGCGATACGTACCCGTCACCGTCCCGTCCGCGCCGACCCGGTCCACCCGCATCAGGACGCGGGCCGCGTCCTTGATGTTGCTGTTGTAGAGATACCCCACCACGTGGGCCCGTCCGGCCCGCGTAGACACCACGCTCCACTCGGTCCGCAGTGAGTCCGGGTACTGCACGCCCGGGGTCTGGGCGGAGGCGAGCGCCCCCGCGTCGAAGCCCACCGAGACCGCAGGGCGAGGACGAGTCTCCACATCCGCATGGCCGGTAGTGTACGCCTACGCCTCGGGGGAGGCGAGGCGCGGCCGCCGGGGCGGTTGACAAGGCGTAGCGGCCATCGCAGAGTGCTGGCACCGAAGACCACCCCCCTCTTCCGGAGGTGCAGGCATGGCGCGTCCAGCATTCCCGTTACGGCTCCTGATTGCGTCCGCGATGGCGGCGCTGCTCACGTTGACGGCGGCCCCCGCCGATGCGCAGAAGAAGGGCGGAGTGCTGCGGGTCGGCAACCTCGGCGAGCCCCCGGCGCTCGACGCGCACTGGACCACCGCCAGCATCACCGAGACGCTCACCAACCATATCTACGAGGGGCTCTACAGCCTCGACCGGGACAACCGGCCGATCCCGATGCTGGCCGAGAGCCACACCGTCAGCCGCGACGGCCTTACCTACACCTTCAAGCTGCGGCAGGGGGTGAAGTTCCACAACGGCAAGGAGATGACCTCCGAGGACGTGGTGGCCTCGCTCAACCGCTGGGGCAAGCAGGCCATCTACGGCAAGGCGCTCTTCGCCCAGGTGGCCGAGCTGCGGGCGCTGGACCCCTACACGGTCGAGATGAAGCTGAAGGAGAAGTCGGCCATCGTGCTGATCTCGCTGGCGGTGCCGAACAACTTCGGCGCGATCTACCCGAAGGAGATCGCGGAGAAGTTCGCGCCCGAGGTGAAGGTGACCGAGTACGTGGGCACCGGGCCCTACAAGCTGGTCGAGTGGAAGCCCGACCAGTACATCCGGATGGTGCGCTTCGACGACTACCGGTCGCGCAACGAGAAGCCGAACGGCTACGGCGGCGGCAAGACCGCGTGGCTCGACGAGATCCGCTGGATTCCGGTACCGGAGGTCGCGACGCGGGTGGCGCAGGTGGAGACCGGCGAGCTCGACTTCGCCGACGACCTGAACCTCGACGCGTACGACCGGCTCAAGAGCAATCCCAACGCGCACCCGATCATCTCCAAGCCGTACTACTGGCTGGTCGCGGTCTTCAACAAGAAGGAAGGCCTGATGACGAACGAGAAGCTGCGGCAGGCCTGGCAGGCCGCGATCGACATCGAGCCGATCATGCGGAACGTGGCGGGGGGCAAGAAGGAGTTCTACCGGATGGACAGCAGCCTCGCGCCCGTCGAGATCAGCGCCTGGCACACCAAGATCTCGGGGCTGCCCTGGAACGAGCACGACCGGGACAAGGCCAAGCGGCTCCTGCAGGAGGCGGGCTACAAGAAGGAACCGATCCGCTTCATGACCACCCAGGAATACAAGTGGATGTACGACTTCGCGCTGCTCAGCAAGCAGCAGCTCGAGGACGCGGGCTTCGTCATCGACCTGCAGGTGGTGGACTGGGCCACGCTGGTCAAGCGGCGCAACAATTCAAAAGAATATGACGTGTTCACGACCGGCATGGGCGCCTTCTACGATCCGACCCACCACATCTACCTTACCTCGAGCTGGCCCGGATGGACGAGCGACGAGGGCATCCTGAAGCTGCAGGCGGAGCTGGCCCGCGAGACCGATCCCAAGAAGCGCATGGTGCTCTGGGAGCAGCAGACCCGGCAGTTCTACGAGAAGGTGCCGGTCATCCGCTACGGCGACCTGTTCGGCCTGCGGGCGGCGCGCAACACCGTGAAGGGCGTCAACGACGCCACCGAGCGCGTGCGGTTCTACAACGTCTGGCTGGAGAAGTAGCTTGGCGAGGTGCAGTAGCTTGGCGAGGCGCAATAGCTTGGCGAGGCGCAGCCGAAGGCGAGCCGAGCGGATACATAATTGAGGGCGTCGCCCGTCCGCACCGCGGCCTGACCTGCCGTGTTCGCCTATCTCGTTCGTCGCGGCCTCGCCGTCATCCCGGTGATGGCGGTGGTCGTCACGGTGGTCTTCCTGCTCATCCACCTGATCCCGGGCGATCCGGTGAGCGTGATGCTGGGGCCGGACGCCACCCCGAGTCAGATCGACGCGACCCGGGCGTCGCTCGGGCTCGACCGTCCGCTCTATACGCAGCTCCTCGGTTTCTACGGCCGGGTGCTCCGCGGCGACCTCGGCCAGTCGTATTTCCTGGACCGCCCGGTGGTCACCGCGATCGTCGAGCGGGCCGAGCCGACCTTGATGCTGATGGTCTGCGCCCTCCTGGTGGCGGTGGTGATCGGGGTGCCCTCGGGGGTGGTGGCGGCGGCCCACCGCGGCTCGTTCTGGGACCGCGGGCTCATGCTGGGTTCCCTCCTCGGGGTGTGCATTCCCGGCTTCTGGCTCAGCCTCAACTTCATCTACCTCTTCGCGGTACGCCTGGGCTGGCTGCCCGCGGCCGGCTACGCGTCGCTCTTCACGGACCCGCTGAGCGCGCTCCGCTACATGGTGTTGCCCGCGGTCTCCCTCGGCTTCAACCAGTCGGCCCTGATCGCACGCATCAGCCGCTCCTGCATGCTGGACGCTCTCCAGCAGGACTACGTG
>DATMMH010000015.1:0-3040 GCA_035569855.1 Candidatus Dormiibacterota bacterium
AGCGCTCGTGCGGGCGACGGCGGAGCGCCAGCGGCTCGGTGACGCCCTGATCGCCATGGGCGCCGCCACGGCCACCGATGTGCTGAAGGCGCTAGCGCTGCAGCAGGAGCTGCCATTCCTCTCGGCCGAGGAACTGCCCTCGACCCCGCCGGCACTCAGGAACCTCTCCCCTAAGTACCTGCGCCAGTACGTGGCCTGCCCGGTGGCTGTGGACGGCGCCGTGGTGACCGTGGCAACGGCGGACCCGACCAACACCCTGCTCCTCGACGACCTCCAGCAGAGCCTCGGCCTGACCATCAAGCTCTGCGTGGCCCCAGCCCCGGCGATCCTGGAGGCCATCGAACGCGCCTACGGGGCCAACACCGCGCTTCAGAAGATCGTCGAGGGCATGGGGCCCGCCCGAGCCAACCATGAGGGCGAGCCTGACGAGGACATCAGCCTCCTCCGCGACATGGCTTTCGAGGCCCCGGTGGTGCGCCTGGTCAACCTCCTGATCGAGGGGGCACTCGCCGCCGAGGCCTCCGACATCCACATCGAGCCGTTCGAGGACAGCCTGCGCGTGCGCTACCGCATCGACGGGCTGCTCTACGATCAGGAATCCCCACCCCGGCGGCTCCAGGCCGCGCTCACCTCGCGCATCAAGATCATGGCCGAGATGAACATCGCGGAGCGACGCTTGCCCCAGGACGGGCGCATCCGGGTGACCGCCCCCGGCAGCCGGCGCGTGGACATCCGTGTCTCCACCGTGCCGACCATCCACGGCGAGTCCATCGTCATGCGGCTGCTGGACCGCTCCTCGGTCTTTCTGCCGTTCGATCGCCTCGGCTTCGCGCCGGCCGCGGCCCGGGCCTTCGAGAGGCTGATCCACCAGCCCCACGGCATCGTGCTCGTCACCGGACCCACCGGCTCCGGCAAGACCACCACGCTCTACGCCGCGCTCGACAAGATCAACCGGCCCGATCTCAAGATCATCACCGTCGAGGATCCGGTCGAGTACCAGCTCAAGGGCATCAACCAGATCCCGGTGCGGCCCAAGATCGGGCTGTCGTTCGCCTCGGGCCTCCGGCACATCGTGCGCCAGGACCCGGACGTCATCATGGTCGGCGAGATCCGGGATCTGGAGACGGCGGAGATCGCCATCCAGGCCGCCCTCACCGGACACCTGGTCTTCTCCACGCTCCACACCAACGACGCGCCGGGCGCGGTGACTCGGCTCCAAGATATGGGCTGCGAGCCCTACCTCGTCTCTTCGGTGCTGAGCGGCGTGCTCGCCCAGCGGCTGGTGCGCCGCATCTGCCAGGCCTGCCGGGCGCTGGACCACCCGGACCCCGCCTCCCTGCTGGCGCTGGGCGTGACCGACGTAACCGGCGTCGAGCTGTTCCACGGCAAGGGTTGCGACGACTGCCGCGGCACCGGTTACCGCGGGCGCACCGGCATCTACGAGCTGTTCCGCATCACCGAGGAGGCGCGGAGCCTCGTGGTGCGGAAGGCCCCGGCGGGTGAGATCCGGCGGCACGCGGTGGCGCAGGGCATGTTGACTTTGCGCGAGGACGCGTGGGCGAAGGCGTGCGCGGGACTCACCACCGTGGAGGAGATTCTCCGCGTGACGCAGGAGGACACGTGACCGTCTTCACCTATCGGGCGGCCGACCGCCGGGGACAGACGATCGACGGGGTCATGGAGGCGCCGGACGCGCGCGCGGTCGTGGAGCGCCTGCAGCGCGACGCCTACTTCCCGATCACGGTGGGCGCACAGGACCAGCGTCGCCGGCTGATGGGCCTGGCCTGGCCCGAGACGGGGCGGGGCCGTGTCGCCGGACGCGACCTCGTGGCGCTCACCCAGCAGCTCGCCACCCTGGTCGAGGCGGGCCTGCCCCTCGACCGCGCGCTGGCCATCCAGGCCGAGCTGGCGCCCACGCCCCGGGTGCGCGCCATCATGACCGACGTGCTGCGCAGCGTGCAGGGTGGCGCCGCGCTGGCCGAGGCGCTCGGCAAGCATCACCCGCGGCCATTCTCGCGCCTGTACATCAACATGATCCGGGCGGGCGAGAAGGGCGGCGTGCTCGAGACCACGCTGCGCCGCCTCGCCGGCTTCCTCGAGGAGTCGCAGGAGTTCCGCGACGCGCTGGTCTCCGCGCTGATCTACCCGGCGCTGCTCACCAGCGTCGGCGCCACGGCGGTCATCTTCCTGATGACCTTCGTGATCCCCCGCTTCGCCGCCATATTCAAGGACCTGGGCGCAACCATCCCGCTGCCCACGTTGATCCTGCTCGAGGCGAGCGGGTTCATTCAGCACTACTGGTGGCTGCTAGCGCTGCTGGCCGCCGCGGGCGCGCTGGGGAGCCGCGTGGTGCTGGCGACTCCGCGCGGGCGGCTCGGCGCCGACCGGCTGCTGCTGCGGCTGCCTCTGGCCGGCGAGGTCATCGCGAAGAGCGAGGTGGCCCGCTTCACGCGCATCCTGGGCACCCTGCTGCGGAGCGGTGTCGCGATGATCCCGGCCCTTGCCGTGGTCAAGGACATGCTCGGTAACCAGGTGCTGGCCCGCGCGGTCGAGAGCCTGGGCGACGGCGTCCGCCGCGGAGCGGGCCTCGCCCAGCCCATCGCCGAGGCCCGCGCGTTTCCGCCGCTCGCAGTGCACATGGTGCGGGTGGGCGAGGAGACCGGGCGGCTCGACGAGACGCTCCTCCAGGTGGCGGCCTCCCTGGAGACGGACACGCGTAAGCTCGTCAAGCGGCTGATCGCCCTGGCCGAGCCCTGCATCATCCTGGTCATGGGCCTGGTGGTGGGCTTCATCGTGGTCGCCATGCTGCTGGCCATCCTCTCCGTCACCGACCTGCCCATATGAGGCGAGCCATGTCGCTGAACCGATTCCTCCGGGATCAACGCGGCTTCTCGCTGATCGAGCTCCTGGTGGTCATCATCATCCTCGGGCTCATCGCGGGCCTCGTCGGTCCGCGGCTCTTCGGCCGCGTGGGCCAGAGCAAGGTGGCCGCCGCCAGGGCGCAGATCGAGCTGTTCGGCGCCGCGCTCGACCAGTACCG
>DATMMH010000016.1:0-13242 GCA_035569855.1 Candidatus Dormiibacterota bacterium
ATGGCGAGGGCTATCGTAGCGGAAAGGGAGATACTTGCGCCAGACGCGATGGCCGAAGCACTCACGGGGTTCCTGCACATCACGCGAGTTCATGGCGATATCGATCCCGTCAATGCCGAGTACCGGATCGTCTTCGCGCCGCTGGGAGGCCGGCTTCGTAGCCGCCATGCCCAGTGCCAAGGGCTCGACGCGCTCACCACCTTCCTGCGGCAAGCGGGTGTGCCGCTTCCGCAAATCGAACTGGCCTGGCAGCATCTGGCGAGGCGCCGTATCTATTCCGTCCCGCGCGTCGCCCTGACGCCGGCCCAGCTCGAAGTCCTCGGGCTCTAGCCGCGTGGGCGGATAGACGGCCCGCTGGACGCATGAGGTCACATGCCTCCGCCGCCCCCGCCGCAGTCCTTCCAGTCGAATCCCGTGACGCTGACCCGGTACGCCGCACCGGGCGTCTTGAGCGGTACCTCGAAATAGCTGCGGTCGTTGAAGGCAACGACACCCCGCACGAACCCGACCGCGTGTGCGATCACGCCGCCGGAAGCGTCCAGAGTTTCGACCAAGAGCTGCACGTTCGCGGCGGCGCGAAGATAGTCGTTGTAGACATACCCTTGAATGACCGGCCGCCCGCGTCGAGCTCCGACCTCCCAGTCGAGCCGGATTCGTGCATCGACGCTTGACGCTGCGCCGAGGGCCGCCGCCGGCCTGACCGGGCTCAGCATCGCTAGGGGCAGGATCGCCAGCGTCGCGAACAGCAAGGGTTTGATCGGATTCATGGTCGTCGCCTCCGGCCTCAGAACGTAGGAACCCGAGTGGCTGGCCTCCAGAGGACCGGCCCTGGCCACTCGGGCAGATCCGGGCGTCTCGGCACCCGGCCGCTGATCGCGAGTTTACATCGTCCGCTCAGCGCCAGCCGTGGTGATGACCCCCGCCGACCGGCACGAACAGGATGCAGGCTTGAGTTCCGAAGGTAACCGCCATGAGCAATAACACGATTCTCAGATAGCGCATCGCGCACCTCCTTAACGCATGAGACGGCCGAGGCGGTCTCTGCATTCCCGTACGGCTCGAGCCCCGCAGCTAGAAATCCCCATGGTGGCCGTGGAACGAGCCCCCGCCCCGGTGGCCTCCGGAGTGGCCCGTGGCCTGACCTGGCGCGGCCGCAGCCACCAGAAGGGCCCCCGCGAGTATCGTGCTGCGAAGCATAGCGGGGTCATCGGCGCACTGGCCCATGGGTCCGGCAGGTGCGATGATCGACCCCGGCGCGCGGTGCCCTCTTTTCATCCATTCGGCGGCTTGGCGGGGGAGATGGATGGTGCAGACCTGTAAGCCCGCACGCGCGCTTGCTCGGCCGCACCCCGGTGACTGAGCCGCCGGGCCCGACGGGAGGGTGAAGGATGAGCCGTGAAGATGTTCCCCTCAAGAGTGCAAGGACATGCCCGATATGTGGTCGCCTTGTGAACGTGTATCGACGGAAAGCAGACGGGCAACTTCTTCTCCGATGGCATACGGCGCTGGAGGCAAAGAATCGTCGAGCCACGTGTCGGGGCACCAACACCACCGCCACCGCATCCGCCGTGAGTGCCGAGGAGCCTACGCCCGATTGGGGCGTCTGGCGCCGCGAGTACGAGGACCGTGGGGGCGAAGTATGACCTGCGGACTACAGTGGTCTAGGGTGTCACCATCGGGCCACGCGCCAGGTCCCGCAGCCGGAAGCGCTGCAGCTTACCAGTGGCGGTGCGCGGCAGCTCGCTCACGACCCGGATCTCCCGGGGCCGCTGATGCGGCGGGAGCATGCCCTCCAGGAAGCGCCGCACGTCGGCGCGCAGCACTTCCGGCTCGGCGTGCGGATCGCGCGCCACCACGAACACGAACGGCTTGATCAGCCCGCCCGCCTCTTCGGCTCCCACCACGCCACCGTCCAGCACTCCCGGGTGGCGGAGGAGGACCGATTCTACCTCCGCCGGAGCCACCCACTGGCCGGCTACCTTGAAGAAGTCGTCTTCGCGGCCGCAATGCACGTGGCCGCCGTCCGGGTCACGGCGGTACACGTCGCCGGTGCGGAACCACTCTCCCACGAAGGTCCGCCGCGAGTGGTCGAGCCGCTTCCAGTAGCCCGCGGCCTGCGAGGGCGTGCGCACCCACAGCACCCCCTGCTCGCCGTCCGGCACCGACTGGCCCTGGCCGTCGAGGATGCGGACCTCGGTGCCGGGCACCGGCACGCCCGAGGAGCCGGCGCGGCTCCGGCCAGGGCGGTTCGAGAGCATCATGAAGATGGTCTCGGTGGCGCCGATGCCGTCCAGGATCTCCACCCCGAAGCGCTCGCGCCAGGCGTGATAGATCTCGGCGGGCAGCCGCTCGCCCGCGGACACGCACAGGCGCGCCGACGCGAACGCCTCCGCGGGCGGATCGGCGCGCAGGAGGCGAGCGTAGACCGTCGGGACCGAGAAGAACAGCGTCGGCCGGAACTCGCGCAGCACCCGGGCGATCGCGGCGGGGTCGGGCCACTCCGAATGCAGGTAGGAGGTAGCCCGCGCGAGGAGCGGGATCAGCAGCGCGTTGCCGAGGGCGTAGGCGAAGAAGAGCTTCGAGGTCGCGAAGACGCGATCGGCGGGCGTCGCTCCGAGCACGTCGAGGCCGTAGAAGCGGCAGGCTGGGAGCGTGCGGTGGCAGTGCACCGCGGCCTTGGGGGAGCCGGTCGTGCCCGAGGTGTAGAGCCAGAAGGCCATCGCGTCGGGGCCGACCGGCTCGGGGCCCAGCGGCGTCTCGGGCGCCGCGGAGACGAGCGCGTCGAAGTCGAGGACGGCCGGGATGCCGAGGCCGTCGAGCGCGGCGCCGGCCGCCGCGAGCAACGGCGCAGCGACGATCAGGGCCTTCGGCCGGCAATCGGCCAGCACGGTGCGGAGGTCGGCGCCGGCCAGTCGCGTGTTGAGCGGCACCGCGACCGCCCCGAGCTTGAGTGCCGCGAAGAAAACGGCGGCCCAGGCCGGGCCGTCGGGCAGGAGTATCGCCACGCGCTGCTCGGGCTCGACCCCGAGCGCGCGCAGGGCGTGGCCGGCCCGGTCGGTGAGCCGGCGAAGACCCGCGTAGCTGACCGCGCCGGACGGCGTGACCAGGGCGGGACGATCCCCGTGGCCTTCCGCCATCGGGGCGTCGACGAACAGCGCCGCCGCGTTGTCGAGCGGGCCGAGCGCGGTCGGGCCCGGCCCATCGCTCACGGCTAGCCGGATCGCTTGGAGCGCGGAACCGAGAAGCCGGCCGCCTCGACGCGGTCCAGGATGCCGTGGAACTTGTGCCGCCGGTCCAGATGCGCGCTCCAGACATCCTCGAGACCGTCGAACCCCGACAGGTAGCGCAGCCCGCAGTCGGCCGGCTCGGCCATCGGCATGTCGCCTGCGAGGAAGCGGCGGTGGCCCTCGGCCGAATCGATCCAGAAACCCTCGGAGGCTTCGCCGCCGAGCAGGCGCGGCTCCTGGCCGGCGGGAACCGGAGCCAGGAAGAAGCGCGCGGTGAACCGGATGGGGCTCGAGGGCGGGGTGATGAAGTGCGAGAGGTAACGGAACGGGGCCAGGTCGAGGTGCCAGCCTTCGCGCGCGAGCAGCGCGTGGAAGGGAGCCTCCTCGGCAACCAGCGCGTGGCGCAGCCGCTCGACGCGCTCGCGCACCTCCGGGTGGCGCGTGTCCACCGGCCGTCCCGCGTCGTCGCAGGCCGTGAGTAGCCCGGTCTCCTCGACCAGCTCGCGCGCGGCGGTGACCCAGAACGCGAGCGGGGGGATGCCATCGACGGTCGGGAACGCCTCGCGGGCTCCCGCGTCCGCGACGCCGCGACAGTGCGCGAGCGACTCCGCGGCCGCGTCGGTGGGCTCGACCTTGCCGCCTGGAAAGGCGTAGAAGCCGCCGAGGAAACGCATGGTCTTCTGCCGGCGAATCATGTAGACCTCGACCGCGCCCGCGCCCGGACGCACCAGGAGAACGGAGGCGGCGGGGCGCGGAACGGCGGGCGGGGCGGGCCCGGAGGTCACGCGGGCGGGATGCGGGAGCGCGTGAGCCCGGCCAGCTGCTCCAGGAGCGCCTCCGCCGACACCGGCTTGGCGATGACCCGGTCCACGAACTGCATGGACTCGTGGGCGGAGACGCCCTCGCCCCAGCCGGTGAGGATGAACACCGCGGTGGCCGGCGAGCGCGTCTTGATCCGCTGCGCGACCTCCCACCCGTTCATCTTGGGCATGCCCAGGTCGGTGATCACCACGTCGTGAGCGCCCGGATCGAACATGGCGAGGGCCTCCTCGCCGGTGGCCGCGGTGGTGATCGCGTGCCCTTCGCTGCGCAGCACGTCGGAGAGCACGGTCAAGAGCCGCGGGTCGTCGTCCACCAGCAGCACCCGCACCGCCTCGTCGGGGCGCGGCGGCTGGCGCTCGGCCAGGCCCTCGGAGGCCGGGATGATCTGGAACCGGCTCGCGTGCAACCGCAGCCGCACCGTGGTGCCCTTGCCGATCTCGCTCTCGATGTCGACGCTGCCGCCGTGGCGCTCGATCACATCGTAGACCTCGGCGAGACCGTGGCCGGCGCCGCGTCCGGGCTGCAAGCTCCGCGCGTGCTCGGCCAGCCGCCGCCGCGTCTCGACCGACATCCCGATGCCGGTGTCGCGCACCTCCACCACCACCCAGCCCGACGCCTCCGCGGCCGCACGGATGGCGAGCGCGCCACCGTTGGGCATGGCGTCCACCGCGTTGTGGATCAGGCGCACGAGGGCGTCGCGCAGCTCGAAGGCGTTGCCCTCGATGGGCGGGAGCGCCTCCATGTCCTGGGTGACCGCGACCACGATGCCCTTGCGCTCCGCCTCGTCGCGCCAGCGCGGCGCGGTCAGCTCGAGGGCCTCCGCGATCACCGCGGGCAGGCCCACCGGCCCGAAGGCCACCTGGGGCTGGCGCGAGACGAACTCCTGTAGCTTACGAACCGTCGCGGAGGCTTCCAGCGCCACGTCGCGAATGACCATCAATCGACGGCGGGCCGGCTCCGACTCGCTTTCGCGCAGCATCAACTCGGTGTAGGCGAGGATGGCGGCGAGCGAGTTGTTGAAGTTGTGGGCGAGGCCGCCCACCGTCTCGCCGAGGGCGCGCAGGTCTTCGTTGCGGGTGAGGCCGCGGGGGGCCTCGGCGAGCCGCCGGCCGAGGTCGCGCGCCCAGCTCCGCATCGTCAGCACCGAGCGGTCGATCTCCACCTTGGTGCGCCGGATCTGACGCGCGATGTCCTGGATCTCCTCGTGGTCCGCGAAGAGGAGAGCATCCGGCACCGCGGCGGGGGGCTCGCGGCGAATCCACCGCCCCACCCGCTCGCCGACCCGCTTGATCATGCCCGATCGATCACTGGGAGGAGGGGACGGAGCTACAGGTTCACGAGCTGCGCGACCCGCTCGCGGTGGTGGGTGGCGTCGCCGAAGGTGAACTCCGAGCCCTTGGCGCGCTTGAAGTACAGGTGCAGATCGTGCTCCCAGGTGAATCCGATGCCGCCGTGGAGCTGGATGCCCGCCGCCGAGACACGCCGATAGGCGTCGGAGACGTAGGCCTTGGCCATGGAGACGGCCAGCGGCGCCTCCGGTGAGCCCTCGTCGAGGGCCCACGCCGCGTAGTAGGTGATCGACTTGCTGTTCTCCACATCCACCAGCATGTCGGCGGCGCGGTGCTTCACGCCCTGGTAAGAGCCGATCGGCCGGCCGAAGGCCTGGCGGATCTTGGCGTACTCGACGGTCATGTCGAGAACCTTCTGGGCGCCGCCGCACATCTCGGCGCAGAGGGCCACGGTGGCGCGGTCCAGCACGCGGGCGAGCGGGGCCCAGCCGGCTCCGGCCGCGCCCAGCAGGGCGTCGGAACCGACCGTGACGTCGGAGAGCGTCACCTCGCACAGCTTGCGGGTCTGGTCCATGGTGGGGAGCAGCGTGACCTCGAGCCCCTTGGTGGACTTGGGCAGCAGGAAGAGCGAGACGCCCTCGGCCCCGGCCCCCGGGCGCGTGCGCGCCGCCACCACGATCGCGTCGGCGGTGTGGGCGTCGTGGACGAAGAGCTTGGTGCCGGACAGCGTGTACCGCCCGCCCTTCTCCACCGCGGGCACCGTGACGCCGGCGGGCCCGAGCTGGGCGCTCGGCTCCATCCAGGCGACCGTGACCCGCTTGTCTCCCGCGCCGACACGGGGCAGCCATTCCTTCTTCTGCGCGTCGCTCCCCGCCTCCATGATCGCGAGGCCGCCCAGGAGCACCGATGAGAAGTACGGCCCCGGCACCACCGCGCGGCCCATCTCCTCCATCAGCACGACCAGATCGACGAGCCCCAGACCGAGGCCGTCGTAGGCCTCGGGATAGACGAGACCGAGCCAGCCCTGCTCGGCGAGCTTCGTCCACAGCTCCGGGCTCATCCCCGGCGGGGTCTCCATCAGCCGGCGCACCGTATCGGAGCCGCACTCGTTCTCGAAGAACTTCCGCGCGGTGCTCCGCAGCAGCTCCTGCTCTTCGTTGAAGCCGAAGTTCATGGCCTAACCTTTCGGGAGACCGAGGACGCGCTCGCCGATGATGTTGCGCTGGATCTCGGTGGTGCCGCCCTCGATCGAGTTGGCGCGCGAGCGCAGGAACGTGTGCTGCCACAATCCCTCGGCCACCGCCCACGGGCTGCCCCTCATCAGCTGGCTGAACGGGCCCTGGATCTCCATGGCCAGCTCCTGCAATCGCTGGTGGCCCTCCACCCACATCATCTTGCCGGTGGAGGCCTCGGGTCCGGGAAGCTCACCCTTGAGCAACTTGGTGATCGCCCGCGCGCCGGTGTACTTGAACACCTCGGTGTCGATCCACATCTGGGCCAGCTTCTGCCGCATCAGGGGGTCCTGGGTCACCGGCACGCCGTTCTTCTTGGTGCCGCGCGCAAGGTCGACGAGGCCGTCGAGCGCGATCCGGAGACGCACCTGCAGCCCGAAGCCCAGGGCGAGCCGCTCGTACATGAGCGTGGTGAGCCCGACCGCCCAGCCGTTGTTGAGGCCACCCAGGATCTGCGACTCGTGGACGCGGACGTTGTCGAAGTAGACCTCGTTGAACTCGGCGTCGCCGGTCAGCTGCTTGAGCGGCTTCACGGTGACGCCCGGACTCTTCATATCGAGAAGAAAGTAGGTGATGCCCTTGTGCTTGGGCGCGTCCGGATCGGTGCGGGCCAGCAGCATCATCCAGTCCGCGATGTGGGCGAGCGACGTCCAGACCTTCTGGCCGTTGACGACGTAGTGGTCCCCGTCCTTCACCGCGCGGGTTTGGAGCGAGGCCAGGTCGGAGCCCGCGTTGGGCTCGGAATAGCCCTGGCACCAGATCTCCTCGCACGAGAGCATCTTGGGCGGGTAGCGCTTCTTCTGCTCGTCCGTCCCGTAGGCGATGATGGTGGGCCCGGCCATGCCCACCGCGAGGATGTTGAGCACCCCAGGCGCCTTGGCGAGGGCCATCTCCTGCTGGAGGATCATCTCCTCCATGAACGACAGCGCGCGGCCGCCCGCCTCCTTGGGCCACGTGACGCCGACGAAGCCCGCGTCGTACATCTGCCGCTGCCACCGGCGCAGCATCTCGTAGGCTTCGGGGCGCGAAATATCGGAGCCCTGGCGCAGACGCGACACCCAGTCCCTCTGCAGGTTCTTGCCCAGCCAGGCGCGCACCTCGTCACGGAAGGAAAGCTGCTCGGGGGTCAGCGCGAAATCCATACACCCTCCCACGCTCTTGTGGGTGTCAGTGAGGTTGTCCGGGGTGTGAGTGAACGAGTGTTCAGTGCCATCATACGAGCCGGCGCGAGAAAGTGTCAAGTGTGGCGGATCGGTCGCCCGCCATGCACCGAAGCGGTGCGGTATACTCGCGGGCCATGGCCCGAGTCGCGATCTCGCTGCCCCGTCTGAAAACCTACATCGAGACGCTCTCGACGTACGGGCGCAATCCGAACGGGCGCGGGATCACCCGCTACTGCTGGAGCCCGGTGCACGAGCAAGCGCGCGCCTGGCTGGTCGGCAAGATGAAGGAGGCGGGGCTCGAGACCCACGTGGACCCGGCCGGCAACACCTTCGGCCGCATCCCGGGCGAGGGCGCGGCGGTGCTGACCGGCTCGCACATCGACACGGTGCCGGAGGGCGGCCCGCTCGACGGCGCGCTCGGCGTGCTGGCCGGGCTCGAGTGCTTGCAGACGATCAGGCAGGCGGGGCTCTCCCCGCGGCGGCCGCTCGCGGTGGTGGCCTGGTCCGACGAGGAGGGCCGCTACGGCAGCCTCTTCGGCTCGCGCGCGTTCACCGGGCGGCTCGATCCCGCCCAGATCCCCACCCTGCGCTCGGTGGACGGCGAATCGCTGGTCGACGCGATGGCCCGCGCCGGCTACGACGCCTCGAAGGTGGTGGACGCGCGCTGCGACCCGCGTACGCTGCACGCGTACGTCGAGCTGCACATCGAGCAGGGGCCGCACCTGGAAGCGGCGGGGCTCCCGATCGGGCTCGTGGAGGGCATCGTGGGGATCCGGCGCAACCGGCTCACCTTCATCGGCGAGCCCGATCACGCGGGCACCACTCCGATGGCCTGGCGCAAGGACGCCTTTCTGGCCGCCGCCGAATACGCGCTGAAGGCCCGCGAGCACATCGTCCGGAAGGGCAGCGGCCGCAGCGTCACCAACTTCGGCCGCATCGAGCTGGCTCCCGGCGTGTCCAATATCGTGCCCGCGCGGGCGCTGCTGCTCCAGGAGATGCGCGAGCTCGATCCCAAGATCCTGGCCAGGCTCGACCGGGAGTGCCTGGCCCTGGCCCGCACGGTGGCGCGGCGCCGCGGACTGCGGGTGGCGGTGGAGACACTCTCGCGCAACGAGCCGGCGCGCTGCGCGCCCACCGTGATGCGTGCGGTCCAGAGCGCGTGCGAGGCGCTCCGGCTCAAGTACAAGGCGATGCCCTCCGGCGCCGGCCACGACGCGCAGAACCTGGCCCGCGTCACCGACTCCGGCATGCTCTTCATCCCCTCTCGGGGCGGCCGCAGCCACCGTCCCGACGAGATGAGCGACTGGAAGGCCATCGAGCGCGGCGCCAACGCGCTGCTGCACACGCTGCTCACGCTGGCCGCGTAGCTCGGGCGGCGGCGCGGCGCGCGCATGTGAAAGTTTCCACTTGGCAACGATCGACGGGATCAAGTACACTCCCGCGTGAGCCCGGCGCCTAACTTCCATGAGGATGTTGTGCCCACGATAGTGCACCTGCTGCTGGCCTTGGTTCTGACCGTGTTCCTGGCTGCCCAGGCCAGTTCCCTGGCCTTCGTCCTGAGATCCCGGCGCGCGATCTCAGCCCCCGCGGCGCGCCGGGGCACCGACATCCTGTGGACCTGCATCCCGGTGCTCCTCGTGCTCTTCCTGGCCGCCCGGAGCTGGGTGGCCGTGGTCGACGTGCATCGGCCCGCCGTCGCCGCGATCGCCGTCCCCTCGGGAGCGGTCGCCGCGCCGCGCTAGGAGAACCCACACGAACGCCATGACCCCGCGCCCGAAACGCCTCGACTGGATGCTCGTGGGCCTGCTGGGGGCCGTGCTGGTCCTCACGAGCTCCTGTAGCTGGGTGGGCTGGAACTGGGACACACCGATGAGCACGGTCGTCCCGAAGTCCGACTTCGGGCGGATGACCCACGAGATCTTCATGCTGATCTCGTGGTGGACGCTCGGCATCTTCATCGTGGTGGAGGTGGGGCTGCTCTACGTGTGCTGGCGCTTCCGCGATCGCCCGGGGGCTCCGATCCCCAAGCAGGTGCACGGCCACACCGCGCTCGAGGTTTCCTGGACCATCGCCTTCGCGGTGATCCTGCTCGTCTTCGCGATCCCGACGATCCGGGTCATCTTCAAGACCCAGGAGGCGCCCGCGGCCACCGACCTGCACGTCGACGTCGTCGGCAAGCAGTGGTGGTGGGAGTTCCGCTACCCGAAGTACAAGATCACCACCGCCAACGAGCTGCACCTGCCGGTGGGCCAGACCGCCGCCTTCTTCCTCAACGCGCCGGACGTGATCCACTCGTTCTGGATGCCGCAGCTGGGCGGCAAGCGCGACGTGGTCCCCCACCGGGTGAACCACATCACGCTGACCCCGGAGGTGCCCGGCGAGTACCCGGGCCAGTGCGCGGAATACTGCGGCATGTCGCACGCCAACATGCGCTTCCACGTGATCGTGCACACCCAGGCGGACTTCGACACGTGGGTCAAGGCCCAGCAGGCCCCGCCGGTGGAGTCGGCCGATCCGCTCGCGCAGCAGGGCAAGACGATCTTCACCCAGTCGACCTGCGTCGGCTGCCACTCCATCACCGGGATCTCCGCCGGCCACATCGGCCCGGACCTCACCCACTTCGCGAGCCGGAAGAAGTTCGCGGGCTCCCTCATGGAGTCGACCCCGGAGAATCTGGCCAAGTGGATCGAGAACCCCGAGCACATGAAGCCGGGCGCGCTCATGCCGAACCTGGGAATGACCGGCGACCAGAGCAAGGCGCTCGCCGCCTACCTCCTGAGCCTGAAATAAGGGGACCTCCATGGCGACTCAGGCCGCATTCATGCCCGGCGCGAAGGTCGAGACCCTGACCTTCTGGGGCACCGTCGCATCGTGGCTCACCACGGTCGACCACAAGCGGATCGGGATCCTCTACGGCTCGTCGGCCTTCATCTTCTTCCTGGTCGGCGGCATCGAGGCCCTCATCATGCGCCTGCAGCTCGCGCGCCCTGACAACACCCTGGTGGGCGCGGAGCGGTTCAACGAGCTGTTCACGATGCACGGCACCACCATGATCTTCCTGGCCGTGATGCCGCTGAGCGCGGCCTTCTTCAACTACATGATCCCGCTGATGATCGGGGCGCGCGACGTGGCCTTCCCCCGGCTGAACGCGCTCTCCTACTGGATCTTCCTCTCCGGCGCGCTCTTCCTGAACTCGAGCTGGCTCTTCGGGCTGGCCCCGGACGGCGGCTGGTTCGGCTACGCGAACCTGACCACCAGCCAGTTCTCCCCGCGGCACACCATCGACTTCTGGATGTTCGGCCTGCAGATCCTCGGCATCTCGTCGATGCTCGCCGGCTTCAACTTCCTGGTGACGATCATCAACATGCGGGCGCCCGGCATGACCCTGATGCGCATGCCGGTATTCATCTGGATGAGCTTCGTGACCCAGTTCCTGCTCGTGCTCGCCTTCCCGGCCATCACGGTGGCGCTCATCCTCCTCATGTTCGACCGCTTCTTCGGGACGCTCTTCTACGCGCCCGCCGCGGGGGCCGACCCGCTGCTCTGGCAGCACCTGTTCTGGATCTTCGGCCACCCCGAGGTGTACATCTTGATCCTGCCCGCCATGGGCATCGTGTCGGAGGTGCTGCCGACCTTCGCGCGCAAGCCGCTCTTCGGGGCGCCGGTGGTGATCTACTCGGGCATCATGATCGGCTTCTTCGGCTTCGGGGTGTGGAGCCACCACATGTTCTCGGTGGGGATGGGTCCGGTGGCCGACGCGGCCTTCTCGGTCTCGACCATGCTGATCGCGGTGCCCACCGGGGTGAAGATCCTCAACTGGATCGGCACCCTGTGGGGCGGCAGCATCCGCTTCCGGACCCCGCTCTACTTCGCGCTCGGCTTCATCGCGATGTTCACGATGGGCGGCCTTTCCGGGATCATGCACGCGTCCCCGCCGGTGGATCTGCAGCAGACCGACAGCTACTTCGTGGTGGCGCATTTCCACTACGTGCTCTTCGGCGGCTCGATCTTCGGCCTCTTCGGGGGCATCTACTACTGGTGGCCGAAGATCACCGGGAAGATGCTCGACGAGCGCCTCGGCCTGTGGCACTTCTGGCTGATGATGATCGGCTTCAACGTGACGTTCTTCCCCCAGCACTACCTGGGCTTGATCGGCATGCCGCGCCGCATCTACACCTACGCGGGCGATCTCGGGTGGAACTTCTGGAACCTGGTCTCGACGATCGGCGCCTTCCTCATCGCGGTGTCGCTGCTGTTCTTCATCGTCAACGCGTTCCGGAGCCTGCGCTCCGGCGCGGTGGCGAGCAACGATCCGTGGGACGGCCGCACGCTCGAGTGGGCGATCCCGTCCCCGCCGCCGGTCTACAACTTCGCGCGCGTCCCCCAGGTGCAGGACCGGGACGACTTCTGGCTCCAGAAGCACGGCGACGGCCACGGCGGCGCGCCGCGGCCCAGACCCGCCCCGGTGACCGCGGCCGAGATCGCGGCGATCCACATGCCGTCCGCGTCGTACTGGCCGATCGTGCTGGCCGTCGCGCTCACGGTGATGATCTCCGGCCTGCTCATCAGCATGTACCAGGTGATCGTGGGCGGCCTGGCGACCCTCTACCTCATGTACAAGTTCGCGGTGGAGCTGCACCGTCCGCCCGCCGGGCACGGACACTAGGAGCGCCGCCATGGCCGACCACGCCGTCGCCCACGCCGTCCACGACCCGAACATCGGCAACACCGGGCTCGACAACCGCAAGATGGGGATGTGGGCGTTCCTCGGCTCGGACTGCATGTTCTTCGGGTCCCTGATCGGGACGTACCTGGCCTACAAGGGCAAGTCGATCTCGGGGCCGCTGCCGCACCAGGTGTTCGACATCCCGCTCACGTCCTACAGCGCGGCCCTGCTGCTGGCCTCGTCGCTCACGATGGTGCTGGCCCTGGCCGCGCTGCAGCGCAACCGGGTGAAGGTGGCGGCCCGCTGGCTCTTCGTGACCGCGCTGATGGGCGCCCACTTCGTGCTCAATCAGGTCTACGAGTTCACCACCTTCGTGCTCCACGACGGGCTGACGCTGTCGACCAGCCTCTTCGGCTCGACCTTCTTCGTGCTGACCGGCTTTCACGGCGCGCACGTGACCGGCGGCGTGATCTGGCTCCTGATCCTGGTCGGCCTGGCCATGCGCGGCCAGCTCGACGCGCGGGACTACACCAAGGTCGAGATCGCGGGTCTCTACTGGCACTTCGTGGACATCGTCTGGATCGCCATCTTCACCATCATCTATCTGATCCCCTAGGAGCCGCGACATGGCCGATCCCCACGCCACCGCCGCCGCCCAGCACGCCCCGGAAGGCGAGCACGCCACCGTCAAGACCTACGTCAACGTGGCGATCGCACTCGCGTTGATCACCGCCATGGAGGTGGCCACCCTCTACATTCCGGGCATCCCGAACGCGCTCCTGGTCGGCAGCCTGCTCGTGATGTCGGCGATCAAGTTCTTCCTGGTCGTCGGTTTCTTCATGC
>DATMMH010000017.1:0-14815 GCA_035569855.1 Candidatus Dormiibacterota bacterium
CTCCTGACCGACCCCGACACGGGCGAGCCGCTCGCGCTCATGGAAGCGGGTTTTCTCACCGGCATCCGGACCGGCGCGACGTCGGCCCTCGCCGCCCGTTACCTGGCCCGTCCGGAGTCCCGCCGGCTGACGTGCTTCGGGGCGGGCGTGCAGGCCCGCTTCCAGCTGCTCTGCCTGAAGACGGTCCTGCCCCTCACCGAGATCGCAGTGGTGGGGCGAGACCCGCGGCGCGCGGCCGATTTCGCCCGGGACATGAGCCGCGAGCTCGGCCTCCCGGTGCGCGTGCTGGTCGATCGAAAGGTCGCGGTGTCCGAGGCCGACGTCGTCACCTGCGCCACGACCTCGGCCCGGCCGATCTTCTCCGGACGGAATCTGCGACCGGGTACCCACGTGGACGCCGTCGGCAGCTTTCGCCCGGCCACCCGCGAGCTGGACACGATCACCATCCGGAAATCGCGGGTCGTGGTGGATACTTATGACGGGGCGTGGGAAGAGGCGGGCGATCTCTTGATTCCGCTGAAAGCCCGGGCCATCAGCCGCCGCCACGTCAAGGCGGAGCTGGCGGAGCTGCTGACGGGAGCCCGGACGGGCCGGAGCTCTCCCCAGGAGATCACCGTGTTCAAGTCGGTGGGATTCGCGCCGGAAGACGCCGTGACCGCTCGGTTGGCCTACGATCGGGCGGTGGCGGCCGGGCTCGGCACCGAGGTGAGACTATGACCGGCAGCGCCCGCATCGTGCAGATCAGTATTTCGGCCGGCGGCGTGCCGAAGCGGGCGGTGCCATCGGCCCGCGTCACTACGCTCGGGCTCGAGGGCGACGTGCAGGGCAACCGGGAGCTGCACGGCGGCCCGGACCGGGCGCTCTGCCTCTTCTCCCAGGAGCGCATCCGCGAGCTCCGGGCGGAAGGGCATCCGATCTCGCCGGGGAGCATCGGGGAGAACTTGACCCTGGAGGGGATCGACTGGAGCCGGGCGACGCCCGGCAGCTACCTCAGGCTCGGCGTGGCGGTGGTGGCCCAGATCACGCGCTACACCGCGCCCTGCGTGAACATCACCGCCTCGTTCCGCCATCGCGACGTCTCCCGCGTGTCCCAGAAGCGTCATGCGGGCGATAGCCGCCTGTACGCGCGTGTGCTCCGCGAGGGCGCGCTGAGCGCGGGCGATCCCGTTCAGCTCCTCACCGAGGACGAAGCCCTGGCCCTGATCGGGCCCCGATGAAGACCGCCGACGCGGTCATCATCGGCGGCGGCGTGACCGGCGTCTCGACCGCGTTCCATCTGGCGCGTCTCGGCATGCGCCGGATCATCCTGCTCGAACGGAAGTTCCTCGGGGCCGGCGGCACCGGACGCTCCGTGGGAATCATCCGCCAGCTCTATCCGACCCCCGAGACCACCCGGATGGTGCGCGGCTCCCTCGACGTGTTCCGGAACTTCCCCGACGCGGTCGGTGGACAATCTGGCTACGTCGGCTGTGGCGCGCTGATCGGGGTCTCGGCCGCCATGCGGGCCGGGCTGGTCGCGCGCGTCGAGCAGCAGCGCACCCTCGGCGTGAAGGCGGAGATTCTCGATCCCGAGGACCTGAGCCGCCTCGAGCCCCGCATCGACACGTCGGGGCTGGGGGCCATCCTGTACGAGCCCGAATCGGGCTACGGCGATCCCGCGGGGGTGACCGCCGGGTACGCCGACGCGGCCCGGCGCGAGGGCGTCACGATCAAGCAGGGCGCGGAGGTCACCGGGATCCTGACCGAGCACGACCACGTCACCGGCGTGATCACCTCGTCCGAGCGGATCGACGCGCCGATCGTGGTCAACGCGGCCGGGCTCTGGTCGCCGCAGGTCGGCCGGCTCGCCGGCATCGAGCTGCCCATCGTGATCGGCCGTCACCCGGTCTTCATCGTGGAGCGCCAGCCGACCTTCGGCGCCGCGCACATGGTCTACCTCGACCTGGCCGGCGGCAGTTACGTACGACCGGAGACCGGCGACCTCACCCTCACCGGCTCGCTGACCGACGACGAGGCTCAGCACCCGATGGATCCGGAGCTTCTGGGCAGCGAAACCGGCTTCGACGAGGCCGGCGTCGCGCTGGCTCGCACCGCCCAGGCCCTGCCCGGCCTGGCCGACGCGCGGCTCAACCGCGGTTACGCGGGTGCGTTCGACATCACGCCGGACTGGATGCCGATCCTGGACGAATCCGCGCTGGGGGGCTTCTTCGTCGCGGCCGGCATGTCCGGCCACGGCTTCAAGCTGGCGCCACTGGTGGGAGCGATGATGGCGGCCCGGATCACCGGCTCCACCTCGCCGGTCAGCCTCGCCCCGTTCCGCCTCGACCGCTTCCAGCATGCGAGCACCGCGGGCACGTTCGTTTCCTCGTATCTCGGCGTCGGAGAATGAAGTCGGGCCGGTCCTCGAGGCGCCGGCGATGACAGCGACTACGCGGGTCGCAAATGACGTCACGCCCGCGGTGGCCATGGTGGAGTCACATCCACGTTCTTGCTAAGATGACCGCCGTGCCAGTACCCAGCTCCCCGCTCGTCGGCATTCTCATGGGCTCCAAATCCGATTGGGAGACGATGAGCAACGCGGCCAAGGCCCTGGATGCGCTCGGCATCCGCTACGAGGTCAACGTCATGTCCGCCCACCGGACGCCCGCCCTCGTGGACGAGTACGTGGCGGGGGCCGAGGGGCGCGGGCTCGAGGTGATCATCGCCGGGGCCGGGGGCGCGGCCCACCTGGCCGGGGTCAGCGCGGCGCGGACCCTGCTTCCCGTGCTGGGCGTGCCCATCCAGTCCAAGGCGCTGAACGGGATGGATTCCCTGCTCTCCACCGTCCAGATGCCAGCCGGCATTCCGGTGGGAACGCTGGCCATCGGCAATTCGGGAGCCACGAACGCGGGCCTGCTGGCCGCGGCCATCCTCGCCAACAAGTATCCGGAGATCCGGACGGCGCTCAGGAAGTACCGGGACGCTCAGACCCAGGCCCTGATGGGCCAGACGGATCCCCGCAGCTAGATCCCACCCACGGAGGCATCTCATGACCACCATGAGCCCGTTCCGGAGCCAGCTCGAGCAGGCGGTCAACGCCCGGCACAGTCGGATGAATCCGTTCACCGAGAAGTGGGTGAATGGCGAGCTCACCCGACCCCAGCTCGGAGCGTGGGTCTGTCAGCACTACCAGTACGTCTCGCAGTTCGCCCGGTGGTGCGCGACGGTCTACGGCACCTGCCCCGATCCCGACGCCCGGGACTTCCTCCTGGAGAACATCATCGAGGAGGAGTCGGGGACGAAGCACGTGGATCTGCTCATCCGCTTCGGCGAGGCGTGCGGGGTGAGCCGCGCCGAGGTGGAAGGCGCGCGGCAGCTGCCGAGCACGCGGGCTCTGACCGCGTGGTGCTACGAGACCGCGCGCAAGCCCTTCCACATCGCGGCGGCCGGCCTGCTGGTCGGGCTCGAGTCGCAGGTCCCGGGCATCTACAAGCGCAACCTGCCACCGCTCAGGAGCCACTACGGGTTCACCGACCACGAAGTCGAGTTCTTCGCCATCCACATCGAGGCCGACGAGGTGCACGGCGAGCGGGGCTACCAGATCGTCGAGCACCACAGCACGACGCCGGAGAAGCGCGCCGAAGCCGCCGAGGCGGTCCGCGAGGCCACCGAGATGCGCTGGCAGTACATGACCGGTCTCCACCGCGCGATCGTCCTCAAGGAAGACGCGTGAGCGAACCCCGGCGGGTCGCCTCGCTCGGCGAGGTGCCGGCCGGGCAGCCGAAGCTGGTCGACCTCGAAGGCACCCGGATCGTACTGACCCGGGTGGGCGACGCGGTCTACGCGTGCGGCGACGTCTGCTCGCACCGGGGCGGGCCGCTGAGCGAGGGCAAGCTGAACGGAATCCGGCTGGTCTGCCCTTGGCACGGCTGGATGTACGACGTGCGCACCGGCCAGTGCCTCTTCCCGGGGCGGGGGGCCAGCGTGCCCTCCTACCCGGTTCGCGTGGACGACGAGCAAGTGTTCGTGGAGCTCCCGTGATCACGGTCAAGCGGCTCACGCTCGAGGACGCGCTCGTCCTGCTGGCCGCCGCCGAGGCCAAGGCGCGGGAGATCGGGGTGGCCGAGACGATCTGCGTCTGCGACGACGGTGGCCACGCCATCGCGCTGCACCGCATGACGGGGGGGCGAATCACCGGGGTGGAGATCGCGCTCGCCAAGGCCTTCACCGCGGCCGGGCACCGTCGCGCCACCCACAAGTTCAACCAGCCCCCGAGCGGCCCCGCCCTACCCGGCAACGAGGCCTTCGGCATCCACGCCATGCACCCCGGCCGCTTCGCGATCTTCGTGGGCGGATTCCCCATCGAGGTGGACGGTGACGTGGTCGGCGGCATCGGCATCAGCGGGGGCAACGGCGAGCAGGACACCGCGGTGGGCACGGCGGCCCTCGAAGCCTTCCGGCGCCATCTGACGTCCGCGGGTGCGTAGCTCCTCACTCCTCGCCCGCGTCGTCGCGTGGGCCGTTCCCATCGAGATCGCCGTGGTGACGGCCGTGGTCTTTCTCCCCACCCTCCGCGCCGATTGGGTCGACTGGGACGACCCGATCAACTTCCTGATGAATCCGGCCTACCGGGGCCTCGGATGGCGGCAGGTGCGCTGGATGCTCACCGCGAATCTGATGGGGCACTGGATCCCGGTGACCTGGCTGACGCTCGCGGCCGACTACGCGGTGTGGGGCATGCGGCCGTTCGGCTATCACCTCACCAATCTCTTGCTCCACACCGCCAGCGCCGCCGTCTTCTACCTCGTCGCCCGGCGCCTGCTCGGGCTGGCGGTCCCCGCGGCCACGCCGATCACGGTCGGCCTCGGGGCCGCCGCCGCCGCGCTCTTCTTCGCGATCCATCCGCTACGGGTCGAGTCGGTGGCCTGGATCACCGAGCGCCGGGATCTCACCTCCGGCCTGTTCTTCCTGCTCACCATGCTGGCCTATCTCAAGGCCCACGAGCGGGCTCCTCAGGTCAGGACCGGGTGGCGATGGGCCGCGATCGCCTTCGCCGCCCTCGCGCTGGCGTCGAAGTCGATCGTGATGGGCCTGCCACTCGTCCTGGTGATCCTCGACGTGTATCCGCTGCGCCGGCTCGGGCCCCACCCGCGTGAATGGCTGAGCGCGCAGGCTTGGCCGGTCTGGCGCGAGAAGATCCCGTTCTTCCTGCTGGCGATCGCCGTGGCGGCGACCGCCTTCCTCGTCCAGCGCACCACCGGCTACCTGACCGACGCCCAGCCCGCCGCGCGGGTCGTGATGGTCTTCTACAGCGTCTGGTTTCACGTCTGGAAGACGTTCGTGCCCCTGAATCTGGGGCCGATCTACGAGCTGCCGCTGCGGATGAACCTTCTCGAGCGGCCGTACCTGCTCAGCGCGATCGGGGCGCTCGCGATCACCGCCTCGGTCTGGCTGCTCCGCAAGCGCTGGCCCGCGGGTCTCGCGAGCTGGGCCTTCTACCTGGTAATGCTGGCGCCGGTCAGCGGGGTGGTCCACACCGGCAATCACATCGGAGCCGACCGCAACACGTACGTGCCGTGTGCCGCGTTCGCGCTCCTGGTGGGCGGGGTCGTGATCGTGGTCGTCGAGGCGCGTCGCCGTGGGCTGGTGCGCACCGCGGTGGCGGTACTCGCGCTGGCCCTGGTCTGGGTCTGGCTCGGGGGCCTGGCGCTGGCCGCGAGGGTCCAGGCGGGAGTGTGGCACGACTCGGAGACCCTCTGGCGGTACGCGGTCGAGGTCGATCCGACGTGCTCCATCTGCAACCACAACCTGGCGGTGAGCCTGAGCCGGCGGGGGGAGTACGCCAAGAGCCTCGAGCTATTCCAGCGCGCGCTCGCCCTGCGGCCCGACCGCACCGAGTTCAACGGAAACTACGGAATCCTGCTGCTCCAGATGGGCCGGCGCGAGGAAGGGCTGGCCCAGCTGCGATATCGGCTCCGGCACGATCCGCGAGACGTGCCGGTCCGGACCAACCTGGGGATCGCGCTCATCGAGGACGGCCACCCCGCGGAGGCGATCACCGAGATCGAGCAGGCCCTTCGGGTCAAGCCCGATTCGGGGCCGGCGCTCGTCGCGATGGGCCGGGCGCAACTCGCCGAGGGGCGGGTCGACCTCGCGGTCGCCGAGTTCGAGCGGGCGATCGTCGTGAACCCATCGGATCCGGTGGCCCACCTGGGGCTGGCCCGGGCATTCATGACTCGGGGAGACCGGGCGGGCGCGCAGGCCCAGTTCGCGATCGTGCGGCGGCTCGACCCACCGCTGGCCAAACAGCTCGAGCACGAGTTTCGCTAGGCGCTGGCCGTTTCGGTGTAGACTCCCTGCGAAGTGGCCACGGAAGCGATCTCGGTCCGAAGCCTTTCCAAGCTCTATTCGACGCGCGATGGCGGGGTGACCGCCCTCGAACGGATCAGTTTCGCCGTCGAAGAAGGCGAGTTCGTGGCAGTGGTCGGCCCCTCCGGATGCGGCAAGTCCACCCTGCTCAAGATCCTGGCCGGCCTCCTGGCACCGTCGGCGGGCGACGCCTACCTCCGCGGCACCGCGATCGTCGGGCCGCGGCGGGACATCGGCGTCGTCTTCCAGGCTCCGGTCCTGTTCCCCTGGCGCACCGTGCTCGACAACGTGCTGCTCCCGATCGACGTGCAGGGTCTGGGCCGGGATCGCTATCTGACCGTGGCGCTGGATCTCCTCGCGCTGGTCGGACTCCGCGAGTTCGAGCGGCGCTATCCGTGGGAGCTCTCCGGCGGCATGCAGCAGCGCGTGGCGATCACCCGCGCCCTCATCCACGATCCCGCCATGCTGCTCATGGACGAGCCGTTCGGAGCGCTCGACGCGATGACGCGCGAGCACATGAACCTCGAACTGCAGCGGATCTGGCTGGGGAAGAAGAAGACCGTCTTCTTCATCACCCATTCGATCCCGGAGGCGGTCTTCCTCGCCGATCGAGTCCTGGTCATGACGCCGCGCCCGGGCCGGATCGTGGACGACCTGCGCATCAAGCTGCCCCGGACACGCGCGCTCGACCTGATGACCACGCCGGAGTTCGGCGAGTACACCCGCCACATCCGCGGGCTCTTCAACGTCAAGGGAGGACTCGACGCGTGAGGAACACGCGGAACGTCGTGCTGAGCGTCCTGCTCTTCTGCGGATCGATCGGCTTCTGGGAAGGGGTGGTGCGGCTCTTCGAGATCCCCGCCTTCATTCTGCCTCCGCCTTCGCAGGTCGCGCTCGCCCTCTGGCGCGGATTCAGCAGCGGGCTCTATCCCGAGCATCTCTATCACACCCTGCTCGAGACCATGCTGGGCTTCATCGCGGGTTCCGCGTTGGGGCTGGTCCTGGGCACCGCGGTCGCCCTGAGCCGGCCGATCGAGTTCTTCCTCTATCCCTACATCGTCATGTTTCAGTCCCTGCCCAAGGTGGCGCTCGCCCCGCTCATCGTGGTGTGGTTCGGGCTCGGGCTCACCTCGAAGGTGATCAACGCGGCCCTGATCGCGTTCTTTCCGCTCCTCGTCAACACCATGGTCGGGCTGCGCTCGGCCGACGAGGAGCGGGTCAACCTGATGCGCTCCCTGGCCGCGAGCGAGCGGCAGATCTTCTGGATGCTCCGCCTACCCAATGCTCTGCCCTTCGTCATGGCCGGGCTCGACGTGGCCATGATCTTCGCGCTCATCGGAGCGATCGTGGCCGAGTTCGTCGGGGCCCAGAAGGGCCTCGGCATGCTGATCCAGTCCATGAACTTCAACATGGACGTCTCCGGGCAGTTCTCGATCCTGCTGATCCTCTCGGTGGTGGGGCTGATCCTCAACCGCGGCGTCATGATGATCCGCAAGCGCGTGCTCTTCTGGGATCCCTCCGAGAAGGAGCGGATCGAGCGAGAGAGGATCGGCGCATGATCAAGGAGAACGTGACCGCTTCTCCGGAGGGAACCATGGCTCCAGGAACCAATCCGACGCGCATCGGAGTAGACATCGGCGGCACCTTCACCGACCTGGTCTGGGTGGACGAGGCGACCGGCGCCGTTCGCGTCGGCAAGCTCCTGACCACCCCCAAGGATCCGTCGCAGGCCGTCGAGGAGGGCGTGGTGACGCTGCTCCACGAGGCCTCGGCCCGCGCGACCGCGGTGCGGGCGCTCATCCACGGGACCACGCTCGCGACCAACGCGTTGATCGAGCGCAAGGGCGCGCGGGTCGGCCTGCTCGCGACCGCCGGCTTCCGCGACGCGGTCGAGATCGGGCGAGAAGGCCGCTACGACATGTACGACCTCTTCATCGACCCGCCCGTGCCGCTTGTCCCGCGTCAGCTCCGGGTCGAGGTCTCCGAGCGGATCCAGGCCGACGGAGCGGTCCTGCGCCCTCTCGACGAGAGCCAGGCTCGCGACGCGATCACCCATCTGGGCACGCTCGGTGTCGAGGCCATCGCGATCTGTCTGCTCCACGCCTACCGGAATCCGGTCCACGAGCAGGTCCTCGCTCGCCTGTGCGCCGAGATCCTCCCGGGCGTCCCGGTGTCCTGTTCTTCCGACGTGGTGCCGGAGATCCGCGAGTACGAGCGCACGTCCACCACCACCGCCAACGTGTACGTCATGCCGCTGATGGCGCGCTATCTGGACGATCTCGAGCGGAAGCTCCAGGGGCTCGGGATTCCGGGCCGCCTCTACGTCATGATGTCGGCGGGTGGCATCGCCACGCCCGAGACCGCCAAGCGGGTCCCGATCCGCCTGGTGGAGTCGGGCCCGGCCGCCGGCGCGCTCGCGGCGGCCCGCACCGCCCGCCAGGTCGGCGAGGACCGCCTCCTCTCCTTCGACATGGGGGGCACCACCGCCAAGGCCTGCGTGATCGATCGCGGGGAGCCGCTGCTCGCGCGTGAGTTCGAGGTCGCTCGCGCCGACCGGTTCAAGAAGGGTTCCGGCCTGCCGATCCGCGTGCCGGTCGTGGAGCTGATCGAGATCGGAGCGGGCGGCGGCTCGATCGCCCGCGTGGACCGGATGGGTCTGCTCAAGGTCGGGCCCGACAGCGCGGGGGCCGATCCGGGTCCGGCCTGCTACGGAGCGGGAGGGCACGAGCCGACCGTCACCGACGCGGACCTGCTGCTGGGCTACCTCGACGCCGAGTTCTTCCTGGGTGGCCGCATGCGCCTCGACGTGGAAGCGGCCCGCCGGGCCATCGAAGAGCGCGTGGCCCGGCCAATGGGCTTGGGCCTCACCGAGGCCGCGTGGGGCATCCACCGCGTCGTCAACGAGAACATGGCGGCCGCCGCCCGCGTGCACGGCATCGAGCGCGGCAAGGACCTGCGAGGCTATCCGCTGTTTGCCTTCGGCGGCGCGGGTCCCGTGCACGCGTGGCAGGTGGGGCGCATTCTCCGGGTGCCGCGCGTCCTCGTGCCCTACGGGGCGGGTGCGCTGTCGGCATTCGGTCTCCTCGCCGCGCCGCTGGCGTTCGACTTCGTGCGGACCGCGCCCCAGCGATTGGCCACCGCGGAGTGGGAGCTGATCAACCGGCTGTTCCAGGAGATGGAGGCCGAGGGTCGGCGGATCCTGCGCGGCGCCGGCGTGGCCGATGGGGACGTCACCGTCCGCCGCAGCGCCGAGATGCGCTATCTGGGCCAGGGGCACGAGGTGGATGTCTCGATTCCGACGGGACCGCTCGGCGTCAATAGCCTCGACGCCATCACCGCCGCCTTCGAAGCGGCGTACCGCCTCCTGTACAGCCGCACGCCCCAGGGTGTGCCCCTCGAGGCGCTCAACTGGCGCGCCGTCGTGTCGGGCCCGGCTCCGGACCGCCTGGGCGGTTCCGCGGCAGCCTCGGCTGCGGAAGGCCGCGAGACGGGAGGCGGCCCGCCGGAGATGAAGGGCCGCCGGAGGGCATACTTCCCGGAGACCGGCGGATACGGAGAGACCCCGGTCTACGATCGTTACGCGCTCGGGCCGGGAAGCCGCTTGACCGGCCCCGCGATCATCGAGGAGCGCGAGTCCACCACGGTCGTCGGGCCGGGTGCGATCGTCACCGTGGACACGTACCGGACGCTCATCGCCGCCCCGGCGGCCACGGAGGCGCGCTGATGGATCCGATCACGCTCGACATCTGCTGGAGCCGGCTGATCGGCGTGGTGAACGAGCAGGCCGCCGCGCTGATGCGCACGTCGTTCACGTCCATCGTGCGGGAGGCGGGCGATCTCTCGGCCGGGGTCTTCGACCGCCGCGGATACATGATCGCGCAAGCGGTGACCGGCACCCCGGGACACATCAACTCGATGGCGCTCGCCATGAAGCACATCCTGGCCGCCTACCCGCTCGACAGGCTCGCGCCCGGGGACGTCTTGATCACCAACGATCCGTGGAAGACCTCGGGACATCTCAACGACGTGACGGTTTGCAGCCCGGTCTTCCGCGGCGGGGACTGCGTGGCCTTCTTCGCCTCGACGTGTCACAGCGCCGATATCGGCGGTCACGTGCTGTCCGCCGAAGCCCGCGAGGTGTACGAGGAGGGACTCTTCATTCCGATCATGAAGCTCTACGAGGGCGGGCGGCTGAACGAATCGCTCGCCGCGATCATCCGGGCCAATACCCGCGTACCCGACCTGGTCATGGGCGACTTCCACGCCCAGGTCGCGGGCGGCACGGTGGGAGGCGAGCGGCTGCTCGAGTTCATGGACGAGTTCGGTCTCGAGCGGCTCGAGCCGCTGGCCGACGAGATCATCGGCCGCACCGAGCGCGCCATGCGTCAGGCCATCGCGGCCCTGCGCCCGGGGCAGTATCGCTACGCGCTGACGTCGGACGGGTTCGACGAGCCGATCACGATCGCGGTGCGCTGCGAGGTCAGCGGCGACGACCTCTGGGTGGACTTCACCGGGTCGTCGCCCGCGAGCCGCCGAGGCATCAACGTGGTGATGAACTACACCGAGGCCTACACGACCTACGGGGTCAAGGTCATCGTCAGTCCCGACGTCCCGAACAACGAGGGCGCGTTCCGCGTCCTTCGCATCACCGCTCCCGAGGGCTCCATCCTCAATGTGCAGCCTCCGGCCCCGGTAGCCGCGCGCCACATCGTCGGCCATTTCCTGCCCCACGTGGTGGCGGGCGCGTTGAAAGAGGCGCTGCCCGATCACGTGATGGCCGAGGGCTCCGCCAACATCTGGGGTATCCAGCTCACCGGCAAGAATCGCGATCGCTCGCCCTGGGTCTACACGTTCTTCAGCTCCGGGGGCACCGGAGCCCGGCCGGGTCAGGACGGACTCTCTGCCACCGCGTTCCCTTCCGGGGTCCTCGGCACTCCGGTCGAAGTGGTGGAGTCGCTCGCGCCGCTGCTCATCGAGCGAAAGGCCCTCCGGGACGGCTCGGGGGGCGACGGGCGGTTCCGCGGTGGCCTCGGTCAGGTCATCGCGTTCCGGGTGCGCTCGGACGAGCCGGCGACTTGCTCGGTGCTCTGCGACCGCACCCGCGTTCCCGCTCAGGGCTTCTTCGGGGGCCTGGCCGGCCTGCCCGGGCAGGTACTGATCAATGGGCGCGCACCGGCCAATCCCAAGGCCGAGCAGACGCTCCAGCCGGGCGATCTGGTCGAGATCCTGCTGCCCGGGGGCGGCGGCTACGGGCCACCGGAGCAGCGCGACCCGGCGCTCCGCGCGCGCGATCTGCAGCAGGGCTACGTCACAACGGCAAGTCGAGGTGCGGCCGCCGGCTGACCGAGCATGACGCCGCGCACCCGGCGGATCGCCGTCGTCACCGTCGCGGCCGGGTGGTGGCTCCTGCTCGCCGTCGCCTTCCTGCGAAACCGCGGCGACGACATCGGCCGTTTGCCGAGCCTGATCCGGTCGTTCGTCGCCTCCCTCGCCGAAGGCCCGATCTGGAGCCCCCGCGGCCTCGCGACGTCGCTGGCGGGAGTAGTCGTCGCCGGGCTCATCACAGTCGCCTGGTATGGCCTGGGCGCATGGATCCTGCACTGGATCCCTTGGGTCCGGCCGCGGAAGCCGCAGCCCGCACCCCTCCCCGCAGCACCACTCATGGATCTCGCTGCCTCTACCCTCCTTGGCGCGGCGGCCTGGTCGATCATCTGGTTCTTCCTCGGGGTGGGGTACCTGTATCGCCCCTCGATCGCCTGGTTGGCGCTGGTCGCCGGCCTGGGGTCCGGTATGGTCGCGGTCGCACGATTGAGACCGCCTCCTCGCCGGATGGCTCACGCCGCTGGGCGGGGGCTGGTCGGGCTGATCGTCACCGGGCAGGTCCTGGCCCTGACCGCCGCCCTGGCGCCACCGACCGCAAAGGACACGCTGCTCTACCACTTCGCGCTCCCCAAGGCATACCTGGCCGCCGGCGGTGCTCCCGAGGTGCCGTACAACATCGCGGGCTACTACCCGCTCGGGGTCGAGATGCATGCGGTCTGGGCCATGCTGCTCGGCGCGCCGTTCGGCCCGCGCGTGGGCGAGGCGGCCGCGGGGGCCACGCTGTTCCTCTTCGCCCCCCTGCTCGTGATGGTGGTCTACGGGTGGGCCCGGGAGCATACCGACCCGGGGTGGGCCGCCGCGGCGACCCTGATGGTCGCTTGGGTGCCCACGGTCTACGACGTAGCGGCCAGCGCCTACGTGGACCTCGCGCTGGCCGCCTACACCGCACTGGCGATCAGCGCGTTCGGTCGCTGGTGGTCTGTACCGGCGTCGCGCCACCTGGTCTGGGTCGCCGCGGGCGTGGGCGGCGCTCTCTCGATCAAGCTGAGCGCCGCGTTCATGATCCTGCCGCTGGCGGCGCTCGCCCTGCTCCGCGCCCTCCGGCCGGGGCACGATTCGGCCGACGAGCGGTCGATTCCCGGCGCGTTGGCGTTGCCCGCGGCGAGTGCCCTCGCGCTCGGGGTCGCGCTCGCCGCGCCCTGGTATGTGCGGAACTGGCTGCGGACCGGCAGTCCGCTCTTTCCGTTCTACCTCGGGATCTGGCCGGCTCAGGCTCCCGGCTGGGATCTCGAGCGCTCGCAGCTCTACGAGGCGCTGTTCTCCCTCTACGGAGACACCCGGACCACGCTCGACTATGTTCTGACCCCGCTGCGTCTCGCGGTGGCGGCTCAGCCGGACCAACCTGCCTTCTACGACGGCGTGCTGGGCTTCGCGGTGGCGTTCGCCCTGCCGCTGCTCGCCTGGGCTCTGTGGATGAACCGTCTCGCGGTCGAGCTTCGGCTGGCGGTGCTGATCTCCGGATGCCTGTTCGGGTTCTGGCTCTTTTCGAGTCAGCAGCTCCGGTATCTCCTGCCCGCGCTGCCCGGTCTCGCCGTGGCCACCGCCGCCGCCGGCGCCGCGCTGGGCGATGCGACCGGCCGCTGGGTGCGGTGGCTGCTCCTGTCTGGCGCGGCGCTCGGTCTGCCCGTCGTCCTCGCGTGGTTCCTCATCCTCGATCCGGTCCGGGTCGCACTCGGAGGCGAGTCACGCGCCGACTACCTCGGGCGGCACCTCGACTACTACCCCTACTACGAGGTGGTCAACCAGCGGCTGCCGGCCGCCGCGCGGGTCTGGCTGATCGACATGCGCCGAGACACCTATCATCTGGAGCGACCCTACTTCTCCGACTTCATCTTCGAGGACTACACCCTGACCCGCTACGTCCGCGCCGCGGCGAGCCCGGACGAGGTCCGGGCCCGGGTCGAGGCGAGCGGTATCACCCATGTCCTGGTCCGCCACGACCTGCTGTTCGACTACCGGCGCTCCCCGATCGTGGACGAGGGGAAGACACGCGAGCAGAACCTGGCCAAGCTCGAGCTCATGGCGGGCTTCTTCACTCAGGGCACGCGGCTGCTCAAGGGCGACCAGAAGTTCTGGCTGATCGAGCTGCCGAGACAACCGGGGGAATAGGCCCCACCCTGGCAAGGGCCGCCCGAGTTTGGGATCCCCTCGGGGTCGCGTGTTATGATGAATGTTAACGATGATCTCCAGGCAGGGTCACCCCTGGGCGAGGGAGGTTGGCGAGTGAGTTTAGCCACGTTCCTCGAGCGAACCTGGAGCGGTCTCACCGGGCTCGTTCGCCCACGTTCCGCAGCCACGCTCTTCCGACTAGCCGACCAGTATCGCCACGAAGGCCGTTACGAAGAAGCGGCGGATCTGATCGCGGAGGGCTTGCGGGCCGCCCCCAACATCGCGGTCGGGCATCTCTTGGACGCCTACCTGCACGTCGTGTTCCGCGAGATGCCGGCCGCCAAGGCGTCGTTCCGACGCGTGCTGGCTCTCGATCCGTACCACCCGCGCGCACTGTTCGGACTGGCGCGCATCGCCCTGGAAGAGGGCGACATCGAAGGATGCCGCCCGTTCCTGGACCGGGCCATCCAGTACTTTCCCGACTTCCCCGAAGCGAAGGCTCTGCAGGAGATGGTCGCCACGTGGTCGGCTCCGCCGGCGGCCACGCCGAGCACGGTCGGCGCCATCGCCACCGACCGGCTCCGACTGCCTCCGGGCGCGCGCGACCTGGTGCTCACGCACACCGACGGGAGTCTCGTGTTCGCGCAGGGCAGCGAGGAGCGCCAACGCCAGCTCGCGCTACACATGACCCAGGTGTTCCGGATCGCCTCGGCCACACTCGCGCGCGCCGGGCTCGGGGCGATGCGTCGTGGCGTCGTCGAAGGTGTGTCCGAGATGACCTTCGTCCGAAGCGACGGGGGTGTGATCCTGGGCGTGGCGCTCCCCCATGACATCGAAGTCGGCGCCGGCCTCGTGCAGGTAGGCCGGCTCTGGACCGATCTCAACATCAAGGCCTGACCCCGTGGCCGACTCACTGACCCCATCCGACTCGATCCGCGGCACCCAACCGCCCTCGCGCGCGCAGGCATTCCGCGAG
>DATMMH010000018.1:0-7603 GCA_035569855.1 Candidatus Dormiibacterota bacterium
TTCAATGTCCGACTCGGTCGTCCGCATCGCAGGACTCGGTCTGGCCGCGGCCCTGCTGCTCGGGGTCGGCGGCGCGCTGCTCTGGGCGCCGACCGCGCGCGCCCAGGCCCCGTGGATGGCCCCGGCGTCCGAGAAGGCCAAGCCGAACCCGGTCCCCAGCGACAAGAAGACGACGGACCAGGGCGAGAAGGTGGCCAAGGTCAACTGCGCCTCGTGCCACGGGGCCAAGGGCAAGGGCGACGGCGCCGCCGCCATCGCGCTCACCCCGAAGCCGGCCGACTGGACGTCGGCGAAGGTGCAGGACGAGACCGACGGCGAGCTGTTCTGGAAGATCACCAACGGGCGCGGGGCGATGCCGGCCTGGCGTCACCTGCCGGAGAGCGATCGCTGGGCCGTGGTGCGGTACATCCGTACACTTCGAGGCAAGTGACCAGATCCGGGCGACCATGAGTAGCGAATCGATTCCGCCCGCGGCGACGCGTCCCATCAGCGCGCGCGCCGCGCTCTCCGAGCTCGCGGAGCTGCTCGATGCGCTGCGCGAGCGATTGAAGGACCTCCCCGACGCCTCCGACGCGGCGGGCGGCGACGGCGAGCGTGCGCTGCTCGCCGACCGCGACGACCACGCCCTCGCGCTCTTCCAGGAGATCCTGTCGATCCCCTCGATCGGGCTTCCGCCGGGGGAGCTGTTCGGCTTGGCGATGGATCGGGTTTCCCGCCTGCTCGCGGCCGACCGCGCGCTGCTCCTCGTGCCGGACGAGGCCACCGGACGCCTCCACGTGCGATCGGGCCGCGGCTTCCGGCACGAGGACATGGAGTCGGTGTCGCTCGATCCGAGCGAGGGGCTGATCGGCCGCGTCTTCAGGGAGAAGCGCGTGCTGACCGGTGATGGCGCGATGGAGCCCGGGGCCGCGGATCCCTTCAGCGACCGCTTCCCGGTGCGGCAGGCGATCGCGGTGCCGGTGCGGGCCGAGGGCGAGGTGGTGGGGGTGTTGTACGCGGGGCGCCGCGCCCTCGGGGCGCCGTTCACCACGACCGACGTCCTCCTGCTGCTGGTCATCGCGGACCGGGTCGGCTCGGCGCTCGTCCATCAGCGGCTGCTCGCGCGGCGCGGCGATCATCTCGCGCACCTCCGTGAGCTGCGCGAGCTGGCCGACGCCCAGCTCGCCGAGCGCGAGCCGCGCGAGATCCTCGCGCGCGCGGCCGACGCGGGCCGCCGGCTCGCCGGTGTGCGGGGCGCGCTGGCGGTGGCCGGCTCGGGCCTGGCCGACCTGAGCGCGGTCGCCGGCGCCGGGCTGCTGGGCAGCGTGAGCTCGCAGCAGGTCCGCGTCCCCGACGCGCTGCTCGCAGAGGGTTTCGCGGCCGACGCGCCCCTGGCGGTGCGCGATCTCCGGAGCCGGCGCGGCGCGCCCGGCCTCCTCGACCAGGAGGGCTTTCGCGCCGCGCTGCTGGTGCCGCTGCGCGCGCGTGGCCGGGTGATCGGGCTCCTGTGCCTGGCCGAGACCGAGCCCCGCGAGTTTTCCTCCGACGAGGTGGAGTCTGCCCAGACCCTGGCCGCGCTGATCGCCTCCGCCCTCGAAATGGAGCGGCGGCTCCGCGAGGTGCGTCGCGCGCTCGCCACCGCGAGCGTCGAGCAGGCGCAGCGGGTCGAGGGCGAGCGCGCGCGCGTCCTCGCGGGCTTCGCGGCCGGCCTCACGCGCGAGCTCAACTCGATCTTCGCGGTGCTGCTGGGCAAATCCCAGCTCGTGCTCGCACGGGCCCAGGACGAGGCGCTGCGGGACGGACTCGCCGCGCTGGAGGAGGCGGCCTGGCGCGGGACCGACCTGCTCCAGCGGCTGCTGGGGCTGGCCGAGGCGGACCAGCCGGGGACGGGGGCGGTGGATCTGGCCGCGATCGCCCAGGAGGCTGTTGGGCTGACCGCCCGGCGGGCGCCCGCGGCGTCCGGATTGCCCGGCCGCCTCGAGCTGGCGGTGGATCTCGCGCCGACGCCGCCCGTCGAAGGCAGCGCGACCGCGCTCCGCGAGGCCGTGATCAACCTGATCCACAATGCGATGGAGGCCATGCCCGCCGGCGGTACGCTCACCGTGCTCACCCGAGAGGCCGAGGACGACGCCGAGCTCATCGTCGCCGACACCGGAGAGGGCATCGCCCCCGAGATCCGGCCGCGGATCTTCGATCCCTTCTTCACCACGCGGTCCGGCCACCGCGGGCTCGGTCTCCCGGTCGTCGAGGCCGCGGTGCTTCGCGCGGGTGGCCGCATCGACGTGACGAGCGGGCCCGGCGCCACCACCGTCCGGGTCTGGCTGCCCGCCGCGGGCACACGGACGCGCGCCGAGACCGCCCTGGTTCCGGAAGCGGCCCCGGAGCCCGCGGCCGCCGCGGCGCCCGAGCCTTCGGTTCCGGACGAGCGGACCGCGGCGGTCTTGATCGTGGAGGAGGAGGAGGGCATCCGCACCGCGGTGCTCGACGCGCTCATGGCGGTGGGCCATCGCGTGGAGGCCTCCGACGACGCGCCCGCCGCCCTGGCCCGGCTCGCGCACGGCGGCATCGACGTCGTGGTCACCGACCTGGCTCTCCGCGATCGCTCCGGGCTACAGCTCGCCGTCGCGATCCGGCAGGCGAGCCCCGACACCGCGGTGGTGCTGCTGACCGGCTGGGGGCGCCGCCTCCACGCCGACCGGCTGCGCGAGTCCGGCGTGGACGTCCTGCTCGTCAAGCCGGTGCAGCCCGACCGTGTCCGCTCCGCGGTGGCGGAGGCGCTGCAGCGCCGTCGTCCGGCGTGAGCGCGCGCCTCGCCACCGTCGATCTCGGCACCAACACGGTGCGGCTGCTCGTGGTGGAAGCGAGCGGCGGGGGATGGCGCCCGCTGCACCAGGTCCAGCGCGTGACCCGCCTCGGGGAAGGGCAGGCGGCCTCGGGCCGGCTGTTGCCGGAGCCGATGCGCCGTACCGCGGAGACGGTCGCGGAGTTCTCGCGCGCCGCGCGAGACCTGGGCGCCGGCCGTGTCCGCATCGTGGCCACCAGCGCGGTGCGGGAGGCCACCAACCGCGCGGAGTTCGTGGACCGGGTCGAGGCGCTGGCCGGCGAACGGGTGGAGGTCGTCTCGGGCGAGGACGAAGCCCGACTCACCCTCAAGGGCGTCGCCTCCGGGCTCACTCCAGTTCCGGACTCCTTCGTGCTCTTCGACGTCGGCGGCGGGTCCACCGAGTTCGTGCTGGCGCGGGGCGGCGAGCCGGTGGCGGCGGTGAGCCTCAAGCTGGGGGTGGTCGCGCTCGTGGAAGAGTTCGGCGAGCCCGGCCCCGTCCGGTGGGAGCGCTTCGCTCGCATGCGGGAGGCGATCGCCGGGCGCCTTGCCGACGAGGTGCCGGACGCCATCGCACGGGCGGAGTCGGACGAGCTGGTCGGCACCGCGGGCACCGTCACCACGCTGGCCGCGCTCGACCTCGGGCTGCCGGCCTACGACGCGAGCCGCGTCCACGGGCACCGGCTCGGGCGCGCCGCGATCGAGCGGCAGCTCGCCCGGCTGGGCGCGCTCGACGTGGCCGCGCGTGGCCGGCTGCCCTGCCTCGAGCCGGGCCGTGCCGACGTGATCGTGCCCGGCGTCGCGATCTGTCTCGCGGTGATGGACCGTCTCGATCGCGCCACCCTCGTGGTAAGCGATCGGGGCCTGCGCGAAGGTCTGCTCGACGAGCTCCTCGGGGATCGTGGATGAAGCCCGCCGCGCGCACGCTGTCGGTGGTGGACTACCACACCGAGGGCGAGCCGATGCGCATCGTGGTGGCCGGCGTCGCGCGCGTGCCCGGAGCCACCCTCATGGAGCAGAGCGATCACCTGGCCGCGCACGGGCGGGAGCTGCTGGGGTTCACGCTCTACGAGCCGCGCGGTCACTCTGCGATGTGCGGGGCGATCCTGACCGAGCCGGTCACCGCGGGCGCCGACGCGGGCGTGCTGTTCATCGAGCCGCTCGGGCCGGTGCACATGTGCGGACACGGCGCCATCGCGCTGGGCGCCATGCTCGTGGAGACCGGGCGCGTGGCCGCCCCGGAAGGCCGCGCCACCGTGACGCTCGAAACGCCCGCCGGCCTCGTGTCCTGCCGGGTGGTCACCGAGCCGGACCGGCCGACCGCGGTCACCATCCGCAACGTCCCGGCCTTCTCGGCGGGCCTCGACCTCGCGGTGGAGGTGCGCGGGCTCGGCCGCGTCGCGTTCGACCTGGCCTACGGCGGCCATTTCTACGCGCTCGTGGAGGCGGCGCCGCTCGGACTCTCGCTCGAGCCGAAGGATGCGCCCCGGCTCGTGGAGGCGGGCGAGCGCATCCGGCTGGCGATCGAGGCGACGGTGCCGCTGGTCCATCCCGCGATGCCGGCGGCGCGCGGGCTTCTCTACATCCAGTTCTACGAGCCGGCGCGGCGTCCGGACGCGCAGCTGCGCAACGCGGTGGTGGTGGCGCCCGCCGGGCTCGACCGCTCCCCGTGCGGGACGGGCACCTCGGCGCGCCTCGCCAACCTGCACGCCCGCGGGCGGCTCGGGGTGGGGGAGGCCTTCGGCCACGAGTCGATCATCGGCACGCTGTTCACCGGGCGCATCGCCGGCCTCACCCAGGTGGCGGGCACGCCGGCCGTCGTGCCCGAGATCACCGGACGCGCGTGGATGTCCGGCACCGCCACCCTTTCGCTGGACCCGAGCGACCCCTTCCCAGGGGGCTTTCTGCTCTAACTGCGCGCTCTACCGCCCGGTTTGTTGACAGTCCTGGCGGTCGTGTGATGTCCTAGGTCGGATGAGCCTCATCCCCCGGGTCATCGTCCGACGCTGGCTGGAGACGCTCTTGGCGGCGTTCTCGCTCGCCGTGATCTACGTCGACCGGCATCGCGAGTTGATGCCTCGCGCCCTTGACCTCACGAGCGACGCGAACCTCACGCTCTGGGACTGGCTCTTCCGGGGCATGGTCTTTGGCATGATGGGGATCTTGAGTTTTTCCGCGCTGATCGTGGTCTTCTTCCTCGTCTATTCGCCGATCTACCTCATCAACAAGGTCCCGCACCTCGTCGGCAAGGGTGGCTGGCTCGACAAGCGTGAGGTCCGGTTCTACCTTGCATGCTTCGCGCTGATCTGCCTGCTAGTCACACTCCTGACGTGGTCTAACGAAGCGTTCACGATCCTCCTCGTCCTCCTCGCGGGCTTCGGGCCGATCGTCTGGCGCATCCTGGTGTAGCCCGCCTGAGTTGACAGGTCCCGACCGCGCGTCTATCCTATCGGGGTATATGGATGAAATCGCGGTCCTGGTGCTGAACTACACCTACGAGCCGCTGCATTTCACCAACGCCAAGCGGGCCATCACGCTGCTGCTCGCCGGCAAGGCCGAGAGCGTGGAGGCCTCTCCGCGCGTGGTCCGGTCGCCCTCCCGGAGCTTCCATCTCCCGGCGGTCATCCGGCTGGGGGCGTACATCCGCAAGCCGTTCCTGGAGCGCGTGGCTTTCAACAAGAAGAACATCCTGCGTCGCGACGGCTACACCTGCCAGTACTGCTCGCGCCGAGGCGAGAAGCTCACCGTGGATCACGTGGTGCCGCGCTCGCGGGGCGGCCAGACCACCTGGACCAACGTGGTGGCCGCGTGCCTGCGCTGCAACCTCCTCAAGGGCAACCGCACCCTCGAGGAGGCCCGGCTCCGGCTGATCCGCGAACCGGTGCACCCGCAGTTCCTCTTCTCGGTGCACCTGCTCCGGCATCCGCACGCCACGTCGTTCCTCGACTCGTGGCGCAAGTATCTGGTGGCCGTGCCGTCGACGTCCTGAGCACCCCCCTGAGCGCCTCCCCGTCCAAGGTATCGTTCGAGCTGTCCTCGGAGTTCGCCCCGTCGGGGGACCAGCCGCAGGCGATCGACCGGCTCACGTCCATCATCGGCGAGGGGAGTCCACACACCGTCCTGCTCGGAGTCACCGGCAGCGGGAAGACCTTCACCCTCGCCAACGTGATCGCCCGGCTGAGCCGGCCCGCTCTGGTGATCTCACCCAACAAGACGCTCGCGGCCCAGCTCTATAGCGAGTTCAAGGCCTTCTTCCCGGGCAACGCGGTCGAGTACTTCGTCTCCTACTACGACTACTACCAGCCCGAGGCCTACATCCCGCAGTCCGACACCTACATCGAGAAGGACGCGCTCGTGAACGACGAGATCGATCGCATGCGGCACTCCGCGACGACGTCGCTCTTCGAGCGCCGGGACGTGGTGGTGGTCGCGTCGGTCTCGTGCATCTATGGTATCGGCGAGCCCGAGACCTACCACGGCATGCACGTCTCGCTGGAGGCCGGGCAGAGCATGGACCGGGACGCCCTGATCCGCTCGCTGGTCGCGGTGCAGTACGAGCGTAACGACTACGACTTCCGCCGCGGCACCTTCCGGGTGCGGGGGGACGTGGTGGAGGTGTTCCCGGCCGCCGCGGAGTCCGAGGCCCTCCGGGTGGAGTTCTGGGGCGACAGCGTCGAGCGCCTGATGACCCTCGACCCGCTGAAGGGGGTCACCACCGGAACGATCGCCTCGGCGCGGATCTACCCGGCGAGCCACTACGTGACCCCCGCGGCGCAGCTCGAGCGAGCCATCGAGGGCATCATGGACGAGCTGCGCGAGCGGCTGGGCTTTCTCAAGGCGCGCGGGCGGCTGCTGGAGGCGCAGCGTCTCGAGCAGCGCACGCTCTTCGACATGGAGATGCTGCGCGAGCTCGGCTACTGCCACGGGGTCGAGAACTACTCGCGGCATCTCTCCGGGCGCAAGCCGGGCCAGAACCCGCCCACCCTCATGGACTATCTCCCGAAGGATGCGCTGGTGATCCTCGACGAGTCGCACGTCACCGCGCCGCAGATCCGCGGGATGTACCCCGGCGATCGCTCGCGCAAGGAGGCGCTCGTCGAGTACGGCTTCCGCCTGCCCTCGGCCTTCGACAACCGCCCGCTGACCTTCGAGGAGTTCACCCGCATCGTGCCGCAGACTCTCTACGTCTCGGCCACGCCGGGGCCCTACGAGCTCGAGAAGGCGGGGGTGGAGCGGGGCGGGGTCGGGCGCGGACTCACCGGCGGGCCCGCCGCAGAGCAGATCATCCGCCCGACCGGGCTCATGGACCCGAAGATCACGGTGCGGCCCGCCTCCACCCAGGTGGACGACCTGATGGCCGAGGTCCGGGCCCGGGCCGACCGGGACGAGCGGGTGCTGATCACCACGCTCACCAAGCGGATGGCGGAGGACCTCACCGAGTACTACCAGCAGAACGGGCTGCGGGTGCGCTACCTGCACTCCGACATCGACACGCTGGAGCGGGTGGCCCTCATCCGCGATCTCCGGCTCGGGAAGTTCGACGGGCTCGTCGGCATCAACCTGCTGCGCGAGGGGCTGGACCTCCCGGAAGTCTCGCTGGTGGCGATTCTCGACGCCGACAAGGAAGGCTTTCTGCGGTCGGCCGGCTCGTTGATCCAGACGTCCGGCCGTGCGGCGCGAAACGTGAACGGCCGGGTCATCATGTACGCCGACAAGGTGACTGATTCGATGCGGACCGCGATGAGCGAAACCGCGCGCCGGCGTGCGCGACAGGAAGAGTACAACCGCGAGCATGGAATCACG
>DATMMH010000019.1:0-6808 GCA_035569855.1 Candidatus Dormiibacterota bacterium
GCTCGTTCAAGGAGCGCGGCGCCGCCAACCTGCTGCTGCAGCTGAGTCCCGAGGAGCGCGGGCGCGGAGTGGTCGCGGCCAGCGCGGGCAATCACGGGCTGGCGGTGGCCTTCCACGCCCAGCGGCTCGGCCTCGCGGCCACCATCGTGATGCCCGAGTGGGCGCCGCTCGCCAAGGTCACCGCGGCCCGACGCCACGGGGCCACCGTCGTGCTGCACGGAGAGAACTTCGACGAAGCCTACACGCGTGCGCGGGAGATCGAGGGCGCGAGCCGGCTCGTCTTCGTCCACCCCTTCGACGACCCCCGGGTGATCGCGGGCCAGGGCACGATCGGTCTCGAGCTCCTGGCCCAGGTGCCTGATCTCGACGCGGTCCTGGTTCCGGTGGGCGGCGGCGGGCTGATCGGCGGCATCGGGGTCGCGATCAAGAGCACCCGGCCGGAGGTCGCCGTGATCGGGGTGCAGTCGCAGGAGATAGCCGCGATGCGGAGCGCGCTCACCGCGGGCGCTCGCGTCTCGGTGCCGGCCGCCACCACCATCGCCGACGGCATCGCGGTGCGCCGGGTCGGCGAGGGGCCCTTCGAGCTGGCGCGCCGCTACGTGGATCAGGTGGTCACGGTGACCGAGGAAGAGATCGCCAACGCGATCCTGCTGCTGCTCGAGATCGAGAAGACGGTGGTGGAGGGCGCGGGCGCGGTGCCCCTGGCCGCGCTCGCCAACCGGCGCGTGGCCCTCGCGGGCCGGACGGTGGCGCTCGTGCTCTCCGGCGGCAACATCGACGTCAACGTGATCGCCCGGGTGATCGAGCGCGGGCTCGTCAAGGACGGCCGCCTGGTGCGCCTGCGGGTGCGGCTGCGCGACCGCCCGGGGACCCTGGCCCGCCTCGCCACGCTGGTGGCGGCCGCGCGGGCCAACGTGCTCCGCATCGAGCACGACCGGGCCTTCTCACGGGCCCCGGTGGGCGACACCGAGGTCGAGCTGACCCTCGAGACCTCCGGTACCGCGCAGATCGAGGCCTTGAAGCTGCAGCTCACCGAGGCCGGCTACATCGTGGAGGAGGTCGCTCCGAGCTGACCCGGCGGGGGACCGTCAGGGGCGCGACTGGCTGAAGCGCGCGGCCACCACGCTGCCTTCCCCGTCGAGCCACTCGCGCACCGTCCGGTAGCCGTACCGGAGGGCCGCCCGGCTCGCCTCGAAGCCCATCGAGGGGCCCACCAGCGGAGAGGGCTTGGGCTCGGGCTGGATCACCAGGACTTCCACCTCCGGGTGGACGAGCTTGATCTCGCGCAGGCCCAGATTGAACAGGTTGAGGCTCGCGATGTGCCCGGCCTGCTCCATGATCGCGTAGAGCCCGCCCCGCCGGATCTCGGCGGCCTCCGGCTCGGTCAGGCACTGCGGCACCGCCGGGTTGAACGCCACCAGGAGGCGGGCGCCCGCGTCCACCGCCAGATCGGCGTGGCCGGTGTAGCCCACGTCGCCATCCACGTAGTCGCGCCCGCCGATCCGGTACGGCTCGAAGAACCCCGGGATCGCGGACGAGGCCGCGATGGCCTCGGAGATCGGCACGTCCATCAGGTCGCCCTGCCCGAAGACAACTCGCTCGGCGCGATCCAGGGAGACCGCCGGGATCAGCAGCGGCTTCGGAGTCGTCACGAAGCTGTTCGACAGGCCCTTGGTCTGGAACGCTTCGCGGATGTACGCCTCGAGCGGCGCGAGCGAAAAGAAGCCGGGGGGCATGTCACCGCCGCTCCGCGCGAGCAGATCCGGCCACTCCAGCCGGAAGTCGGTGACCGCGCGCTTGCCGATGGCCCACGCGAACTGGGCCAGGTTGCGGGTGGCCCCGGAGAACGATCCCTTGTGATAGACCGCGCCGCGGTGGAAGTTGAGCGGGTCGTCCCGCTCCTCGTCGAGGATCGTGTACAGCTCGAGCGGCGGGACTCCGTTGGCCATCAGCGCGCCCACCACCGAGCCCGCGCTCGAGCCCACGTAGAGGTCGAAGTCGTTGGCCCGGAACCCGGGCACACCCTGCTCGAGCGCGGCGAGGGCTCCGACCTCGTACATGCCGCCGATGACGCCGCCGCCGGCCAGCACCATGGCTCGCCGTGTCGGCCCCGGCTTGCTCCAGCCCAGGCGCTCGAGCCAGCCGCGCAGACCGCCCGAAGGGTTCACCTGGACGCGATCACGACCCCGTGAACTTCGGGGCGCGCTTCTCGAGGAACGCGCGCACGCCCTCGGCGTGATCCTCGGAGGTGATGGCCTGGGCTTGCGCATAGGCCTCGAAGCCGAGGGCGGTCGTGAGGTCCACCGTGCCGGAGCGATTGAGCAGCGCCTTGGCGAGGCCGATGGCGCCCGGCGGGCCCGCTGCGATACGGGCGGCCAGCCCGCGGGTCGTGGCCTCGAGATCGGCGGCCGGAACCACCCGGTTCACGAGCCCGATGCGGAGAGCCTCCGCCGCGTCGATGATGTCGGCCGAGAACACCAGCTCCTTGGCCTTGGCGAGCCCCACCAGGCGGGGCAGGAACCAGGTGCCGCCCCCGTCCGGCACGAGGCCAATCTTGGCGAAGACCTCGCCGAAGCGGGCGCGATCGGAGGCGATCACGAGGTCGCACCCGAGCGCGATGTTGCAGCCGGCGCCGACCGCGAAGCCGTCGACCATGGCGATCGTCGGCTTGGGGAACTCGAAGAGGCGGATCACGAAGCGGTTCAGCGACTCGACGCGCGCCCGGCCCTCGGCCGCGGTGTGCCGCTTGGCCGCCATGGTCTTCACGTCGCCCCCCGCCGAGAAGTGCCCACCCGCTCCGGTGAGGATCACCACGCGGGTCGCCGCCTCGGCTTCCAGCTCGTCGAGCACGGTGAGCAGCTCACGCCGCATCACCAGATCGAGGGCGTTTCGCGCCTCGGGTCGGTTGAGCGTGATGGTGGCCGTGCCGTCCGCCCGGCCCACCAGGATCGTGCCGTAGCCCATCAGCGACCTCCCGCCACCGTGTGGTCGACGAAGAACCCAATATGGGTCAGTATATTCCAGCGTGGCACGAGCCGAGAGCGGCATATTCTCGCGTGCTATCATTTCGCCACATGACGCTCGCCGCCGTCCTCGGACTGCCTCCACACGTCCTCCGTGCCGTGATCGGGATGGTGCACCTGCCCGCGCTCCCCGGCAGCCCCCGGTGGAGCGGGGACATCGCCGCGGTGGTACGGGCCGCGCTCGACGACGCGCGCGCCCTCGCCGAGGGGGGCGTCGACGCGCTGATGGTGGAGAACCACGGTGACGTCCCCTTCACCGCGGGCCGGGTGGACGCGGCGACGGTCGCGGGCATGGCGGTCGCCGTCGCCGAGATCGGGCGGCAGGTCGCGCTCCCGGTGGGCGTGAACGTCCTGAAGAACGACGTGCGGTCCGCGCTGGCGGTGGCGGCCGCCGCGGGGGCGCGCTTCGTGCGGGTGAACGTGCACGTGGGGGCGGTCGCCGCCGACCAGGGCATCATCCAGTCCGAGGCCCACGAGAGCCTGCGCTATCGCCGGCTGCTCGGCGTGGACGTCAGGATCCTGGCCGACGTCCAGGCCAAGCACGGCATGCCGCTGGCGCCGGTGCCGATCGAGCAGGAGGCGCGCGACTGCTTCCACCGGGGTCTCGCCGACGCGCTGGTCGTCTCGGGCACCGCCACCGGCGAGCCCACGCCCATGTCCGATCTCAAGCGGGTGCGGGACGCGGTGCCGGAGGCGCCGCTCCTGGTCGGCAGCGGCGTGACCCCCGAGACCGTCGCGGATCTCCTCGCGGTGGCCGATGCGGTCATCGTCGGCACGTCGATCAAGCGGGACGGGCGGCTGCTGAATCCGGTCGACGTCGGGCGCGTCCGTCGTCTCGTCACCGCCGCCCGGGGCGCCCGCGCTTGACGCTTGCTTCTTCCCCTTCCCCCTCTCCGAGAGAGAGGGCCGGAATGAGAGCGGGCTCGCTTCGGCACGCGGTAGAAGTCATGACGCTGATCGCGCTAGCCGGCTGCGCGCTGATCACTCCCCGCCCCGAGCCCGACCCCGCGCGCCTCCGCGTCGCCGACCTGCTCCTGGTCGGGTTCAACGGCACCGAGGTCGCGGGCAACGAGGAAGTGCGCCGGCTCGTCTGCGACGTCAAGGTCGGCGGCCTGCTCCTGTTCGAGCGCGACACCGCGAGCGGGCGGCCGCGCAACATGGCGAGCCCCGCCCAGGTCACGGCCCTGACGCGGGATCTGCAGGCCCTGGCCGCGCGCTGCGCCGGCCGCCCGCTCTTCATCGCGGCCGACGCCGAGGGGGGTCGGGTCATGCGCCTCTCCCCGCGCCTCGGCTATCCGCCGACCCCGTCGGCCCAGGAGCTGGGCGAGCGCCACGATCCGGCCTTCACGCAGGCGGAGGCGCGGCGCATGGGCATGATGCTGCGGGAGGCCGGGATCAACTGGAACCTGGCCCCGGTGGTGGACGTGGCGGTGAATCCCGAGAACCCGGCGGTGGTGAAGCTCGGCCGCACCTACTCGGCGGATCCCCGGCAGGTCGCGGCGCAGGCGCGCGCGTTCGTGCTCGGCATGCACGAAGCGGGCGTGCTCACCGCGCTCAAGCACTTCCCCGGGCACGGCTCGAGCCAGAGCGACTCGCACCAGGGTTTCACCGACGTGACCGAGACCGCCCGGCTGCCCATCGAGCTCGAGCCCTATCGCGAGCTGATCGCGGCGGGCCTGGCCGACAGCGTGATGACCGCGCACGTGTTCAACCGCGGCCTCGACCCGTGGGATCCCGCCACCCTCTCCCGCTTCACGGTGAGGCGCCTGTTGCGCGGCCGCCTGCACTACTCGGGGGTCGCGGTCTCCGACGACCTGCTGATGGGCGCGATCGCCCAGCACTACGGCTTGGAGGAGGCTGCGGTGCTCGCGCTCGAGGCCGGTGTGGACGTGCTGCTGATCTCTCAGAACACCGGCCGCATCGACGACCGCGCCGCCGAGCGCGTGGTCGCCGCCATCACCCGCGCCATCGCCGCCGGCAGGCTCTCCGAATCCACCGTCACCGGCGCGGTCGGCCGCGTCGACGCTCTCCGCTCCCGCCTTCGCTAGCCCTCTTTCAGCGACTGGAGGAAGCGCTCGACGTCGGCGCGCGTGGGGAGGGCATCCTGGGCGCCGCGGCGGGTGCACGTCAGGGCGGCGGCGGCGCTGGCCAGCGGGATGACCTGCTCCAGGCTGCCGCCGGCGGCGAGGCCCACCGCGAGCGCGCCGTTGAAGGCGTCGCCTGCGCCGGTCGTGTCCACCGGGGTGATCGGGAACGCCTCGAAGTGCACGACCGAGTCGCCGTCGCAGACCAGTGCGCCCTGCTCGCCCAGCGTGATGATCACGGTGCCGGCCCCACGCTCGCAGAGACGCGTGGCGGCCTGGCGCCCGGAGTCGAGATCCTGCACCTCGATGCCGGTGAGCGCGGCGACCTCGCCCGCGTTGGGGGTGAGATAGCTCACGAGCGCGAGCAGCTCGTCGGACAGCTCCTGCACCGGCGCCGGGTTCAGCACGGTGGTCACGCCGTGCCGGCGCGCCGTCTCGAGCGCCCAGCGCACCACCGGCACCGGCACCTCGAGCTGGCAGAGCACCACCTCGGCCCAGGCGATGGCGTCCTCGGACGCGCCCGCTATCTCCACCGTGAGCCGATGATTCGCCCCGGGCGCCACCCCGATCTGATTCTGGCCCTCCCGGTCCACGAAGATCAGCGCGGTCCCGGTCGCGGAGTCCGGCGTCGTCACGAGGCCGTCCACCCCGATCCCTTCTGCGGCGAGCCCGCGGCGGATCTCCGCCCCCGAGGTGTCGTCGCCGAGACACCCGACCATCCGCACCTCCGCGCCCAGCCGGCGCGCTGCGACCGCCTGGTTGGCGCCCTTGCCGCCGTGGTTCACGAGCAGCGTGCCCGCGGAGACGGTCTCTCCTACCCGTGGCAGCCGCGGCAGGGCCATCGTGAAGTCGAGGTTCGCGGAGCCGATCACGCAGACGCGGGGCACAGGCCCTCCAGGACCATTCCGAGCACCCGCTCGGCGTCGACGTCCATCGCGACGCGGCAGTTCGGGGCCCGCTTCCGGTGCGACGGCATCTCCCGCCGATCGGCCAGCGAGAGGCCGCGGGTGAGCCGGCCCTCGCGCTCCACCTCGACGAAGAAGGGCTCGAAGCTCACCACCGACGGATCGAGCGCCACCGCCATCGCGAGCGGGTCGTGCAGCACGATGCCGCCCCCCTCCCGCTCTCCCCCGAAGGCGAACCCGTGCAGGGTGAAGTCGAGGATGAAGCGCGCGACCAGACCGGGACAGCGCATGAGCCGCTCGGTGAGCACCGCCTGCGCGAGCACGACCTTGCGCGTGACGTCGAGCGAGACCAGCTCGATCGGGAGCCCGGCCTCGAAGACCGCCGCCGCGGCGTCCGGATCCACGTAGAAGTTGAACTCGGCGGCCGGCGTCACGTTGCCGGGCACCGCGACGGCGCCGCCCATCACCACGATGCGGCCGGCCCGGGCGAGCCGGCGCGCATCGAGCGCGGCCGCCGTCGCGAGGTTGGTCAGGGGCCCGAGCGCCACCACCGTCAGCTCGGATCCCCACCGATCGGCCGCATCGAGAATCACCTCGGCGGCCGGGCGCGTCTCCAGCTCGTCGACGGGCTCAGGATAGCGGGGCCGCCCGTCGGGCTCCACGAAGCGCTCGAGGTTGCCGAGGCCGTCCTGGCCGTGCACGTGGCCGGCGGTGACCAGCGCGCGCTTGAGCGGAGCCGGCGCGCCGCGCGCCACCCGGGGCCGGGGGTCGCGGGCGGCCACCGCGAGAATGCGCT
>DATMMH010000020.1:0-30141 GCA_035569855.1 Candidatus Dormiibacterota bacterium
GCTTCCGGATAGTCATCGACGGCGGGCAGTGTACCCACGACCGGCCGGTTCACGGCGAGCTCCGCGCTCAGGCTGTAGGTCGGCGCTCCCGCCAGGTAGCCGAGGAGCGCGTCCACCTCGTATCGCCCCTACCGCGCCGCCTCGGCCCAGTAGCGCACCACGTCCAGGTCTCGCAGCATCACGTCGACCTTGAGCCCGTCGACCGTGAGCCACGCCCCGCCGTTCATGATCCGCCCCCACGATCCGGGCGGATGCACGTCGCCGTATCGCGCGAGCGCCGTCCAGTCTGGCCGGCCATGGTAGTAAAGTCCAATATCCCAGTCGCTCGACTCGTCCGCGGTGCCGGCCGCGCGCGAGCCGCCGATCGTCACCGCCTCGACTCCCCCGATCGCGCCGAGGACCCGGCACAGCTCGGCCACGGGCGGGGCTAGAGCGGTCACTCGATCAGCGGCGGCGCGGGACGCGGAGCGCTCAGCGGGGGCAGACGAAGTCCCAGAGCGCGCCCGCGCGCTCGACCACCGCGTCGACGTCCTCGGCCAGGAGCTGGCGCGCCGCCACCATGGCCTCCGCGTCCCGCCGGACGCGCGCCTGGTAGTCCTCGCGGTCGCGGTAGCGCTCCTCGATCGATGGGCGCGGATCGCCGGAGCGGGCGCGCTCGGCCGCGGTGCGGGCGAACGGCAGCGTCGAGCCCATCATCGACATGAGATCGCCAGGCGCGCCCTGCTCGGGATGGCGCGGGTTCCATCCGGTGAAGGTCCCGAGCGGCACCCGTAATTCGAAGGGGCGGATCCCGGCGCGGTCGTTGCCGTCGGCGTCCACCGCCGAGACGACGCTCACGTACGGGGCGCCGAGCTTGGGGGGCAGCTCGGAGACGACGCCGCGGTCCACCTGCGCGCCGAAGTCGAGCCGCAGCGGCCGCTGCAACCGATCCGGGAATCGCAGGCCCGGAATCCGCGCCAGCACCTCGCGGGTCGTCTCCGCGGCCACCGCGCTGCCGTCGGCCAGGCGCGGAACATTGCTGGACGGCGGCTCGACGCCTTCGCTCACCCATCGATCGAGGTTGACGAGCGCGGCCCGCAAGAGCGGTGAGTAGTCCACCACGCTGAACGGATGCCGCCCGCGCCCTCCGGTGTTGGGATCGGCGGACGGCGGCGGGATCGCCCCCGGAGTGTGCTGGGTGCCCGCGAAGAAGTACTGGCGCACGTAGGGCGGCGACGTCACGTCACGGGTACCGGTCACGTCGGTGTGCACCAGCGAGCCGTCGCCGCGCCAGTACTCGGCCGCGGTGTTGATCGTGAAGATCCGCGGCGGGGTCGCGCGGGTGGCGAGCCGGTGGAGCAGCGCACCGCGCTGGCCGGTCAGCGGATCCTCCTGCTCGCCGTCGGTGAACGGGAACAGACTCCCGACCGCGTGCACCGCGTTCAGCGAGGGCTGGCCGAAGCGGCAGTTGAACTCGCCGCGGCGGGCGCCCGCCACGTGCGGCACCACCGCGTCCCACACGAAGCGCCCGGCCTCGTCCTCGTCGAGCCCGAGGTAGAGCAGGTGCCGCAGGAAGCGCCCGCTCTGCGAGACCCCGAACACGTACGACCGATCGATCGTGCCCGCGCACGGGTTACCGTCACCCGCGCCGGCCCAGCGCAGGAAGCCCGCGATATCGCGCACCGCGGTGAATCCGAGCCCGAGCACCGGGGGATCCTGCGCCCGGTAGTAGCACTCGTAGATCCACCCCGGCTCGAAGCCGCCGTCGAGCGCGACCGAGCCCGCGTCCGGGAAGCGCCACGCTCCACGGGGCACCGGCATCGCGGGCGCCTCCGCGTGCTCGCGCACGTGCAGCTCCGCGTCGCCCGGATCGTCGGGGCGCGCCACCGGATGCGGGATGTGGTAGCGGTCCGCCAGAGGCAGCACCGCCGCCCGCGCGTTCGGCCGGAACTCGCAGCGCACGCGCTCGGAGATGCCGGCCACGCGGGGCGTGGTCAGCGCCATCATGCCGTCGCGCCGGGGGACGTCGGGCTGCCAGCCGATCCACGCCAGCGTGTAGCCGCGACGCATCAGGAAGCCGTTGCCGAAGTCCACGGGCGTGCTCGGATCGTTCGAGCGCGGCGCGCTGTTGAACATGCCGAGCGCGATCTTGCGCCCGCGGTTGGGCACGTCGAGGAGGAGCCGGCGGCCACCGCCGCCGAGCGGGCGGAGCAGCGCGAAGTCGGCCGAGGATTCGACGAGGCCTCGCCCGTTGCGCGGGGCGAGGGCCAGATCCGCGATCGGCTCGTGCACCCGGAGGGTCGGGTCCACCGCGAAGTGGAGCACGCCCTCGATCTTCTCGTACGCTCCGGTGGCCCCGAACGGAGCGCCGCCCAGCACCGGCTCGCGCCGCGTCACCTCGCATCGCACGACCGCCATGACCGGCCTCCGCTCAGAATCCGAGGAACTGCTTGAGCGCGGCGAGGACCGCGTCCGGGTTGTCCTCGTGCAGGGTGTGGACCGCGCGCGGGATCTCGACAAAGGAACCGCGCGGTAGCTCCTTGGCCATGCGCTCGGCGACGTCGCGGTCGAGAATGGGGCTCTCCTCCCCGCGCAGCACCAGGGCGGGCATCGGGATCGTCCGCAGCAGCCCCCACCAATCCAGCTCGACCGTCGAGCGGAGGGTCTTCACGCTCGGATGCCAGGCCCACACGATCCGGCCGTCCGGCCGCTGCCGCAGGCTCTGGGCCGCCACCCAGCGGTAATAGTGGATGCCGGGATACGCATTGCCGCGGAAGAGATGCTGCGCGGCCTGCTCGATGCTGTCCCAGAACTCGGGCTCGGGCGGACCGGGCGGCGCGGCAGCGGCGCGCTTGCTGATCTCGGGACCGATGTCGAGGATGACCAGCTTCTGCACCGCCTCCGGCCGCTTCGCGGTGAAGTAGATCGCGTTCCGCCCACCCATAGAGAGCCCCACCATGACGACCGGAGCCAGGCCGAGCTGATCGACGACGCCGCTCAGGTCGTCGAACGCGGCGATCGGGCCGTACACGGTGGCGGGATCGCTGTCGCCGTGCCCGCGCTGGTCGAGCGCGTAGACGTGGAAGTGCGGCTGGAGCGCGATGCTGAGCGTGTCCCACGCGTGCGCGTGGCCGGTGAAGCCGTGCAGGAGGAGCAGCGGGGTGCGCCCCGCCCCGCCCCAGTCGAGCACGTGAAAGCGCAGGCCGCCGACCGAGACGCTCCGGTCCACCGGACGCAGCAGGTTCATGATCGGGCCCCGCTCAGAGCTGGATCCGGCCGGGACCGCGCGGCGCGCCGCCGCGGCCGCCCAGGTCCGGGGGCATACGGTCCGGGATCACGATGTTCGAGCTCTGCTCGCGGCGCAGCTCCTGCAGCTCACGGATCGCGCGCTCGACCGCCACCTTGGCCCCGGCCGAGAACTTCTCCGCCGCGTCGCCGAGCGAGGTGGCCTCGATCTCGAAGGTGATCGGCAGGGCGCCCACCGGGGAGAGGAGCTGGGCCTCGCCCACGTAGAGGATCTTCCGGCCGAGGTCGATCGATCCGTCCGTCTTCACCGGGGTCAGCATCCGGATCACGCCGATGCGGCGGTCCGTGTAGGTGTCCTCGCGATACAGCGAGGCCTGGTCCATCGTGAGCTCGACCGCGTGCTCATCGGCCATCGTGGCGGATCCTTTCTTCTCTCGGGTGATGTCTCAGGTGAGGTCGGCCCGCGCGCTCATGGCGACCGTGCCCTCGGGGGTCACCGCCCACAGCTCGGCGCCGCGGCCGTCCGTGGTGAGGCGGCCGCGCAGCTCGAAGGGCGCGGTGTCGAAGAGCGGGGCGCGAGCCTGGGTCTCGTAGGTCTGGAACGCGCGCCCCGCGACGTGGTCACGGGCGAAGTCGATCAGGAGCGTGGACGTCAGCGGGCCGTGGACCACGAGGCCGGGATAGCCCTCGCGCTCCATCGCCCAGGGGCGATCGTAGTGGATGCGGTGACTGTTGAACGTGAGCGCCGAGAAGCGAAACAGCAGCACCGGATCGGGGACGATCCGTCGGCGCCACGGGGTATCGGCGGGGGCCGGCTCGCGCCGGGGCGCCTGGTTGCGCTCGCCCGGCTGCACCTCCTCGCGGAACACGGTCCGCCGCTCCTCCTCGATCGCGAGGCCCTCGGGCGTGAAGATGCGCTGGACCACGGTGGCGAAGACCAGCGTGCCGGTGCCGCCCGACTTGACCGTGATGTCGGCGAGCTCGGTCTCGCGCCGCACAGAATCGCCGATGCGCAGCGGCCGGTGGAAGCGAAACCGCTCGCCCGCGAACATGCGCCGCGGCAGCGGCATCGGCGGGATCACTCCGGTGTCGAGCGGGCTGCCGTCGGGCCGCAGGCCCTCGGGCGGAAACCGCGGCAGGAAGTAGAGGCACTGCCAGCCCGGGGGCAGCGCGTCGCCCGGCCCGAGCTCGCGCTCGTCGCGCCCGAAGGCCAGCCGCAGCAGGTTGGCGGGCGCTGCGGTGACCACGTCGGTGGCGCTCTCGCGCCGCCCGACGTGCGCCTTCAGCTCATCGAGCCCGGCGACGGTCGTCATGTCCGGACCGGCGGGCGGCGCCGGTGCCAGTCGGTCGCCCGCTGGTAGGCGTGGCCGGCCCGCAGCACGGTGGCCTCGTCGAACGGGCGCCCCGAGATCTGCATGGACAGGGGCAGGCCGGAGGCCGAGAACCCGGTCGGCACCGCCAGGGTCGGCAGCCCGGTCATGTTGAACGGCCCCATGTTGGACTTGGCGAACGGGAAGTCGGGGTCGAGCACCACCCTGAACGCAGGCGCCGGCCCGAGCGCGGTGGGCGTGATCAGCACGTCCACCGACTCGAGCACGCGCGCGGTATCCGCGCGGAGCTGGCTGCGGAGCCGCTGCGCCTGCACGTACTCGTCGGCGTGGAAGAGGCCTCCCGCCATCAGCTTCTCGCGCAACACCTCGCCGTAGAGCTGTGGGCGCTCGCGCAGGTCCCGCGCGTGGTACGCGTACGCCTCGGTGAGCATGATCACCATGAAGGCGGGCGTGACGTGGATGGACGGGATCTCCACGTTGCGCACCGTCGCCCCGAGCCGGCCCAGCTCGCCGAGCGCGCGCTCGAAGGCGGCCACCGTCTCGGCCTCGACTCCTTCGAAGAAGTAGTCGCGCACCACCCCGACCCGCAGGCCCTTGACGCCACCCTCGAGCCCGGCCAGGTAGTCCGCCACCGGCTCGCGGCTCGACGCGGGATCCGCCGCGTCGTGGCCGGCCAGCGCCTGCAGCATGAACGCGCAGTCCTCGACGGAGCGCGCCATCGGCCCGGTGTGATCGAGCGTCCACGAGAGCGTCACGACGCCGGCGCGGCTCACCCGCCCGTAGGTGGGCTTGAGCCCGGCGATCCCGCAGAAGGCGGCCGGGCCCCGGATCGAGCCGCCGGTGTCCGACCCGAGCGAGCCCACCGTGAGGCCGGCGGCCAGGGCGGCGCCGGAGCCGCTGCTCGATCCGCCCGGAATGTGATCGAGGTTCCACGGGTTGCGCGCGGGCGGAAAGCGGTGGCCGGGGAACTGGATGCCGAACGCGAATTCGTGGGTGATCAGCTTGCCCAGCATCACCATCCCGGCCCGCTGCAGCCGGGTCACGCAGGTGCAGTCCTCCTCCGGAACCCAGTCCGCGAGCAGCGCGGAGCCCGCGGTGGTGCGGATGCCGCGCGTGGCGTAGAGATCCTTGTAGGCGATCGGGATGCCGGTGAGCGGGCCCGCGTCGCCCCGCTGCAATGCGGTCTCCGCCGCGCGGGCGTCGGTCAGCGCGCGCTCCGCGGTCACCGTGACGTAGCTGTTGAGGTTCTTGTCGACCCGCTCGATGCGGCGGAGCAGGTCGGTGGCGTAGTCCACCGGCGAGAGCTCGCGGCGGCGGAAGAGACCGCCGAGCTCCCGGATCCCCGCGTAGCAGAGCTCGTCGGCGGTCATGAGCGCGGCTCCGGCCCGCCGCCGGCGTTGCCCCCGGCGTTGAATATCACCGCGGGTTCCACCGTTCTCACCGTGCGCGTGTCGAGCGCGCGAATCGGCTTCAATGCGTTGGCGAGGAAGCCGCGAACCAGATCGAGCCGCGCCGGCGGGATGACGAGGCCGGCGAGGCGGGCGCGCTCCTTCACCTCATCCAGCGTGACCTCGGAGGGCATCTCGGGCATAGTGGTCTCCTTGTCGGCGACGGCCATAAGAGTAGACGCGTCCGCCCGCGAGAGCAATACGGCGGCCACGAGAGGAGGCACCACGCCATGCCGGAGGCAGCCCCGCGGTTCACGCTGATCACCGCCGACCGACTCATCGATGGCAGCGGCGCACCGCCCGTGCCGCGGGGCGCGATCCTGCTCGAGGGTGATCGCATCGTCTCGGTGGGAACGGAGGCAGAGGTTCGGGCCCCGTCCGGGGCCGCCGTGGACCGGCAGGCCTACGCGGGCGGCACGATCCTCCCCGGCCTCGTGGACGCCCACACCCACCTGGTGGCCCCGGGCGACGGGACCCTGGGCGACGACATCGCCCGAGAGGACGACGACCTGCTGCTGCTGCAGGCGGCGAAGAATGCCCGCACGCTACTGCACTCGGGGGTGACGACGCTGCGCGAGAACGGCGCGAAGGGCAAGGTCGCGTTCTCGCTCCGGGAGGGCATCCGGCGACGGCTCGCGCCGGGGCCCCGGATGGTGATCTGCGGGCGTCCGATCGCGATCACCGGCGGGCACATGGGCTACTTCGGCTCGGAGGCCGACGGCGAGATCGCGGTGCGCGCGGAGGTGCGCAAGCTCATCAAGGAAGGCGCCGACTACATCAAGATCGTGGCCAGCGGCGGCTCGACCCGCACGTCCGATCCGAACCGCGCCTCCTATACCGTGGCCGAGCTGGCCGCCATGACCGACGAGGCCCGCCGCCACGGCAAGCTCACCGCCGCGCACTGCACGTCCGCCCAATCCATCCAGAACTGTCTGGACGCGGGGGTGGACATGATCATCCACTGCATCTTCACCGAGCCCGACGGGACGTTCCGCTTCCGGCCCGATCTCGTCGAGCGGCTGGCCGCGGCCCGAGCCTGGGTCAATCCGACCCTCTACGTGATGAAGGCGGGCATCGAGCGGATGCGCGAGGCGCGCGAGCGCGAAGGGCGGCTCACGCCGGAGCTGGTGGCGCAGATCGAGCGATCCCGGCGGGCTCTCGACGTGCGCGTGGACGCGGTCCGCCGTATGAGCGAGGCCGGGGTCCGGATGACCGCGGGGTCGGATTCCCCCTGGGGCTGGTACGCCCCGGGCGAGTTCGTCCACGAGATCCACATGCTCGCGCAGGCCGGGCTTTCCTACGGTGACGCCGTCGTGGCGGGCACCGCGGGAGCGGCCGACTCGATCGGAGTAGGCGGAGTGAGCGGGCGGTTGCTGCCCGGCCGCCAGGCCGACGTGCTCATCGTTCGCGGCGACCCCACGCGCGAGATCACCGCGCTCTGGGACGTCCTCGACGTCTATCAGGCCGGGCGCCGGATCGCGCGCAGCGTCACGTAAGCGCGCCTCGGCGGCGAGCTCCCGCCGACGCTACTCGAGCAGATGGCACGCGGCCAGGTGCCCGGCGCCCACCTCCCGCGGGGCGGGCGCCTCGACCCGGCAGCGGTCCATGACGAACGGACAGCGCGGGTGGAACCGGCAGCCCGACGGCATCGCGAGGGGGCTCGCCACCTCGCCGATGGGCACGATGCGCTCGCGGCGCAGCGTGGGATCGGCGACCGGCACCGCGGACAGGAGCCCGCGTGTGTAGGGATGGCGCGGCTCGTGGAGGAGGGCGTCGCGCGGGCCGATCTCGACGATCTCTCCCAGGTACATCACCGCGACGCGGTCCGACATGTGGAGGACCACGTGGAGATCGTGCGAGATGAAGAGATAGGTCAATCCGAGCCGCCGGCGCAGGTCCATGAGCAGGTTCAGCACCTGCGCCTGCACCGAGACGTCGAGCGCGGAGACCGGCTCGTCCGCCACGATCAGGGCCGGCTCGAGCGCGAGCGCGGCCGCGATGCCGATGCGCTGGCGCTGGCCGCCGGAGAGCTCGTGCGGGTAGCGCTCCGCGAACGCGGGCTCGAGGCCCACCAGCTCGAGCAGCTCGCCGACCCGCCGGCGGCGACCGGCCGCGTCGGCCTGGTCGTAGATCGCCAGCGGCTCGGCGATGATCCGCCCCACCCGCATCCGCGGGTTCAGCGAGCCGAACGGATCCTGGAAGACGATCTGCATCCGACGGCGGACCGCCCACAGCTCGCGCGGCGCCAGCGCGAGCAGATCGCGGCCCTCGAGCCGTATCTGCCCGGCGCTCGGCTCGATGAGCCGCAGGATCAGCCGACCGGTCGTGGACTTGCCGCAGCCGGACTCGCCCACGAGCCCCAGGGTCTCCCCCGGCTGGAGCGCGAAGGTCACCCCGTCCACCGCCCGGATCACGCGGCGGCGGCGACCGAGCCAGCCGCCGCCGGCCTCGAATCGCTTGGCGAGGCCCCGCACCTCGAGGAGCGGGGACGATGTCACGGCAGCACCGGACAGGCGACCAGATGCCCCGGCTCCCGCTCCCCCAGCGGCGGCTCCGCGCGGCGACAGCTCTCGATCACGTGCGGGCAGCGGGGGGCGAAGCGGCAGCCGGCCGGCGGCCGGCGCAGGTCGGGCGGGACGCCCTCGATCGAGAACAGCGGCTGGCCGAAGCGGCTCGGGTGCGGCAGGCAGCGCAGCAGGCCCTGCGTGTACGGGTGCATCGGCCGCGCGAAGATGCGCGCCACCGGCGCCATCTCCACGATGCGCCCGGCGTAGATCACCGCGACGCGGTGGCAGAGCTCGGCCACCACGCCGAGGTCGTGGGTGATCATGAGCACCGACATCCCGCGCTCCGCCTGGAGGCGCCGCAGCAGGTCGAGGATCTGGGCCTGGATCGTCACGTCGAGCGCGGTGGTGGGCTCGTCGGCGATGAGCAGCCGCGGCCCAGAAACGAGGGCCAGCGCGAGCATCGCGCGCTGCCGGAGACCGCCCGAGAGCTGGTGCGGGTAGTCGCGCACGCGCTCTCCGGGCGACGGCACCTGGACCAGCTGGAGCATCTCCACCGCGCGCTCCCACGCCGCGGCCCGCCCGCCTCCGCCGTGGGCGAGCGCGGCCGACGCGATCTGGTCGCCGATGGAGAAGACCGGGTTGAGCGACGTCATCGGCTCCTGGAACACCATCCCGATGCGGGCGCCCCGCACCTGGCGCATCGCCTCGGCGTCCTTGGCGAGCAGGTCTTCGCCCTCGAGCCGGATGTGCCCCGCCGCGATGCGGCCCGGCGGCGGCACCAGGCGCATGATCGAGAGCGACGTGACGCTCTTGCCGCAACCCGACTCGCCGACCAGCCCCAGCACCTCGCCGCGCTCGATCGCGAAGCTGACTCCGTCCACCGCGCGGACGGTCCCGGTGCCGGTGACGAACTGCGTCTGGAGCCCGTCGACCTCGAGGAGGGGCGGCATGGCTAGACCGTGAGCCGCGGGTCGAGCCGGTCGCGCAGCCAGTCGCCGAGAAGATTGACCGCGAGCACGGTCAGCATGATCGCGAGGCCGGGGAACGTGGCGAGCCACCACGCGGTGGCGATGTAGTTGCGGCCGTCGGCGAGCATCCAGCCCCAGGTGGGGGTGGGCGGCTGGACGCCCAGGCCCAGGAAGGACAGCGCGGACTCGTAGATGATCATGAACGCCAGCTCCAGCGTGGCCACCACGATGATCGGGGTGAGCGCGTTGGGCAGCACGTGGCGGACCAGGAGCCGCAGCGCGCGGTTGCCGCGGGCGCGGGCGCCGACCACGAACTCGCGCTCGCGGATCGACAGCACGTCCGCCCGGACGATGCGCGCGAACTGTACCCAGCGGGTGGCGCCCATGACCAGGATCACGTTGAGGAGGCTCGGGCCCAGCGCGAACACCACCCCCATCGCCAGCAGGATGTAGGGGATGGCCAGGAACACGTCGACCACTCGCATGATGATCGCGTCGGCGCGGCCGCCGAAGAATCCCGCGCACAGGCCGAGGGTGACGCCGAGGGTGGCGGCGAGCGCCACCGAGGAGAGGCTCACCGCGAGCGAGATCCGGCCGCCGTAGAGGATGCGGCTCAGGATGTCGCGGCCGAGGTGGTCGGTGCCGAGCGGATGCTCGCGCAGGCCGCGCGCCTCCCACGCGGGCGGCCGGAGCCGCTTGAGCAGCATCTGCCGCGCCGGATCCCAGGGGGCCAGCTGGGGCGCGAGCAGGGCCGCGCCGCCCATCGCGAGCAGCACCGTGATCCCGAACACGGCTCGGAAGCTCACCCGCCGTCGGGCGCGCGACCGGACGGGCAGCGCGGTCGCCAGCGTCGCCGCGTCCGTCACCGCGCCCTCCGCACGTAGACGATGCGCGGGTCGAGGTACGTATAGAGCAGGTCCACCGCCAGATTGATCACCACGAATAAAGTGGCGAGCACCGCCACGATCGCCTGCACGAGCGGGTAGTCGCGACTGAAGATCGCGTCCACCGCCAGTCGGCCCACTCCGGGCCACGCGAAGATCGTCTCGGTGATCACCGCCCCGCCGAGGAGAATGCCGAACTCGAGGCCGATGACGGTGACGAGGGGAATCGCCGCGTTCTTGAGCGCGTACTTGTAGGTGACCACGAAGGCGCGCACTCCCGCGGAGCGCGCGGTGCGGACGTAGTCCTGGGCGAGCACCTCCAGCATTCCCGATCGGGCCAGCCGCGCGAGGCGCGCCATCGAGAACGCGCCCAGCGCGGTGGCGGGCAGCACCAGCGAGCGCAGCCCGTCGCGGCCCGCGGCCGGGAACCACCCGAGCCCCACCGCGAAGACCATGATCAGCAGCAGGCCGAGCCAGTAGACCGGCATCGCTTGCCCCACGAGCACGCCGACCGAGCAGACCGCGTCGAGCAGGGAGTTGCGGCGGAGCGCGGCCAGGATCCCGACCGGAACCGCCACGAGCAGGGCCAGGGTCAGTCCGGCCGCGGTGAGCTCGAGGGTGGCGGGCAGGGTGCTCAGGATCAGGCCGAGCGCGGGCACCTGATGCTTGAACGAGAGCCCGAAGTCCGCGTGGACCGCGTGGGAGAGGAACCGGACGTACTGGAGCCACAGGGGATCGTCGAGACCCAGCAGGGCGCGGAGCTGCCGGACGTCCTCCTCGCGCGCCTCGAGCGGTAGGAGGAGGCGCGTCGGATCGCCGGTCAGGTGGAGGAGCCCGAACACGATGACGGAGACGCCCAGCAGCACGAGGACGCTCTGCAGGAGCCGCCGCGCGAGGTAGGCGAGCATCGACGTGGGGGAGAGGGAGCGCGCGGCTCCCTCTCCCCGCGTTCGCTAGAAGCCGATCTCGGTCAGCCGGATGGACTCGTCACCGCGCGGCGACCACTTGAGCCGGCCGCTGACGCCGTAGATGTCCATCTGCTGGTAGCCGAAGATCCACGGCGCGTCGTCGTGGATCAAGCGGAGGAGCTGGGCGTAGAGCTGCTTGCGCTTCTCCGGGTTCATCTCCGCGCGGGCCTGCTCCATCAGCTTGTCGACCTCGGGATTGGCGTACTGGGAGACCGGCTCGCCGCTGTGGAGATTCGGGGTCACCCAGTGATCCGGCTCGAGGCTCGGCAGGCACCAGCCGTTCATGAAGATGTCCTCGGTCTTGTGGTCGAGCACCGAGCGGACGTAGCTACCCCACTCGCCCACGATCTTCACGTTGGTCTTGATCCCGTTCTCGGTGAGCTGGCCCGCGATGGCCTGGGCGATGTCCTTGTCCATCGCCCAGCGCCCGTTCGGGGCCTGCAGGGTCAGGGTCAGGTTGGTCTGGCCGGCGGCGGCGAGCAGCTCCTTGGCCTTCTTCGGGTTGTACTCGTAGAGCGGGATGGTCGGATCGTAGCCCCACACGTTGGGTGGCATCGAGGAGTTGATGCGCTTGCCGTTGCCGAGCAGCACCGCGTCGAGGATGCCCTGCACGTCCACCGCGTAGTTCAGCGCCTGCCGGACGCGCCGGTCGGCGAGCGGGCCGCCCTTGATCTGGGCGATGCCGAAGTAGATGATGCGGCAGCTCGGGATCTTCTCGACCCGGACGCCTCGGCTGGAGGCGAGCGTCTGCATCTGGTCGGGCGGGACGTTGACGATCAGGTCCGCCTGTCCGGTCTGGAGCGCGGCGATGCGAGAGCCGAGCTCCGGGATCGGCTTCCACGTCGCCCGGCGTACCGCCGGCTTGCCGTCGAAGTGCTCGTCGTTGGCTTCCACCACGATGCGGTCGTTCTTCACCCACTCCACGAACTTGAAGGGCCCGGTCCCCACCGGCTTGAGATTGGCCTGCACGTCGCCGACCTGGGTCACGTACTTGGGCGCGAGCTGGTACATGAGGGTCATGCGCGCCGGCATCGCGGGATCGGGCACCTTGGTGTGGAAGCGCACCGTCGTGGGGTCCACCACCTCGACCCGCTCGATGGTGGAGAACCAGCCCTTCTGGGGCGACTTGAAGTCGGGGCGGTTGATGCGCTCGAAGGAGAACTTGACCGCGCTCGCGTCGAAGGGCTCGCCGTTGTGGAACTTGACCCCGGCGCGCAGCTTGACCTCCCACATCTTCTCGCTCACCAGCTTGTACGACGTGGCCAGCCGCGGCACGATCTGGAGCTGCCGATCGCGGGTCAGCAGCGTGTCGTAGATCGAGCCGTTGATGATCAGGGTGACGATGTTGTTGGTCATCTGCACGTCGAGGAACTCGGCGTCGATGCCCTGGGCGACGGTGACGTCCCGCTCGCCGGCCGCCTGGGCCGCGTCCCGCGGCGTGGGAGCGGCCGTCAGAAGCACCGCCACCGCCAGGAGCGTGGCAACGGATCGAATCGCTCGCTTCATGGAGCCCTCCCTCGGTGAGTTGGCTGCGTGTCGTGTCGGCGCTGACGGTCGTGGAGCCGGATGGGCGCTCCGATCCTATGTCCGGCGCCCGGAGGTGTCAACCGCCCGCGCACGCCGACGCGCCGCGGCCTTGACAGCGAGCCGCGCCATGACATACACCGAAGGCTCCAAGGAGGAGTCCAGCCATGAGCGACGAGACACCGGTCGGCCGGCGGCAGTTCCTGACCCTGAGCGCGGCCGGGCTGGCCGCCGCCTCCCTGCCGCGCGCGGCCCGCGCGCAGGCCAGACGGAGCGGGGAGATCGTGGCCGGGCTCTCCGAGCGCATGCTCACGCTCGATCCCGCCAACCACTACTCGATCTCCGCCACCTCGGTGCACCGGCACATGTTCGACCCGCTGGTGGACGTGACCAACGACTCGAAGTTCGTGCCGGCCCTCGCCGAGTCCTGGCGCGCGGTCAACAACCTCACGTGGCGGTTCACCCTCCGGAAGAACGTCGTCTTCCACGACGGCACCCCGTTCAACGCGGACAGCGTGGTCTTCACGATCAAGCGGGCTCGCGACAATACCAAGCTGATCAAGTCCTTCGTCTACCAGGACGTCGAGTCGGTGGAGAAGGACGGCGACGATTCGGTGGTGATCACATCGCGGCGTCCCTTCGGCTCGCTGCCCGCGCACCTCACCATGCTCGGCATGCTCCCGCCGAGCGCGGCGCGCAACGAGGACGCGTTCTTCCAGAAACCGGTCGGCACCGGCCCCTTCCGCTTCACGAGCTGGACCCACGGCGACAACATCGTGCTGGCCGCGAATCCCACCTACTGGAAGCCGGGGCAGCCCAAGGTCGAGAAGGTCACGTTCCGGTTCATCCCCGAGCTGTCCACCCGGGCCTCCGCGCTCCGCGCCGGAGAGATCCACGTCATCGACCGCGTCACCCCGGACCTGGTGGAGACCCTCAAGGGCAGCCGCGGCGTCAAGGTGTTCGACGTGCCGGCGGTGGAGGCGCAGCGCTGGATCTTCCAGCTCGCCAAGGAGCCGGTGAAGGACCAGCGCCTGCGGCAGGCGATCTCGCTGGCGATCGACCGCAACGTGATCATCAAGGATCTGCTGCTCGGCTACGGCCGCGTGGTGGACAGCCCGGTGCCGCCGGGGCTCATCGGGCACACGAGCCTGCCGCCCAAGGCCTACGATCCCGAGAAGGCCCGCCAGATCCTCAAGCAGGCCGGCTACTCGAACGTCACCCTCGACTTCGTGCTGATGAAGGACCTCTACCCCAAGCAGCTCGAGATCACCCAGGCGGTGGCCGCGATGCTCGGAGAGGTCGGCATCAAGGTCAACATCAAGAATCTCGAGATCGCCACCGCCCGCGAGCAGCGCAGCGCCGGCACCTACGACATGTTCTTCTCCGGCTGGGCCCACATGCCCCACGATCCGGACTGGTACTTCGGCCAGTGGTTCACCAAGGCCGGATCCGAGAAGCTCACCCGCTACGACAATCCGCGAGTGGAGAAGTTGATCGCGGAGGGGCGCGTGCCCGATCCCAAGGTGCGCCAGGCCAAGTACGAGGAGCTCGAGCGCATCCTGTGGGACGAGGAACCGGAGATCTGGCCGTACTACAGCGTGGCCATCTACGGGGTCAGCGACCGGCTGCGGAACTTCGAGCCGCGCCGCGACTACTACGTCCTGCTGAGTGACGTCGCGATCGCGTAGCCGAGCGCCGCGGGCGCCCGGGGCCGGCGCCCGGTGAGGGCCTACGTCCTCCGCCGCCTCTGGCAGTCCGCCCTGACGCTCCTCGGCGTGTCGCTGCTGGTGTTCGTCGTGCTCCGCGTCCTGCCCGGCGATCCGGCCAAGATGCTGCTGCCCGACGGGGCGCCCCAGTCCGCGGTCGACGAGCTGAACCGCCAGCTCGGTCTCCACGAGCCCGTGCACGTGCAGTACGGCATCTTCATCCGCAGCGTCGTCCGGGGTGACTTCGGCCAGTCGTTCCAGTACCGGGCGCCCGCCCTGCGCGTGGTCACCGAGCGCATCGCCGCCACCGCGGAGCTGGCCCTCGCGGCCCTGATCCTCACGGTGGCCATCGGCGTCTCCCTCGGCATCCTGGCCGCGGTCCGCCGGGGCACCCGCTACGACTACGCGAGCACGTTCCTGGCCGTGCTGGGGCAGTCGCTGCCGAACTTCTGGCTCGGCATCATGCTGATCCTGCTCTTCGGGGTCGCGCTCCGCTGGCTGCCCACCTCCGGCTTCGAGAGCTGGCGTCATATCGTCTTGCCCTCGATCACCCTGGCCGCGTTCCCCACCGCGCTGGTCGCGCGCCTGACCCGCTCCAGCATGCTCGAGATCCTCGGGCGCGACTACATCCGCACCGGTCGCGCCAAGGGCCTGGCCGAGCGGGCGGTCGTGCTCCGGCACGCGCTGCGCAACGCGGCGGTGCCGGTGCTCACGGTGCTCGGGTTGCAGATCGGCACCCTGCTCGGGGGCGCGGTCATCACCGAGTCGGTGTTCGCCTGGCCCGGCATGGGCAAGCTGGTGGTCGACGCGATCTTCTTCCGGGACTTCCCGGTGGTGCAAACCGTGCTGATCTTCTCGGCCACCATCTTCGTGGTGCTCAACCTGGTGGTCGACCTGCTCTACACCGTGATCGACCCCCGGATCCGCTACTCGTGAGCGGGCGCCGGGTCGACGCGCCGGTCACGAATTCGGGCGCGGGCCGCTTGAGCCCCACCGCGCTGGTCGGCGGGATCCTGCTCGCCCTCACGGTGCTGGCCAGCGTCTTCGCCCCGGTGCTCGCGTCCAGCGATCCGGTGAAGCCCTCCTACAGCCGGCGCCTGGCCCCCCCTTGGGGCATCGGGGGCACGTCGGCCCACGTGGTCGGCACCGACAACCTGGGACGCGACATCCTCGCGCGCCTGCTCCACGGCGGGCGCGTCTCGCTCACCCTCGCGGCGATCTCGGTGGTCATCGCGGCCGCGGTCGGCATCGTCGTCGGGCTCGTGGCGGGCTCGGGCGGCGAGCGGGTGGACGCCTTCCTCATGCGCCTGGCCGACGTGCAGCTCGCGCTGCCCGTGATCATGCTCGCGATCGCCATCGTGGCGGTGGTGGGCACGAGCCCGGCCGCGCTGGTGGGGGTGCTGGCCCTGAGCGGCTGGGTGCTCTACGCGCGGACGGTGCGGGCCAACGTGCTGACGATCCGCCGGCTCGAGTACGTCGAGGCCGCCTACACCCTCGGGGCCAGCGACGTGCGCATCATCGTCCGCCACATCCTGCCCAACACGCTCGCCCCGATCCTGGTGATCGGCTCGAGCCAGTTCGCCACGATGGTGCTGCTCGAATCGGGGCTGAGCTTTCTCGGGATGGGGATCCAGGCGCCGCGGCCGTCGTGGGGGCTCATGCTCGCCGAGGGGCGCGACTATCTCTCCAACGCGTGGTGGCTCGCGACCGCGCCCGGGATCATGATCTCGCTCGTGGTGCTGGGCGCGAACCTGCTGGGCGACGGGCTGCGGGACCTGCTGGATCCGCGGGCGGGGTAGGTCGCTCGCCCCGTCCGCTCCCGGGTCAGACGCCGGCCGTCTCGCGGATGACGGGAGCGAAGCGCTCCATGCGCTCGAGGCTCTCGGCCAGGCTCTCGCTCCGGAAGTCGAAGATCAGCTCGCTCACCCCCAGGCGGGCGAACGTGGCGACGTCGTCCACGATCTGCGCGGCGCTGCCGGAGAACGGCCGCGCCGCGCCGCCGCCGTCCACCTCCTGCCCCGGGTCGTAGACCGGCGCCTTGTACGAGATCGTGAGCGTCGACGGGTCGCGGTGCTCCGCCTCGGTCAGACGATACAGCTCGTCGAGGAGCCCGCGCAGCTCGGGGGGCCGCAGCGGGACGGCGGGATTGGCGCCCACCGGGTGCCACCCGTCGCCGAGCCGCGCCACCCGGCGCAGCGCGGCCCGGCTGTGGCCGCCCACCCAGATCGGCGGATGGGGCTTCTGGACCGGCTGGGGCAGGCAGCGCACGGAATCGAAGCGGTAGAATTCCCCGCGAAACGACGCGGGATCCTGCGTCCACAGGGTCTTGAAGATGCGCAGGTACTCGTCGCTCACCGCGCCGCGCCGGTCGAAGTCGGGCGCGCCTAGCGCCCGGAACTCCTCGCGCAGCCAGCCCACCCCGACGCCGACGGTGACCCGGCCTCTGGAGAGCACGTCGATGGTGGCGAGCATCTTGGCGGTGACCACCGGGTTGCGGTACGGGAGGATCATCACGCTCGAGATCAGCCGCAGCGCGCGGCTCTTGCCCGCGACGAAGGCCATGAGCGCGAGCTGCTCGAGGGCGTCGCCCTGCCCGGGGAACGCCCCGCTCACGGTGTACGGGTACTTCGACGTAACGGTGACCGGGAAGACGATGTGGTCCGCGATCACCACCGAGGCGAAGCCCCACGCCTCCGCGCGCGAGACCAGCGTCTCGAGCGCGTCCGGGGTGGCGGTCTTGCCCCGCGTGGGCAGGTAGAAGCCGAAGCGCATGCGTTCGCCGTCCTACTTGAAGTGCGGCATCACTTTCTTCGCGAGCAGATCGATCTGGGCGGGATCGTCGGTCACCGGACCCAGCACCAGATACTCGAGGCCCGCCGACACGAGGTCGTCGATGCGCGTGTTGATGTGGTCGATCGACCCGATCATGTACGACTCCTGCAGGTGCTCGTAGGTCCGGTGCGTGCCCATCGTCTTGATGAACGGCGCCTTCGAGGCGGCCACCGCCTTCGCGTGGCTCGGCGTGTCCGCCAGGTGGATGAAGTTGCAGTGGCCGAAGGTGAGCTTCTTCGGATCGCGGCCGAGGCTCCTGGCGTGCTGCTGCAGCAGTCCCCAGTCCCGCTTGACCCAGTCCTGCGTGCCCGAGCAGCGCGAGAGCCAGTTCCCCGCCTTCACGATGCGGTCCATCACGGTGGTGGCGATGACCGGCACGTCGTGCTCGCCGGGATCCGGCACCCGCGAGCCCCCCGACACCCAGATCTGCGGCATCTTCGGCGGGCGCGGATCGATCGTGATGTCGTCGAAGCGGTAGAACTTGCCGTGGAAGCTCGCGTGGGGCTTGGTCAGCAGCAAGGTCACCGCCTCGATGATCTCGTCGGTCCGCTTGCCGCGCTCCTGGATGCGCGAGCCGGTGACTTCGTACTCGCGCGCGTACCAGCCCGGGCCCACCCCGAAGACGTAGCGGTTGTTCGACAGGTGGCAGAGGGTGGAGATCTCCTTGGCCAGCAGCACGGGATGCCGTATCGGCAGCACCAGGATGCCGGTGGCGATCTTGACCTTCGAGGTCAGCGCCGCCGCGTAGGCGAGCGCGCTCAGCGGCTCGAGCCACGCGTTGCCGTAGAGGCCGGGCGCGGAGAGGAGGTGGTCGATGACCCACACGTCGATGCCGTACTTCTCGCACTTGACGATGGACTCGCGGATCCGCTGCATGTTCTTCGGATCGGTCTTCTTGCCGCTCCACGCGTAGGTGGGGATCCACGCTCCGAACTCGAGCTTGGCCATGAGGTCTCCTTTCGGATTCGCCGGGCAACACCCTAGGTGCCGGCCGAGGCGATGTCAAGGCCGCCACGTCACCCCGGCCACGCGGCGATGCTATACTCGGCGCGCCCGATCGTGGCTCCGGCGGGATCTCCTTCTCCCATCCTCAGGAGGTAGCGGTGATGAGACTCGGACGGCGGTGGTCGTGCGTGACCTTGGCGATCCTGGTCCTGCTGGCCGCGGGCGCGTTGACGGTCGCGCCCGCGCAGCAGGCGAGCACGCTGGTGGTGGGGCTGGTCGCCGAGCCGGTGGCGCTCGATCCGGCCCAGGTCACCGACCTCAACTCCAACCGCGTGGGCCGCCGGGTGGTCGAGACGCTGGTCGCATTCGCGGACGAGACCACCCAGATCGTTCCCGGGCTCGCGGAGTCGTGGACGATCTCGAAGGACGGGCTCTCCTACACCTTCAAGCTCCGCAAGGGCATCTCGTTCCACGACGGCACGCCGTTCAACGCCGCCGCGGTGAAGTTCTCCATCGAGCGGCAGATCAATCCGGAGCATCCGGCCAACAAGCTCGGCAAGTACCCGTTCGCCGCCTACTTCTTCGGCAACGTCAAGGCGGTCGAGGTGATGGACGACAGCACGGTGCGCTTCATCCTGAAGGAGCCGCGCGCGTCGTTCCTCGCCATCCTCACCGCGGGGGCCGCGTCCATCGTGAGCCCCACCGCGGCCATGAAGCTCGGCCAGGACTACGCGGCGAGCCCGGTCGGCACCGGGCCCTTCAAGTTCGCGACCTGGGATCACGGCCAGCGCGTCGTCCTCGACAAGAACCCGGGCTACTGGCGCTTCCCGGTCAAGGTGGACCACGTGATCTTCCGGCCGATCACGGAGGACCAGGCGCGCCTCACCGAATTGCTCACCGGCGCGCTCGACCTGATCGTTGGCACCCCGCCCGACTTCGTGGACCAGCTCGAGAACAACCCGAAGGTGACGCTGCAGCGGCAGGTGGGCGCGCACGTGTGGTACCTCGGGTTCAACAACGCCAAGAAGCCCTTCGACGACAAGCGGGTGCGGCAGGCGCTGAACTACGCGGTGAACAAGGACGCGATCGTCCGCGACGTGCTCAAGGGCACCGGCGCGGTCTCCAAGGGTCCGGTGCTGCCCGGCACCTGGGGCGACGACGCGGGTCTCAAGGCCTTCCCCTATGATCCCGCGCGCGCGAGGAAGCTGCTGGCCGAGGCGGGGCTCCCCAACGGCTTCTCCACCACGCTCTGGGTGCCGGAGTCGGGCTCGGGCATGCAGTCGCCGGTGGCGATGAGCACGATCATCCAGTCCAATCTCAAGGCGGTGGGCGTGACCGTGAACCTCCAGACCATGGAGTGGGGCACCTACCTCGCGAAGCTCCGCACCAAGGAGCAGGAGATGTTCGCGCTGTCGTGGATGGCGGGCTCGGAGGATCCGGACCTCGTGCTGTACCCGCTGCTCCACTCGAGCCAGTGGACGCCGGTCGGCCCCAATCGGGCCATGTACAAGAACCCGCGCTTCGACGACGTCTTGACCCAGGCCCGGCTCACCACCGACCAGGCCAAGCGGGCGGAGCTGTACCGCGAGGCCCAGCGCCTGCTCCAGGACGACCCGCCCTGGATCTTCATCGACCACGAGGTACAGACCGCGGCCTACGCCAAGCGCGTGCAGGGCTTCAAGCTCCACCCGAGCTTCGACCTGCGCGTGGAGACGATCTCGCTGAAGTAGCGCCGGCCCCGCGGTGAGCCGCTACCTCCTTCGTCGCCTGCTGCTGCTGGTGCCGGTGCTGGTGGGCGTCTCGGTGGTGGTCTTCCTCGTCCTGCACCTGGCCCCGGGCGACCCCGCCGAGATCATGCTCGGCCCACAGGCCACCCAGGAAGACGTCTCCCGGCTCCGCGCCGACCTGGGGCTCGACCGGCCGCTACCGCTCCAGTACGTCCACTGGATGGCCCACGTCCTCCAGGGGGACCTGGGCCGGTCCATTCGAATGCGGCAGCCCGTCCTGGGCGAGGTGCTGCTCCGCTTCCGGGCCACGCTGCTGCTGACCGCGACCGCGCTGGTGTTGTCCACGGTCGGTGGCATCGCGCTCGGGGTGCTCTCGGCGGCGCGGCCCCACTCGATGGTGGACCGGCTCAGCACGCTCGGCTCCATCTTCGGGGCCAGCATGCCGAGCTTCTGGCTCGCCCTCGTGCTCATGGTGTGCTTCTCGCTCTGGCTCGGCTGGCTGCCCGCCTCCGGCATGTACGGCGCGCACGCGGGCGGCGGGCTGCTGGACCTGCTGAGCCACCTGGTGCTGCCCGCGATCACGCTGGCCGCCGCGTCCATGACCATCATCGCGCGCCTCACGCGCTCCACCATGCTCGACGTGCTCCGCCAGGACTTCGTGCGGACCGCACGCGCCAAGGGCCTCGTGGAGCGCGCGGTGGTCCTGCGCCACGCGCTGCGCAACGCGCTGATCCCCACCGTCACGGTGGTGGGCGTGCAGGCGGGCTATCTGCTGGGCGGTGCCGTGCTCACCGAGACGGTGTTCTCGTGGCCGGGCGTGGGCACTCTCATGATCCAGGGCATCCTGGCCCGCGACTTCCCGCTGGTGCAGGGCTGCGTGCTCGTGATCGCGCTGGGGTTCGTGCTCTTCAACCTGGCGGTGGATCTGCTGTACGCGGTCCTCGATCCCCGCATCCGGTACGAGTGAGCGCCGCCCGGTGAGCGCCGGCATGCCCCGCAACCGGCTCGCCCTCGCGGCGGCCCTCGTGATTGCGGCCGCGGTGCTGGGGGCGATGCTGGCCCCCTACCTGCCCCTGCTCGATCCCGACGCGGTGGACACTCCGAACCGCCTCAGGCCGCCCGGCGCCGCCGGGCACCTGCTCGGCACCGACGAGTTCGGGCGCGACATGCTCGCCCGGCTCGTCTGGGGCGCCCGCATCTCGCTCATGGCCGGCGTGGGCGCCGCCGCCGCGTCCATGCTGATCGGGGTGCTGCTCGGGCTGCACGCCGGCTACTGGGGCGGGCACGTGGATACGATCGTGATGCGGCTGACCGACATCCTGATGGCCTTCCCCTACATCCTGCTCGCCATCGCGATCGTGGCCGGACTCGGTCCCGGGCTCGCCAACGCGATGGTGGCCATCGCGATCGTGGGCTTCCCGTTCTACGCGCGGCTGGTGCGCGGGGTGGTGCTCTCGCTGCGGGAGCGCGAGTTCGTGGAGGCCGCGCGCGCGCTCGGCAGCAGCGATCGGCTGATCCTGCGCCGCCACCTGCTGCCCCACCTGCTCGCCCCGATCGCGGTCGCCTTCAGCCTGGACGTCGGGGCCAAGATCCTCGCCACTGCAGGGCTGAGCTTCCTGGGCCTGGGCACCCAGCCGCCCACCGCGGACTGGGGGAGCATGCTGGCCACCGCGCGGACGTTCGTGATCCTGCGGCCGCACGTGGCGCTGCTGCCCGGGCTGGCCATCTTCGTCGTGGTGCTGTCGCTCAACGTCTTGGGCGACGCGCTGCAGGATTTCCTCGACCCGCGGCTGCGCCACGGATGAGACCGGACCGCGGGATGGCCGCGGCTAGAACGTGGAGATCTTGAGGAGGACCAGGCCGAAGACGCCGCGCGAGGAGCTGTCCGGGTAGATCGAGTCGTCGTACCGATCGTAGCCGGCCTGGAACGACATGGTGGTCGCCCCGCCCAGGAGCCGGCCGAGCCCGCAGGACACCCCGCCGCTCACGCTCATGCTGCGCCCGTCCACGGTGCGGTCGGTGGCCTGGCTCTTGGTATAGGCGCCGAGCGTCCAGACGCTCCACCAGGAGGCGGGCTGCGCGTAGGTCAGCAGCAGGGAAGCGGAGTCGCTGTGGTTGAGGGTCCCCGACCACTGGTAGCGGTCGAGCCCGGTGCTGACCGCGGGCGTCACGCTCACGGATGTTATCGGCCGGAGCGTGAGCTGCAGGTCCTGATAGAGCGACGTCATCTGCTGATCCGGCCGGCCGATGTCGCGGCTCCAGCCGTAGGTGGACGACGCCGAGAGATCCACGCGCGGGGTGCCGTAGTAGACCGAGCCGGCCACGCTGTCGAACGCCTGCCGCTCCATGAGACGTGGCTGCCCCGAGCCGGTCAGCCAGCTCCGCTCCGAATCGCCGGTGGCGTAGGTCAGCCCGAAGATCGGCCAGGAGACCGGCGCCAGCTTGGCGCTCACTGCGGTCTGGGTCTTGGTGGTGCGGGGCAGCGCGGGATTGCGGTCCACGTTGTCGGAGAGCGCGGATTGCGAGAGCTTGAGCTGCAGCCGCCCCAGCCACTGGGCCAGCCAGACCTCGGTGCCCTCCTTGTCTTTCTGGGACGGGGGACCGGAGACCACACGGTCCAGGCTCTTGCCGACCGAGCGGTACTCCGCGCCTCCCTCGAGACCGTTCAGCTCCGCCTTGAAGCCGAGCGAGATGGGCTCCTCCCGATCATCGATGCCCACGGCGTAGCCGGGTGTGGAGGCCGGGCCGAAGCCGAGCCCGGAGCCCAGCCACGGCCCTCCCAGGCTGTTCGGCACGTAGGCCACCGCGCCGTACGCCGTCACCTTCACGTTCTGCGATCCCGAGCCGGCGTCGGCGCCGAAGCGGACGAGGCGCCAGGGCTCGCCCCGACCCACCAGGGCGCGGAGGTCCTTCGCCTCGTCGCCCGACGTCCGGATCGTCAGCGGATCGGTCTCGACGACGGTCGCCGAATCGCGCGAGAGGACCGCGTCCACGTCGCTCAGCACCGCGGGGCCTTCGCCGCCGTCCCGCGACCGATCGTCGAGGGGCCTGCCCAACCGGGAGGCAATGAGCCACGGGGGCAGGTCGGGGGGCCGCTCCTCGACGGCGGGCGACGAATCGACCGGCCCGAGCGAGGCACCGCGCGCGGCAGCGACGGGCAAGGCGAGGGCGATCAGGCAGGAGCCGAAGGCGATCAGCGGGCGGAGGATGGTCACGCGCAGCGTCCTTCTTCTGTATCCCAAGTCTACGACCGTGAGCATTTTTCACCAAGCTCATCAGGTGGTCACCACGGCACGCGCGGGTCGAGCGCATCACGCAGCCAGTCGCCCACGAAGTTGACCGCGAGGACGGTCGTCAGGATCGCCGCTCCCGGGCACACCCAGAGCCACCACGCCGTCGTCACGTACTCGCGACCGTCGCTGAGCATGCCGCCCCACGTCGGGTTCGGCGGCTGGACGCCGAGCCCGAGGAAGCTCAAGGACGACTCGACGATGATCGTGTTGGCGAGGGCGAACGTTCCGACCACGACGACGGACGTCAGCACGTTCGGCAGGATGTGTCGCGTGATGATCCGTACGTCCCCGGCCCCGAGCGCGCGCGCCGCCTCGACGAACTCCCGGCCCTTCAGCGTCAGCACCTCGCTGCGGGCGAGGCGCGCGTACGGGACCCACCCCGCGATACCCAGGACGATGATCAGATTCCTGACGCTCGGGCCAAGGACCGCGACGACGGTCACCGCGAGCAAGATGAACGGAAAGGCGAGCTGGACGTCGGCGATCCGCATCACGACGTCGTCCAGGGCCCGACCGTGGTAGCTCGCGAAGAGGCCGACCGCGACCCCGAGGGGCGCCGCGATGGCCACCGCCGAGATGCCGATGAGCAGCGAGATCCGCGCGCCGTGGAGGATGCGGCTCAGGACGTCACGACCGAGCTGGTCGGAGCCGAGGATGAAGCGCCCGGCCGCGGCCATGGTCAGCGGTGGCTTCAGCCGCCAGGTCGTGTCCTGCTCGAGCGCGTCGTGCGGCGCCAGGGTCGGGGCGAGGAGCGCCACCACGATCTCCGCCAGCAGGACCCCGGCGGCCACCCACCCGGTCCGGTTGCACCGCGCGAGCGTCCGCGGGCGCCCGACGCCCGGCGCCGCGGGCTCACCCATACCGCACGCGCGGATCGACGACCGCATAGAGCAGGTCGACCGCGAGATTGACGAGCACGAACATCGTGGCCACGACGAACACGGCGGCCTGGACCAGCGGGTAGTCCCGGGCGAAGATCGCGGACACGATCAGGCGGCCGACTCCCGGCCATGCGAACACCATCTCGGTGACGACGGCGCCGCCGAGGGTCGAGCCGAGCTCGAGGCCCACGATCGTCACCACCGGCAGCAGGCAGTTGCGGAGCGCGTGCCGGTACACCACGCTCCACTCGGCGAGGCCCTTGGCGCGCGCGGTCCGTACGTAGTCCTGGCCGAGGACCTCGAGCATCCCGCCCCGCACGAGTCGCGTCACGCGGCCGATCGAGAAGAAGCCGAGGGCGGTGGCCGGCAACACCAGATGACCGAGCGTCCCACTTCCCGAGCTGGGGAAGAGGTCGAGCGCGACCGAGAAGACGGTGATCAGCACAATGCCGGTGCAGAAGATCGGCATCGACTGGCCGAGCAGGGCCAGACTCATCGCCGCGCGGTCCCAGACCGAGTCGCGCCGGACCGCGCTCGTGACCCCCAGGGGGATGGCGACGACCGTGGAGAGCGAGAGCGCGGTGAGAGCCAGCAGAACCGTGCTCGGCAGCCGCTCCAGCACCAGCGGGAGCGCCGGCTCCTGGAACCGCAGCGAGGTGCCGAAGTCACCCGCGGTCACCCGCTCCGTGAACCGCCAGAGCTGCACGTGGATCGGCCGGTCGAAGCCGAGGGACACGCGCAGTCTCTGGATGTCCTGCTGGCTGGCGTCGGCGGGGAGCATGAGGAGCACGGGATCCCCACTCAGCCGGACGACCCAGAAGACGGCGAGCGTGACGCCGACGAGGATGAGCGCGGTCTGGGCCACGCGCCGGGCGACGTACCGCCACGACACCATGGACGGAGGCGGGGGCGGAGCCGGGCTACTGCGCCCGGAACTCCGCGGCGTGGAGCCGCTGGTCGGAGACGATGGGCTCCCAGACCAGGCGCTTCGCCAGTCCGAGCGTCGCGCGTTCCTGGTAGAGGAAGACGAAGGGGGCGTCCTCGTGGAGGAAGCGGTGCAGCGTGCGCCCGAGCTCCTCGCGCCGGCGCAGGTTCATCGTGCCCTGGTACGCGGCGATCATCGAATCGGCCTCGGGGCTCTGGTAGTAGTAGCCCCGGGTCTTCGAGTACAGGAGGATCTCGAGGATGCGCCCGGAGACATAGTCGCCACCCCACGCGTAGAAGTACATCTGGAACTGCTTCGCCTGGTAGCGCTCGGTCGCGGCCGCCGGCTCGATCAGTTTCAGCGTCACGTCGACCCCGAGCTTCTTCAGGTAGCTGACGACGGTCTCGCCCACGTCTTTCAGCTTCATGGCGCCCTGGTATCCGACCGGAACGTCGAGGGCGACGTTGAATCCCCCGGGGTAGCCGGCCTGAGCGAGGAGCTCCTTGGCGCGCTCCGGATCGTACGGGTAGACCTTGAGGTTCGAGTCGTACCCGACCATCGTGGGGAACATGGGTCCGTTCAGGCGAACCGCCTGGCCGCCGAGCACGTCGCGCACGATGGCGTCCACGTCGATCCCGTAGTTCAGCGCCTGGCGGACGCGGCGGTCCCGGAGAGGTCCCGTCTTGAGCGTGTCGATCCCGATGTAAATCTGCTGGCCCGGGTAGCTCACGACCCGGGTGTTCCGCCCCGACTCGAGTTCCTTCACCCGCTCGGCGGGGACGTCCGCCGCGACGTCGATCTCCCCCTTCACGAGCGCGGCGACCCGGGCGGCCGCTTCCGGCATCGGCCGGTATACGAACTCGCCGAAGGCCGGCTTGCCGCCCCAGTATCGCTCGTTCGCCTGGAGCGTCACCTGCACGTCTCGTCTCCAGGCGGCGAAGCGGTAGGGACCGGTACCGTTCGGTTCGCGGGCGAATCGCTCCTTGCCGACCGACTGAAAGTACTTCGGGGGAATGACCGAGCCGCTCAGGTGCAGCAAGGCGAGCAGATCGGGATACGGGGCCTTCGTCCTGATGAGGACGGTCAGGGGATCCTGAACGACGACCTCCGCGAGGTTCTGCCGGAAGCTCGGGCCGGACCGCACGGGATCCTTCGTGTCGGCGAGCCGTTCGAGGGTGAACTTGACCGCGTCGGCGGTGAAGTCCTCGCCGTTGTGGAAGTGGACTCCACGTCGCAGCTTGAACTTCCACGTCCGTTCGTCCACGAGCTCCCACGATTCGGCCAGGACCGGATGGAACGTGCCATCGCGGCCGAGCGCCACCAGGTGCTCGTAGATCTGCTCGAGCACCTGCATGGTGTTGAGGTCCGTGTTCTGGTGGGGATCGAGCGTCACGATGTCGGTGCTGAAGGCGACGGTCAGCGTGTTGCCGGCCGCGTGCGCCGACCCCGCCCGCCGGGTAAGGCCGATCGGCGCGACGGCCAGGAGCAGGACGGCCAGCAGAACCACCGGTGATCTCCTCGTCATCTTCGTCATCCTCGTCGGCCTCGCCCGCGTGCGCATCGACGTTCACGTCTCTACTCCGCCCGCCCGAGTGGACGGAACGGCAGGACCCCCCGGGGTCCGTCCGGTTGCCGGGTCGATCCTCCGCCGTCGGCCGAGGGAACGTCAAGGGCCGAGTGATCCGCGCCGATTGCGCACCGCCGACCGCGAAAGTCCGCTATAGTCCTGCCGATCACGACGTCGTCACGCCTCACCCGAAGGAGGACACCGATGTCCACCGTGATGTTGCTGGTCGCGTGCCTGCTGCTGGCCGTCCCCGCCTGGGCCGCCGACACCGTCAACGTCTACACCGCCTGGCCGGAATCGCTCTCACAGCCGATCTTCCAGGCCTACACCGCGAGGACGGGCGTCCAAGTCAACTTCATCCGGCTCTCCACCGGCGAGCTGGTGGCGCGCGCGACCGCCGAGCGGAACAACCCGCGGGCCGACGTGATCTGGGGCGCGCCGGGCGACGGCTTCGCGGCGGCCAAGGCCGCGGGCATCATCGAGCCGTTCAGGTCCGCGAACACCGCGAAGGTGCCCGCGGAGCTGCGAGACCCCGAGGCCTACTACACCGCGGTGGCCCGGAACACGCTCCTGTTCATGTCCAACGCCAAGCTGCTCAAGGAGAAGGGGCTCAAGCCGCCGACCTCCTGGAACGACCTCCTCGATCCGGCCTACAAGGGACAGATCCAGACCGCGGACGCCCGCACCTCCGGCACCGCGCTGACCCGCATCCTCTCCATCTACTACGCGTTCGGGAAGGACGAGGACCGGGCCTTCGACTACCAGAAGAAGCTCCACCAGAACGTGCAGGTCTACACCAAGAGCGGCGGCGGCTGCACCATCCCCACCGCGATGGGCCAGGCCATGGTCTGCATCGCCCACATGCCGGACGCGATGGAGGCCAAGAAGAAGGGGTACGACATGATCACCACGTTCCCGCGCGAGGGCGTGGCCGCGGTGATCGAGGGGGTGGCCCTGGTGAAGGGGGCCAAGAACCGCGAGGCCGCCACGAAGTTCATCGACTGGACCTTCACACGGGACATGCAGGACCTGCTGGACAAGAACGAGGTCTACATGCTGCCGAGCCTGCCCGGGGGCAGCATCAATCCCGCGGTCCTGGCCTTGATGAAGGAAGCCAAGCTCCTGCCGGTGGATCTCGACTGGGTGGGCAAGAACCGCAAGCGCCTGGTGGATCGCTGGATCAACGAAGTGATCAAGGAGTGAGGTGAGCGCCGATCCCTCGGGCGCGCGGCGCGACCCGGCGCTCGCGGCGACGGTGGTGCTGATCTGGGCCGTCGTCGCGCTGTTCATCCTCTACCCGCTCACGCGACTCCTCGCGCTCACCTTCTGGGACGGAGGCCCGAGCCTGGCCGCGGTCCGCGACGTGATCGCGGGCTGGCAGCATCGCCGAGCCTTCGGCAACAGCCTGCTCCTGGCCGCGCTGGTCGGCGGGGCCGGCACCGCGCTCGGCTTCGCGTTCGCGCTCCTCGCGGTGCGGGCGAACGTGCCGCGAACGGTGGGCATCGGGCTCGACGCGATCGTGCTGCTCCCGCTGATCTCGCCGCCCTTCACCGCGGCCATCGCCCTGATCTTCGCCCTGGGCCCCAAGGGGCTCATCTCCTACCACGTGTTCGGCATCGCCTCCCTCAACATCTACGGCCTGGGCGGCACCTGGCTCTCCGAGACCCTCACCTACTTCCCCATCGCCTACCTCACGCTCAAGGGCGTGCTCGCCAACATCGATCCCAATCTCGAGGACGGTGGCTTCAGCCTGGGAGCCCGGCGCTGGCGCGTGTTCCGCACCGTCACGGTGCCGCTGGCCGCGCCGGGTCTGGCCAACTCCTTCCTGCTGGTCTCGGCGGCCTCGCTCGCCGACTTCGCGACCCCGTTGATCCTCGGCGGGACCAAGTTCCCGGTCTTGCCCACCCAGGCCTTCCTCCAGATCACCGGGCTCTACGACATGCGCGGCGGCGCCGCGCTCTCGTTCCTCCTGCTGGTCCCCACGCTCGCGATCTTCGCGGCGCAGCGGTGGTGGACCGAGCGCCGCTCGGTGGTCACGGTGACCGGCAAGGCGGGCGCGGCCACGCGGGTGAAGAGCCTCTCGTCCGGCGCGGCGGTCGCGCTCGCCCTCGTGTGCGCGCTGACGGTGGCGCTCGTGCTCACGTGCTACCTGCTGATCGCGGCCGCCTCCCTGGTACGGGCGCTCGGCGCCGACAACCACCTCTCCGGCGCCCACTACGCTCACGTCTTCAGCGGCGGGCTCAAGGCCATCCGCGACACGCTGGTGATCGCGGCCGTGTGCATGCCGGTGGGCGGGCTCTTCGCGGTGGTGCTGGGCTTCCTGGTCGCGCGCACGCGCTTCCCCGGCCGCCGGACCCTCGAATTCGCCGCGATGATCAACTACGCGCTGCCCGGCACCATCGTGGGGATCGCGTATCTGGTGGCCTTCAACGATCCGCCGCTGGCCCTGACCGGCACCGCCTTCATCCTGGTCGTCTGCTACGTGTTCCGTTACAGCCTCGCCGGCACGCGCGCCACCACCGCCCTGCTCGCCCAGATCGATCCGTCGATCGAGGAGGCCTCGGCGAGCCTCGGGGCGCGGCGAGACGTGACGTTCCGTCGAGTCGTCCTGCCGCTGATCCGGCCCGCGCTGCTCGCGGGCATGACCGTGCTCTTCATTCGGGCCATGACCGCGATCAGCGCCACCATCTTCCTGGTGTCGCTGCAGTGGTCGCACGTCACGGTGCGCATCCTCGAAGGCATCACGAATCTCGAGCTGGGCCAGGCCTCCGCCTTCTCGGTGCTGGTGATCCTGCTGGTCTACGCGGCGGTGCTGCTGTCGAGCCTCGTGATGCGACGGCTCAACGCCGGCAGCCTCGGTCAGGCCGGCACCCTGCTGGGCGGATGAGCGCGCCGGGGAGCCGCGCGGAGGGAGCGAGGCTCGAGCTCGTCTCGGTCTCCAAGCGCTTCGTGCGGGGCCAGCAGGGCGTGGCCGCGGTGAGCGACGTGAGCCTCACGGTGGAGCCGGGGGAGCTGCTGACCCTGCTGGGCCCGTCGGGCTGCGGCAAGACCACCACCTTGCGCATGGTGGCCGGCTTCGAGCAGCCGGACGGCGGGCGCGTGCTGATCGACGAGCAGGACGTCACCGGGCTCATGGTCTACCGGCGCAGCATCGGCTTCGTCTTCCAGAACTACGCGCTGTTCCCGCACCTCACCGTGTTCGACAACGTGGCCTACGGGCTGCGGGTGAAGCGGCTCGGCCGTGCGGTGATCCGCGAGAAGGTGGCGCGCGTGCTCGCCCTGGTCGGGCTGCCCGGCTACGAAGGCCGCTTCCCCAACCAGCTCTCGGGCGGCGAGCAGCAGCGGGTGGCGGTGGCGCGCGCGGTGGTGGTGGAGCCGCGGCTCCTGCTCTTCGACGAGCCGCTCAGCAA
>DATMMH010000021.1:0-8747 GCA_035569855.1 Candidatus Dormiibacterota bacterium
TGGCGGAGCGCCCACGCGCGGATCCGGGTGCGGGCGTACAGCACCGACACCGGGCCGACGAGCCAGTCGGTGACCCCGGCCTCGGCGCCGGCCGCGCGATCGGCCTCCGCTTCGTCGGCGGTCACGATCACGATCGACAGCTCCCGGGCGTAGCCTTCCGCGCTCTTGCGCAGGGCGCGGCAGACCTCGAGCCCGTCGCGGCCTCCGATCCGCCGTCCGAGCAGGAGCACCGACGGCGGCTCGGCCTGCACCGCGGCCAGCACCAGGTCGGCGGTGGCGGCCGTGCGCGCCGTCAGCCCGTCGGCCCGGGTCGCCTCGACGAGGTGGTCGCGGAGCTGGGGGTCGTCGAGGGCCACCAGCACCGATTGGCTGAGCAGCTCGGGCGGCACGCTCGTCTGCGCGGCGGCGGGCGCGGGCCGGGACCGGCCCGGCGCGCCGGCGGCCGGCGTCACGTCGATCGCGAGCCCCTCGGCGGCCGCGAAGACGTCGAGCGGCGCTCCCGCGGCCCGCGCCCGCGCGGTGGCGACGAGCGCGTCCATCGCGTCGTCGTCGCGCAGCGGGTCGTGGTGGAAGAGCGCGACGCGGCGCGCGCCCGCCGCGAGGGCCGAGGCGACCACCGACTCGACGGTCCCGTGGCCCCATCCCACCTTGGCCGGGTACTCCGCGGCTGTGTACTGGGCGTCCTGGATCACCAGATCGGCGCCCGAGAGGAACTCCACGTGACGGCGGTCCTCACCCTTGAGCGCGTCGGCATCGCCGTCGGCGAGCGTCCGGCGGTGGGGCTCGTGGTCGGTGGCGTAGACCACCGTCACACCATCCGCCTCGAGGCGATAGCCGAGCGCGAGCGCGGGATGATTGAGGTACTGGGCGGTCACCCGGACATCCCCGATCGAGAAAGCCCCCTCCACGAGATCGTGGAAGCGCAGCGTCGCCGCGAACTGCTCGAGGCTGACCGGGAAGTAGGTGTACTGCATCTGGCCGGCGAGCGCGTCGCGCACCGACTCGCGGAACCCGCGCGGGGCGTAGACGTCCCACTCGTCGCCTTCGGCGAGCAGCGGGGCGAAGAACGGAAACCCCTGGATGTGATCCCAGTGGGTATGGGTGATCAGGATGTGGCCGCGCAGCGGCCCGGTCCGCGCCGCCTCCAGGGCCTGGCCGAGACCGTGGATGCCGGTCCCGCAGTCGAGGATCAGGAGCGTGCCGGCGGCCGAGCGCACCTCGACGCACGAGGTGTTGCCCCCGTAGCGGACGGTGGAGGGGCCCGCCTTCGCGATCGACCCGCGGGTGCCCCAGAACCGCACGCGCATGGCGATCCGGCGGAGACCCCGGTTAGATCACGCCGCGATGGGAGAGATCGGCGATCTGCTCCTTCGTGTAGCCGAGCGCGGTCAGGATCTCCTCGTTGTCCTGGCCCAGCTCCGGCGCGGCGGCCCGGATGGGCAGACGCCGCGCGCCGTGCGAGACCGGGTGGCCGAGGATGGTGAGATCGCCCAGCACCGGCGAGTGGACCGGCTGCGCCATCTCGAGGTGGCGCACCTGCGGATCGGCGAAGGCCTCGTCCACGCGGTAGATCGGGCCGCAGGGCACGCCCGCGTCGTTCAGGATGCGGATCCACTCCGCGCTGGACTTCTGCCGGGTGACCGGCATCAGCACCTCCATCAGCTCGTCCCGGTTGGTGGAGCGCGCCTTGGCGGTGGCGAAGCGCGGATCGGTCCGGAGGTCCGGGCGCTCGATCGCGCGGCAGAACCGCTCGTAGAGCTCATCGCCCGACGCCGCGATGTTGATGTGGCCGTCCTTCGTCTCGAACACGCCGGTCGGGATCCCGGTCGGGTGGTTGTTCCCGGCCTGCGGCGGGACCTCCCCGCTCATGAGCCAGCGCGAGGCCTGGAAGTCGAGCATCGAGAGCATCGCCTCGAGCAGCGAGGTGTGCACCCACTTGCCGAGACCGGTCGTCTCGCGCTCGATCAGCGCCACGAGGATGCCCTGGGCGAGGAGAATGCCCGAGCAGAGATCGGCGATCGGTATGCCGACCCGCACCGGCCCCTGCCCCGGAATACCGGTGATGGACATGAGCCCCCCCATCCCCTGCGCGATCTGATCGACGCCGGGCCGGTCCCGATAGGGGCCGCTCTGGCCGAAGCCCGAGATGCTGCCGTAGATCAGGCGCGGATTGAGCGGCCGCAGGTCCTCGTAGTCGATGCCGAGGCGTCGCTTGACGTCCGGCCGATAGTTCTCGACCACGACGTCGGCGGTGCGGGCGAGCTGCTTGAAGATGGCCACGGCCTCGGCCTCGCGCAGGTTCAGGGTCAACGCCTGCTTGCCGCGGTGCAGGTTCTGGAAGTCGAAGCCGTGGCGATTGCCGCCCATGCCGTCACCCGAGCGCCCGCCGGGCATCTCGATCTTGATGGCCCGCGCGCCCCAGTCCACCAGCTGGCGCACGCAGGTGGGACCGGCGCGCGCCCGGGTGAGGTCGAGCACGGTGTAGCGTCCGAGCGGCAGGGCGGCGTTGTCGGCCATGTGAGTGCGGGCCTCCCGGCAGAATCTAGCACGCCCGCCGGGGAGCGCAATCGGCTAGGATGCACGCCGGGAGGGGCCCCCTCATGATCCTCGAGCGGTTCAAGGTTCCCGAGAAGGACCAGGTGCTGGTTTCGGAGGCCGCCCTGCGTCAGACCGTCACCCAGATCTTCGAGAAGGTCGGGGTGAGCCCGGAGGACGCGGCCGACGCCGCCGACGTGCTGACCATGACCGACCTGCGCGGCGTCGAGACGCACGGCGTCTCGAACATGCTCCGCGCCTACGTCCGCGACTACAAGGCGGGCAAGCTCGAGCCTCGGTCGGGCTGGCGGATCGAGCGGGAGTCGCCCGCCACCGCGGTGATCAACGCCGGGCGGCGGCTCGGCATCATCGTGGGGCCGAAGGCGATGCGTCTGGCCATCGAGAAGGCGCGCCGGGTCGGCGTCGGAGTGGTGGCCGTGCACAACAGCGGCCACTTCGGCGCGATCGGCCACTTCGCGATGCAGGCCGCGCGCGAGGACATGGTCGGCGTCTGCTTCACCGCCGCCGGCCTGCACGTGGTGCCCACCTTCGGCGCGAAGCCGCTCCTCGGCACCAATCCGATCGCGGTGGCCGCGCCGGCCCGTCACGAGGCGCCGCTGCTCTTCGACGCGGCGACGTCGGCCATCGCGGGCAACAAGATCCGCCTGGCCATGCGGATCGGCTCACCGCTGCTCGCGGGTTGGATCACCGACAAGGAAGGCACGCCGATCATGGAAGAGAAGCCGGTCTTCGACCGCGAGGACTTCTACCAGGCCCCGCTGGGCGGCACCCGCGAGCAGGGCTCGCACAAGGGTTACGGCTTCGCGATGATGGCCGAAGTGCTCTCCACGCTGCTGGCCGGCGCGTTGCCGACCATGCTGGCCCCCGCGAGCGGATCCAAGAATCAGTTCGCGGCCTACGACATCAAGGCGTTCACCGACCTCGAGCGGTTCAAGGACACCATGGACCAGATGCTCCGGACCCTGCGCACCGCCGCGCCGGCGCCGGGGCAGGAGCGCGTCCTCTATCCCGGGCTGTCCGAGGCGGAGGAGGTCGCGCATCGCCAGGCCCACGGAATCCCGCTGCACAAGGAAGTCATCCAGTGGTTCGGCGAGTGCACCGCCGAGATGGGCCTGCCGCCGCTCGTGACCCTGGGCTGAGCCGCCGGGGCCGGAGCCGGTATACTCGGGGCGTGGCGGATCCGGCGACGATCGATCTCCTCTACGGGCGCGGCACGCTGCCGGTGTCGCCGCCGCTCGGCTGCCTGCCGACGGTCATCGAGAAGCACGCGATGCCGGTGCTGGCGGATCCGCCGGCGGCCGTCGCGCACGCGCTGGCCGAACCCGTCGGCTGCGCGCCCCTGAGCGACCTGGCGCGCGGCAAGCGCTCGGCCTGCATCCTTATTTGCGACATCACCCGGCCGGTGCCGAACGGCCTCTTCCTCCCGGCGCTGATCCGGACGCTCCTCCAGGCGGGCGTGCCGCGCGCGGGCATCACGGTCCTCGTCGCGACCGGCCTCCACCGGCCGAACGAGGGCCAGGAGCTGGCCGAGCTGGTGGGTGATCCGTGGGTGCTCGACACGGTAACGGTGGTCAATCACGACGCGACGGTGGACCGCGATCACGTCCTGGTCGGGTGGACGCCGGCCCGCGGCACCGTGGTGCGGCTCGACCGGCGTCTCGTCGAGGCCGACCTGCGGATCGCGACCGGGCTCGTGGAGCCGCACTTCATGGCGGGCTGGTCGGGCGGCCGCAAGGTGATCGCTCCGGGCGTCGCGCACGCCGAGACCATCACCACGTTCCACAACGCCGCCTTCATGGCGCACCCGCGCGCGGCCAACTGCGTGCTGGACGGCAACCCCCTGCACGAGGAGCAGCTCGCCATCGTCGGCATGCTGGGCGGCGCGCTGGCGCTGAACACCGTGATCGACGACCGGCGGCGCCTGGCATTCGTGAACTTCGGCGAGGTGGTGACGAGCCATCTGCGGGCGGTGGCCTTCGCGCGCACGTATGCCCAGGTTCCGGTGGCCCGACGCTTCCGCACCGTGGTCACGAGCGCCGCGGGCTACCCGCTCGACCGAACCTACTACCAGACCGTGAAAGGCATGGTGGGCCCGCTCGATATCCTGGAGCCGGGCGGCGATCTCATCGTGGCCTCCGCGTGCTCGGAGGGGATGGGCTCGAAGCACTATGTCGAGGCGCAGCGGCGGCTCGTCGAGCTGGGACCGGAGGGCTTCGCCTCCAGCATCGCGCACAAGCCGCACGCGGACATCGACGAGTGGCAGACCCAGATGCAGCTCAAGCCCATGCGGGTCGGTCGCGTGCGCCTCTACACCGACGGCCTCGGCGAGATGGACGGCGCCCTGACCGGGGTGGAGCGGGTCGCTGATCTCAGCGCCGCGGTCGCGGACAGCATGGCCCGCCACCGTGATCCCCACGTGGCGTTCGTTCCCGAGGGCCCCTACGTGGTCCCGGTCCACCAGGAGGCGTGATGTTCGACGCGGTCGTCGTCGGAGCCGGATTCGCCGGGCTCTACATGCTCCACCGCCTGCGCGGGCTTGGCTTCACGGTCCGGGTCTACGAGGCCGGCGGTGGCGTCGGCGGCACGTGGTACTGGAACCGCTATCCGGGCGCGCGCTGCGACGTCGAGAGCATGGACTACTCATACTCGTTCTCGGAGGAGCTGCAGCAGGAGTGGCGCTGGACCGAGCGCTACTCGGCCCAGCCGGAGATCTTGAAGTACGCGAACCACGTGGCGGACCGCTTCGACCTGCGACGCGACATCCAGTTCGACACGCGCGTGACGTCGGCCGTGTTCGACGAGGCGACCGATCGCTGGCGCATCGAGACCGACCGCGGCGACCGCGTGTCGGCGCGCTTCTGCATCATGGCGACCGGCTGCCTCTCGGACGCGCAGGTGCCGGACTTCAAGGGGCTCGACTCCTTCGAGGGCGCGTGGTATCACACCGGCCGCTGGCCGCACGAGGGCGTGGACTTCACCGGCCGGCGGGTCGGGGTCATCGGCACCGGGTCCTCGGCGATCCAGTCCATCCCCCTCATCGCGAAGCAGGCCGCGCAGCTCTACGTCTTCCAGCGCACCCCGAACTACAGCATGCCCGCGCAGAACGCGCCGCTCGATCCCGAGTACGAGCGGAGCGTGAAGGCCAGCTACGCCGACTTCCGCCGCCAGGCGCGCGAGTCGCGCGTGGGCTTCGTGACGGAACGGAGCGGCGACTCGGCGCTCGCGGTGCCCGCCGAGGAGCGGGAGCGCGAGTACGAGAAGCGCTGGAGTCGGGGCGGTCTCGGGTTCTCCGCCGCCTACACCGACCTGCTCACGAGCCAGGAGGCCAACGACACCGCGGCGCGGTTCTTCCGCGAGAAGATCCGCAGAATCGTGCGGGATCCGGCGGTGGCCGACCTGCTCTGCCCCCAGAGCTACCCGCTGGGCACCAAGCGCCTCTGCGTGGACACCGGCTACTACGCCACCTTCAATCGTGACAACGTGACGCTGGTGGACGTGCGCAAGACCCCGGTCGAGGCGATCACCCCGAAGGGCGTGCGCGTGGGCGGCGTGGAGTACGCGGTCGACGACCTCGTCTTCGCCACCGGCTTCGACGCGATGACCGGGGCCCTGCTCAACATCGACATCCGGGGGCGGGGCGGGCGGCGCCTCGACGTGGAGTGGGCCGGCGGCCCGCGCACCTATCTCGGGCTCGCGATCGCCGGCTTCCCGAATCTGTTCGCGATCACCGGCCCGGGCAGCCCGTCGGTACTCAGCAACATGATCGTGTCGATCGAGCAGCACGTGGACTGGATCGCCGACTGCATGGCCTACTTGCGGGCGACCCGCCTCGCCACCATCGAGGCGAGCGCCGCGGCGCAGGAGGCGTGGGTACAGCACGTCAACGAGGTGGGCCACATGACGCTCTACCCGCTCGCCCCTTCCTGGTACATGGGCGCGAACATCCCGGGCAAGCCGCGGGTGTTCATGCCGTACATCGGCGGGGTCGGCGTCTACCGTCAGAAGTGCGACGAGGTCGCCGCGGCGGGCTACGACGGCTTCACGCTGAGCGCGTGAGGCCGCTCGCTCAGCTCGAGGCGGAGGCGGTCGCCGCGCGCCAGATGCGGCGCGCGTCCTTGTCGATGTTGAGCGCGACGATCGTGGCGACCGCCAGGAGCCCACACGCCAGCACGTACGCCGGGCCGTAGCCGCCGGTCATCTCGAACATCGCCCCGGCCAGCCAGGAGCCGAGCGCGGACCCCGTCTGGTGCACCAGGAAGATCAGGCCGAAGACCGAGCTGACCGAGAAGCGGCCGTAGATGTCGGCGGTGAGCGCGGAGGTCATCGAGCCGGTGCCGGCCAGCGTGATCCCGCCCAAGGCCGCGATGACCATCAGCGCACCCGGGTTGTCGCGGATCAGGAAGAGCCCGGTGAAGATGACGATGCGGCCCGCGTAGATCCCGGCGAGCACCGGGCGGCGCCCGAACCGATCCGACAGCGCGCCCAGCATGACCGTGAACCCGATGCTCGAGCCCCCCAGCACGCCCAGCGCCCACGAGGCGACCATCGGGGTGTACCCGTGGTCGGTGAGCATCGGAATGCCGTGCGCGGAGAGCAGGCTCATCGAGAAGCCGCAGGTGAAGAAGGAGCCCGCGAGCTGCCAGAAGGCGAGGGTCTTGAGCGCCTCGCCCGCGCTGACCCGCTCGACCGACGCGGCGGGAGCGCCGGCCACGCGCGGCTCGCCGTCGGCGGTGAGCCCGACCGACTCCGGGGAGTCGCGCAACACCCAGAGGCAGAGCGGCAGCGAGATGACCAGGATCAGGCCCGCGATCACCACGTACGTCGTGCGCCAGCCGGTGGTCAGCACGAGCCAGGTCACCGCGGGCACCAGCAGGCTCATCCCGGTCATCGACGCGCTGCCGAGCACCGAGAGCGCGGTCCCGCGCCGCCGGCTGAACCAGCGCGCGACGACGCCGGAGGCGATCACCGGCCCGGTCCCGGCCAGGCCCAGCGGCACCAGCACCCCGTAGACCGCGGTGAACTCCCAGACGTTTCGCACCATCGCGGTCAAGATCAGCGAGGCCACCAGCAACAGGGTGCCCGCCGAGGCGACTACCCGGACACTGAACCTATCCAGGGCCATGCCGGCCAGCGGCATGAAGACGCCGTAGAGAAAGAGGCTCAGCGCGATCACCGCCGAGAAGCTGGCCCGGTCGAGGTCGAGATCGGCCACGATCGGCTTCAGGAAGGGCCCGACCGCGTGGCGCACCCCGGTCGACATGAAGGTGGTGACCGAGAAGGCGCCCACCACCCACCAGCCGTAGAAGACCTTCTGGTCTCGCATCCGGTCGCGCATGCCTCTCGACTATATCCTATCCGGCGAATCAGAAACTCGGCTTGGTCGAGAACGGCGTCAGCTGGAGCTCGTGCGTCCAGCAGGATCGGTCCTGGGTGTGGAGGTAGTAGAACGCCTCCGCGATCTTCAGCGGATTCATGACGATCTCCGGCTGCTTCTGGGCCCTCGGCAGCGCGCGGGTCCCCGGCGAGTCGATGAGGCCGTCGATCACGACGTTGGCGACGTGCACGCCGTGCTCGGAATATTCCTCGGTCAGCACCTGCGCCAGCGTTCGCATCATCACGCGCGGATAGTAGAGCGATTGCCCGGTGAGCCGCTTACGTCCTCTCAAAGACGACGAGTTGTTGGAGATCAGGAACGAGCCGGTCCCCCGCTTGCGCATGGCGGGCAAGACCTCCTTGGCGACCAGGAACGGTCCGCGGCTCGCGATGTGCTGCGCGGTCTCGAGGATCTCGAGGGGGATATGCTCCAGCAGCTCCTTGTCGGGCGGGAGGTCGCGCCCCTCGAGGTAGCCCGCGTTGTAGACGAGGACCTCCGGGTCACCCGCCTTCTCGCGAATCGTCGCGAACGCCTTCGAGATGGACGCCTCCGACACCAGGTCCAGCTCGACGATCAGGCTCTCGCCCCCCTGCACGCGGATGGCCTGCTGGAGCGCCTCCGCGTTGGCGGAGTGACGGGTCGTCAGCACGACGACGAAGCCCTCCCGCGCGAACTTCTGGGCGATGGCGCCGCCGACGCCCCAACGCACGCCGACGGGCAGATCGCGATCGTCGAGCGCCTTGCCGTGGGCCAGTCGGGTATTGCGGCCGTCCGCCTGCCACTTGGAGGTAGCCCCCACCACGACGGCGACCGGTCG
>DATMMH010000022.1:0-17212 GCA_035569855.1 Candidatus Dormiibacterota bacterium
AGGGCGGGGCGGCGGCTACCCGGTGCGCACGCCGGTGATCGACCTGGTGGAGGTGGGCGCGGGCGGCGGCAGCGAGGCGTGGATCGATGCGGGCGGCGCGCTGCGCGTTGGGCCGCGCAGCGCGGGAGCCCGGCCGGGGCCGGCGTGCTACGGCCTGGGCGGCACGACCCCGACCATCACGGACGCGAATCTCGCGCTGGGGCGGCTCGACCCCGCGTTCTTCCTGGGAGGCGAGATGACGCTCGACGCCGACGCGGCCCGCCGCGCCGTCGCTTCGCGGGTGGCCGCGCCGCTCGGCCTCGACCCGCTCGCGGCGGCCAGCGGCATCGTGGAGATCGCGAACGCCCACATGATCGGCGCCATGCGCCTGGTCTCGGTGCAGCGCGGCTACGATCCACGCGACTTCGTGCTGGTGGCCTTCGGCGGCGCCGGGCCGCTGCACGCCAACGCACTGGCGCGCGAGCTCGGCATCCCTACCGTGCTCGTGCCGCCGAGCCCGGGCATCGCCTCGGCGCTGGGCATGCTCGCGACCGACCTGCGCCACGAGTTCGTGGCCACGCGGCGGCTCCGGCTGGACGGGCTCTCGCCCGCGGCACTGGAGGCGCTCTTCGCCGACTTCGTCACCGAGGGGGAGGCGCGGCTCGAGCGCGACGGGGTTCCGCTCGCGGCCCGGCGCATGCTGCGGAGCGCGGACCTCCGCTACCGCGGCCAGTCGTTCGAGCTGTCGGTGACGGTGCCACCCGGACCGCTGTCTGCAACCGATGTGGGGCGCATTCAAGAAGCCTTCAACGCCATGCACGAGCGCGCGTACGGCTACGCCGCGCCCGACGATCCGGTCGAGCTGGTGAACGTGCGGCTCGCCGCGGTCGGCGTGACCCCAAAGCCGCGGCGGCCGGGGCTCCCCGAGGGCGGCCCCTCCGCCGCGTCCGCGCTGAAGGGCCGGCGCGACGTCTGGTTCGCCGAGGCGGGTGGCTTCCGCCCGGCCCAGGTGCTCGACCGCGGGAAGCTCCTGCGCGGCAACCACATCGCCGGGCCCGCGATCATCGAGGAGCCCGACGCCAGCACGCTCGTGCACCCGGGCTGGGCGGCCACGGTGGATGAGCACGGAAACCTCGTGCTCGGCGCGGCGACGCGCTGACGCTCGAGCGAAGCCGGAGGATCACGCGCCATGCCCATCACCCTCGTCACCGGCACCAGTACCGGCATCGGTTACGCCACCGCGCTGCACTTCGCGCGTCAGGGTCACCGGGTCGTCGCCACCATGCGCAACCTGGCCAAGGCCGGGCCGCTCGGGGAGGCGGCGCGCACGGAGAAGCTGCCGCTCGTCGTTCGTGAGCTCGACGTCACGCGGCAGGAGTCGATCGACCGTGCGGTGGCCGAGACGGTCGCGGCGGAGGGTCCGATCGACGTGCTCGTCAACAACGCGGGTATCGGCGGGGCCACGCCGCTCGAGCTCACCCCGGAGGACGAGCACCGGGCGATGTTCGAGGCCAACTACTGGGGGCCGATCCGGATGATCCGGGCGGTGCTGCCGTCGATGCGCGAGCGGCGGAGCGGGTGCATCGTGAACGTCACGTCGATCGCGGGTCGGGTGGCGACCCCGAATCAGATCGCGTACTCGGCCTCGAAGCACGCGCTGGCCGCGGCGAGCGAGGCGCTCGCCCACGAGGTCGCCGCCTTCGGGGTCCGCGTGGCCATCATCGAGCCCGGTGTGATCCAGACCGCGATCTTCGAGAACTCCGCGGGTGCCACCCGCTACGACAAGAACTCACCCTATCGACAGATCATGCGCCGCAACGGCAAGCTCTTCGCGGCTGGCTTCCGCAACCCGGGCCGTCCCGAGACGGTCGCCGCGGTCATCTTCGACGCGGTGACGACAGAGCGGCCCCGCCTGCGCTACCCAGTGGGGACCGACGCGGAGGGTCTGGCCGCCGGGCGCGCCCGCATCAGCGACGAGGAGTGGGTGGCGATGGGAGGCGAGCTCGCCGACGCGGAGTACAACGCGCGCTTCAAGCGGTATTTCGGGATCGAGCTCTAGCGGCGGACGCGCACCGTCGGGTCCCAGCGGGCCGGACGCGCGGGAGCGCGAGAGAGGCAGGACATGGAGGATCGCAGGGAGCCGGACGAGGACGAGCTCCGCGAGGCGACGGACCGCGGACAGAACCGCGGGGGACCCCTCGCCGGTGTTCGCGACTCTCTGCAGCAGTACAGCACGTTGTTGGAGATCAACAACGCGATCATCTCGAACCTCACGCGGGAATCCTTGTTCCACGCGATCACCGAGGCCCTGCGCACGGTGGTCCCGTTCGATCGCGCGCTGCTCTACGTCGCCGAGAACGATGTGCTTCGCACGATTGCGTTGGAGGGGCAGGAGCTGTCGGGGCACTCGCACGGAGCGCACAAGGAGATCAGCCCTCAGGGCACGGCCGCCGGCTGGGCGTTTGAACACCAGCAGCCGCGCCTCAGCCACAATCTCGCCGTTGAGCTTCGACTCCCGGGAGACGAGATCCTGTTCGCCGGAGGAGTGCGCTCGTATCTCATCGTCCCCCTCATCGCGCGGGGACGAGCCATCGGGGCATTGCTGCTCGCGAGCTTCGAGCCACATCGATACGCGCTCGAGAACGTGCCGTTCCTGGAAGGCGTCGCGAAGCAGATTGCTCTCGCCGTCGAGAACATGCGCGCCTATGAGGAGATCGCGCGGCTACGCGCCCGCTTGGAAGAGGAGAGCCGCTATCTCCAGGAGGAGATCAAGACCGAGCACAACTTCGAGGAGATCACCGGGCAGAGCCCGGGGATGAAGCAGGTGTTCAAGCTGATCGAGACCGTCGCCCCGACCAATGCGACGGTGCTGATCGCCGGCGAAACGGGAACCGGCAAGGAGCTGGTGGCCCGGGCGCTGCACAACCTGAGCTCGCGACGGCATCGGGCGCTCGTCAAGGTCAACTGTGCGGCTCTGCCCACCGGCCTGATCGAGAGTGAGGTATTCGGACACGAGAAGGGCGCGTTCACGGGCGCGTTGACTCGCCGGATTGGCCGGTTCGAGCTCGCTCACGGAGGCACGCTCTTCCTGGACGAGATCGGCGACTTGCCGTTCGAGTTGCAACCAAAGCTGCTGCGCGTCCTCCAGGAGGGCGAGTTCGAGCGGGTCGGCGGCTCCCATACGATCCGGGTGGACGTGCGGGTGATCGCCGCGACGAACCGGGACCTGGAGCAGGCGATTCAGGCGAGTCGGTTCCGGGCCGATCTCTACTACCGACTGAGCGTCTTCCCAATTCGTTTGCCACCGCTCCGAGAACGGGCCGAGGACATTCCACTCCTCGTCGAGTACTTCGCGCAGAAGTACGGCGCGCGGTTGGGGAAGCGGAGCCCGACCGTCTTGCCGGCGACGCTGCAGGCTTTGGGAGCCTACCCGTGGCCCGGGAACGTTCGGGAGCTCGAGAATGTCATCGAGCGAGCCTTGATTCTCAGCCAGGGTGTGCACATGGATCTCGGCGGATGGCTGCCACGAGCGAGCACCGCTCCTCGCGAGGCGGGGACCCAGACCCTCGAAGAGATCGAGCGCGAGCACATCCTGGCGGTCCTCGAGGGGACGGGCTGGCGAGTGAGCGGGGAGGGCGGTGCGGCTCGGCTCTTGGGCATGAAGCCGACCACCTTGGAAGCCCGGATGAAAAAGCTCGGAATTACACGCCGAAGGTGAGCCGCGCCGTCGGGGCCTCCCCGGCCTCCGTGAAGTGCCGGCCCGCACGTTTCTCGCCGCGCTATAGCGTGATGGGATTGCTACCAAAGAAATAGAGCGATGACGTCAACCAGAGCCCGACCAAGATTGCGAACAACAGACCCCCGGCAACGGGCAGAGCCCATCCGGGGGAACCTTTTGAGCGCACCAGGGTCACTTTGACCAGGAATGCTCCATAGAATCCGGATCCCAGGACCGAGTGGATCGCGACCCGAGGGCTCGTGGTGTCAAACCCCAGCAGGAAGATGCAGTGGTAGGCGACGGGCAGCGTGAGGAGGATGGCCAGGTATCCGGACACGCGATGCATCCTGCCCCAGAAACGCCCGGAGGGCGCGCAGTGGAGCAGCTCGAAGAGCCGCGCCGCGCTCAGGAGCTGAAAGAGGGCGAGCGTGACGGCTCCCGTGGCGAGCCACGCTTTCATATGGATCGTGTCGCTGAAGAATAGGTGAAAGAACGGCGGCGTCGGGTAGCCCCCGGCGCTGCTGCCGGCGAGCAGGCGGATCGTCAGGAAGGACAGCACGAAGACCACCAGAAGCGCGACGAACCGGGTCCAGTTCCGTGGCGTGGGTGTCGACCGGCCGCTGTCCTCGATCATGGTTGCCTCGTACCTGCGAACGCCCTGTCTCCCCCGGCGGTTCCCTCGGGACGCGACGGAATCACGGGGAAGTGAGCGCTCCCAACATATCGTGAAGGTCCCAAGATCTTGGGATTCCGGCGGCGGCGTCCGTCGACATCCCGCGGACCGATGCGCTGAGTTTCCGTCGTTCTGACGGCCGCTTGCACCGGCTACGGCACGGGCCACCTTGCGATGGTACGGCCCTTGCCCCGTCATCGGGCCATGTTGCGAATTACGGAGGTCGTGGATAGCGGTACCGAGACCACCCTGCACGTGGAAGGGCGGATCGTGTCGGAGTGGGTCGGGGTGCTTCAGGAGGAGTGCTGGCGGGCACTTCAGGAGTCGAGCCGACGACTCCGGCTGGACTTGGGGGCGGTGACGTTCATCGATCCTCGCGGCGTCCTGGTAGTGCGGTGGCTTGTCACAGAAGGCGTCGCTCTCGTCAACTCCCCGGCGTTCATCGACGCCCTGCTCAAGGGCGACGGTCAATCGTGAGCGCCGTGGTGGTCGCGCCTTCGTGGGATGCGGCGAAGCTGGGACGCGAGGCCCTCGCCTACGCCGACACCCTCTATAACCTGGCACGGTATCTGACACGGAACGCGACGGATGCCGAGGATCTGGTCCAGGAGACCTACACTCGCGCGCTGCGGGCGGCCTCGCAGTTCACGCCCGGGACCAATCTCAAAGCCTGGCTCTTCCGGATTCTTCGGAACACGTTCGTCAGCCTCTACCGTCGGCAGCGCCATGATCCCACGGTCGGAGGGCTCGATACCGTGAACCCGAACCCAAGCCAGAACGACGCGAGCGAAGGCGAGTGGCTACGAGGCGATCGCGAGCTCGATTGCCTCCGCGCGGTCGTGCGTGAGGAGATCGAACACGCGCTGATGGGCTTGTCTGAAGACGCGCGCACGGTCATCCTGCTCGACCTCGAGGACCTGAGCGAGCAAGAGATCGCGAGTGTAGTGGGGTGTGCGGTGGGCACCGTGAAGTCGCGACTTTCGCGGGCGCGAACGGCACTCCGCCGTCGGCTCTCGGACTACGGGAAGACCGATACTCCGGAACGAACCGCCACGAGCTCCCAAGGGGCGTCGTCCTGAGAGGGCGTCGAGCCGCACCGCCCAAGCCGGGCCGCGCCGCGGCCGGCGGCTACATCCCCAGATACGCCCGTCGCACCAGGTCGCTGTCGAGCAGGCTCTGGCTGGTGCCCTCCGCGACGATGCGGCCGGTCTGGAGCACGTAGCCCCGCTCGGCCGCGGCGAGCGCGGCGGGCACGTTCTGCTCCACCAGCAGCACGGTGAGTCCCTCCTGGCGGTGGAGCAGCTGTAGCACGTCCAGGATCGAGTCCACGATCCGCGGCATGATGCCGAGGCTCGGCTCGTCGAGCATCAGGAAGCGCGGTCGCGACATGAGGGCGCGCGCGATCGAGAGCATCTGGCCCTCGCCGCCGGAGAGCGTGCCGGCCCGCTGGGCCACGCGCTGGCGCAGCACCGGGAAGAGCCCGAAGACGCGCTCGAGCATCTCCTGGCGCCTCGATGGGTCCTTATCTCGGAAAGTCCCGAGGCGCAGGTTCTCGGCGACCGACAGGCGGCTGAACAGCCGGCGGCCCTCGGGCACCAGCGCGATGCCCAGATCCACGCGGTCCGGGGCCTCCACCTCGTCGATGCGGCGGCCGTCGAACCAGATCTCTCCGCTCCGGGGCGTGAGCAGGCCGGCGATGGTCTTCAGCAGTGTAGTCTTGCCGGCGCCGTTGGCCCCCACCAGCGCGACGGCCTCGCCGGCGCGGACCTCGAGCGACACGCCCTGCAGCGCGACCACGCCGCCCCCGTAGGCCACGTGGGCGTCGCGCACCGAGAGCAGCACCGCGCCCGAGGGCGGGGGCGGGCTAGGCGCGGCCACGGTAACGGTCTCCGAGGTAGGCGGTGATCACGCGCTCGTCGCGCGCGACTTCCGCGGGCGGCCCTTCGGTGAGCTTCTCGCCGTGGTCCAGCACGACCACCCGGTGCGAGAGCGGCATCACGACCTCCATCACGTGCTCGACCACGCAGATGGCGAGGTCCAGCTCGGCGTGGATGCGACGCACCAGCTCGACCGCGGCGGTGGTCTCGAATGGGGTGAGCCCCGACATCGCTTCGTCCAGGAGGAGCAGGCTGGGGCCCGTCGCGAGCGCTCGGGTGATCTCGAGCCGCTTCTTGTCGGCCAGGGTGAGGGCGGCGGCGGCCACGTCCTCCTTGCCGGCGAGTCCGGTGAAGGCCAGCAATTCGAGCGCGCGCGCCCGCGCGGGTCCGATGCGGTTGGTGCGTCGCAGCGCGCCGCAGATCACGTTCTCCAGCGCGGTCATCCGCCCGAAACTCCGCACCACCTGCCAGGTGCGGGCGATGCCCAGGCGGCAGACGCGCTCGGGCCTCGCGCGCGAGATGTCGGTGCCGTTGAGCACGATTCGCCCCTCGTCGGGATGGAGCGCGCCGCTGATGCAGTTGAACAGCGTGGTCTTGCCCGCGCCGTTGGGCCCGATCAGGCCCACGATCTCCCGCGGCTCGATGGTGAGCGAGACGTCGCGGTTGGCCACGAGGCCGCCGAAGCGCTTCGTGCATCGCTCGATCTGCAGGAGCGCCGCCATCGCGGTCAGCCCTTCGCGACCGGGGCCGGCGCGCGAGCGCGGAAGCGCGCGGCCCACGCGGCCCACGGCAGCGAGAGCAGCCCGTTGGGTCGCCAGCCCGCGATCAGCATGATGACCGCGCCGTAGATGATCAGGTCGATGCCGCGGCCGGCGAGCGGGCCCGACCCCAGCGTGGTGGTCATGACCTGCGAGATCGGGATCAGGACGATCGCGCCCAGCGCCGGCCCCCACAGCCGGCCGAGGCCGCCTACCACTGCGGCCATCATGGGCAGGATGTTCCAGTTCACGTCGAGCACCTGGTCGGGAAAGACGGCGAGCGCCCAGAAGCCGTAGAGGGTGCCGCCCGCCGCGAAGACCGCGGCCATGAGGCAGCGGGCGATCACCTTGTAGAGCCGGCTGTCGATGCCGATGGCCTCGGCGCCGTCCTGGTCGTCGCGCACCGCGCGGAAGTAGAAGCCGAGCTTGGAGCGCTCGACCGCGCGGGCGCCCAGGAGCGTGAGCACGAAGAGCCCGAGCGAGAGGTAGTAGAACCCGAGCCCCTTGCCGCGTCCGGCGAACTCCATCGTGAGCATGCCGTGCACGAAGCCGGCGCCGGGGGCGACCGGGATGAAGAGGCCCTGGCTGCCGTTGATGAACCGCCAGGTGGCGCCGATGGGCTGCGCGATCATCCACATCGCCACGGTGGCGATCGCGAAATAGTGGCCGCGCAGCCGGGTGACCGGGTAGGTGAGGGCCGCGCAGAGCGCGACCGAGACGACCACCGCGCCGAGGAGGGCGAGCCAGGCGTTCCAGCCGAGATGGATGGACAGGAGCGCGGCGGCGTAGGCCCCGATCGCCAGGAAGATGCTGGGCCCGAAGTCGAACTGTCCCGCCCAGCCGCCGATGATGTTCCAGCCGATGCCGAGCATGGCGTTGAGCAGCACCAGGAAGCCGACCGTCTCGTAGTAGATCTGGCCGCTGCGCTCGAAGGGGATCGGATAGAGCAAGGCCACGAGGGCGGCGACCACCCAGGCCACCGACTGGACTCGGCCGGCGCGGGCCGGCGCGCTAGAAGCGGCCAAACAGCCCCTGGGGCCGGAACAGGCCGATCAGGATGTAGGAGCCGAAGACGAAGGCGTCCTTGAAGGCGGGCGGCAGGTACGCCGCGGTCACGCTCTGGACGACGCCCACCAGGAGCGCGGCCAGCAGCGTGCCGAGGACGCTGCCGAAGCCGCCCAGGGCCACGATGGCGTAGGCGAGCACGGTGAAGGAGAGGCCCGCCTGCGGGTACACGGAGAAGAAGTTGGCGAGGATGACGCCGGCCACCGCGACCAGCGCGGTGCCGAGGCCCCAGGCCACCGCGTACATGCGCTGGGGCCGGATGCCCACCAGCATCGCCGCGTCGCGGTCCTCCGCGGTGGCCTGGAGCGCCAGGCCGAAGTCGGTGCGGTCGATGAGCAGGTAGAGCATCAGGAAGAGTCCCAGGGCGATGAGGCCGCCCACCAGCAGCGGCACCCCGATGCGGATGCCGCCCACGGTGAGGTTGACGCCGCTGAGCCCGGTGAGCAGGCTCTTGTCCACGAAGCGGTAGTCGCTGGTGAAGAGCGCCACCACCCCGTTCTGGATGAAGAAGAAGAGACCGACGGTGGCGAAGATCTGGGTGAAGACCTCACCCCGCTGGACCCTCTGCATGAGCAGGCGATAGACCAGCACGCCCAGGCCGTACATGACCACCGCGATCGGGACCATGGAGATGAGCGGGTCCCACCCGAGCCACACGCTCAGTCCCCACGCCCCGAACATTCCGAGCATCATGAATTCGCCGTGGGCGAAGTTGATCATCTCCATCAGGCCCCAGATGATGGCGAGCCCCACCGCGACCAGCGCGTAGAGCAGCCCCATCTGGAGCCCGTCGGCCACCGCCTGGAGGAAGAGCGTCACGATCGGCGGCTACTTCTTGCTGCGGCTCTCCCGCTCCTGCCAGCTCGGGGACGGGTAGATCGGCTTGAAGCCGGCCTGGGTCGCGAGGTCCCACGGCCAGATGGTGTGCTTCTCGTCGTCCCACCCGATCTGGGTGACCACGCCGGTGGCCAGCTCGTTCTGGCGGTTCTTGTCGAACTTGATGCCTTTGTAGTCGATGATCATCATGTCGGGCTTCATGTCGGTCTCGTTGGCCGCCTTGGCCAGCGCGGCCGGATCCACCGACTTGGCGCGGTTGATCGTGTCGGCCATCCAGAGCATGCCGGTGATCTCGCGCATGGCCAGCTCGCCCATGTCCTGTCCGCGGCTGTACTTCTTGTAGATCTCGTTGACCTTCTTCCACGCCGGCTTCTTGCTCGCCAGGTCGATGGCGGTCGGGTCGCGACCGAGCCAGCCGGCGGCGCCGGCGCTGGGCTTCTGGGCGGTCAGCCAGGTCTGGTCGGAGTAGGCGCCGTTGCTGGTGGCGATGACCTTGGGCATGTAATTGGCGCGCTTGAGGTCGGCCTGGAACACGGTGGTCTCCGCCGGGTACTGCACCAAGAAGAGGACGTACGGATTCGCGGCCTGCAGCCGCTGCACCTCGGAGGCCAGCGTGGTGGCGCCGGTCTTGGTGGTGAGGTCGGCCACGATCTTGTAGCCGCCCTTCTCGGACAGCTCGAGCGCGATCTTGCGGTTGTCCTGGCAGAAGAGGTTGTCGCAGGTGAAGAGCGCGATGGTCTTGAGGTCGGAGGGGCCGCCGTGCGACGGCCACTCCCGCAGGAACTGGAACACGCTCGCCACCATGGTGCCGTCGTTGGGCCCGGTGCGGTAGAACCACTTGAAGCCCTTCTCGGTCAGCGTCGGCGAGGCGCAGGGATGGCAGCTCATCGGGATGCCGTAGCTCTCCACCAGCGGCTGGATGATCGAGGTGTTGCCGCTGGTGCCCTCGCCGTTGAGCCAGTGGACCTTGTTGACCGTGATGAGCTGCTCGGCCAGAGTGCGGGCCTGCTCGCCGCGGCTCTGGTCGTCGCGCACCACTAGCGTCATCTTGGCCCCGCCCAGGCCGGGGAAGCCCTTGCCGGGGCCGAGCGGGACACTGAGATCCGGGTAGTCGTTGTTGACGATGTCCTCCACGGTCTGGCCGGCCCAGAGGTACTGCTGGCCCAGGCTCGCGAAGTTCCCGGTGAGCGGGAGGAGCTCGCCGATCAGCACCTCGGTGATCGGGCCGGCGGCCCGGGCCCCAGGGCTCCACTGGATGGCGACGAAGGACAGCACGGCGACCGCGGCGATGATGCGGAGATTCCGCATGCGTACCTCCTCAGTGAGTGCGTGACCGGATGGCTCGTGACCATGGCGGACCGGGGACGGAATCGCCCGGGGCCCGACTTGTGCGCGCCGAGTCTAGCGCAGGACTCGCCCCCTGAGAAGTACCTTCCTCAGTAGCGGTCCATCACCCGCCGCGCGAACTCCTGGCTGAAGCGCCACTTCTCGTCCACCCCGGTGGCGAACATCAGCTCCCGCAGGCCGCCGCGCTCGAGCTCGCGGATGCGCTCGATCAGCTCGTCGGCCTCGCCCACCAGGCAGGCCGCGCGGACCAGCTCGGCGTCGATCAGCTGGGCCTCGCCGGGGTGCAGATAGGTGTAGTGGCCCTCGTGGGTGCGGAAGTGCCGGTGCGCGCGCGGGACCGTCTCGACCAGCGCGCAGTAGCCGGTCCAGATCCGCCGCAGGAACGGGGGCGGCTCGATGCCCCGCTCGTGCACCGCATCGTAGAAGTAGTAGACGCTCGCCATCACGTTGGGGCCGACGGTGCGGATGACCCGCTCGGAGTCGGCCGGCTCGCCCGGATCGAGCAGGACCACGTTGGTGAGCGCGCAGGTGTGGAAATCCTCGAGCGTCCGGCCGGCGCGGGCGGCGCCTCGGCTCACATGGCCGAGGGCCTCCGCCGGGGCGATCCCGCGGGGCGGGATCGCGAACACCAGACCGTCGCCGTACTCTCCGGCCAGCTCCATGGCGCGCGGCCCGAAGGCGGAGACGTAGAGGGGGATGCGCGGCTCGAGGCTCATGTACTTCTTCTCGCGGATCAGCATCGTGATCGGGCGCGTCACTCCCTTCTCCGCGTAGTCCACCACCTCCCCGCGGAGCAGGCCGCGCAGCACCCGCAGGTGCTCCGCGTACTCCGCGATGCGCATGGGCGGCTGGCCCATCGTCCGGGTGGCGGTGTTGCCGGTGCCCACGCCCAGGTGCACGCGGCCCGGGGCGAGCCGGTTCAGCGTGGCCATGGCGGCCACGTGCACCGGCGGGATGCGGGTGCCACAGATGGCCACGCCGGGGCCCAGGCGGATGCGGCGCGTCTGCTGGGCGGCCAGGGCCAGCACCGCGTAGCAGTCCGAGAACAGCATCTGACTGTCGGTGACCCAGACCGAGTCGTAGCCGAGCGCCTCGGCGTGGCTGAAGAAGCCGATCTCGTCGACGTCGGCCATCACGCAGATGGAGAAACGCATGGCGTGTCCTTCCTGGGAGTCGTGGATCAGGTCTTGTCGCGGATCGACTCGAGCATCTCGCGGGCCTGCGGCACCTCCTTGAGGGTCCAGCGCGGGCGGTCGGTGGGCGCCTTCTCGGCCAGCACCGCCTGCAGCTCCTGCCGGGCCTCGGGGTACCGGCCCATGTTGATGTAGAGCTGGGCCAGCTCGATGCGTACCCCGGTGAGCCGTGGGTCGAGGCGCTGCGCGGTCTTGAAGTGCTCCTCGGCGTCCTTCCGATCTCCTCCCAGCAGCACCGGCAGCTCGCGCGCGATGCTGCCCGCCATGATGTGTGCCTCGATGTTGCGGGGATCGAGCTGGAGGACCGTGTCCACCTCCTTGCGCAGGTTGCGCAGGGCGAGCGCGGAGCGGAGCAGTCCCTTCTCCCGGGACCAGGTTCCGAGCGCGATCGCGTACCAGAGATGGACGTCCGGGTTCTTGGGGGCCAGCTCGCTGGCGCGCTTGGCGACGTCCCGCGCGCGCTCGTAGGCGGCGACCCGGGCGTCGTCCGTGTTCGCGCGCTCCTCGCCGTAGAGGAACCAGGCGCGGGCGAGGGTGAGGAGCGTCGGCACGTCGTTGGCGGACCCCTTCGCCACCGCGGCCTCCAGTAGATCGCGCGCCCGGTCGATCCGGGTCGGATCCTCCTGGTACTGACGGAGGAGGGCCCGAGCCGTCTCGACGGGCGTCTGGGCGAGCACTTCCGCGGGGGAGGAGACCGCGAGCGCGATGGGCAGCAGGAGCAGCGAAAATCTCACGGGGCTCAGGTTATCAGTGAGCCGGGTCGCAAGGTGCAGTAGAATCCTCCGACCGCCACTGGAGGAGGGGACCATGAACTGGCAGATGACAGGATTCCGCGTGCTGGGCATCACCGGGCTGCTGGTCGGCTGTGCGGGGGGCATGGGCGCGTACGAGAAATCCGGCGCGGCAGAGGCGGACGTGAGGCGGGACCGCGCGGCCTGCCTCCAGGCTGCGGCCAGCGACAGTGAGGCGTTCCGCTTCAGCGGGCCCACCATCGATCGAGACGTCTTCGCACGGTGCATGGAGGCCAAGGGGTACACGTTGCGGAAGTAGGGCCCGGTTGGCCTGGAAGGGGTGTTGTCGAGACCGCCCTCATCACCCTGATGGCCATGTCGGAAGCTGAACGCGGGGCGACGAGTGGATACCGGTCGAAGAGTTCTTCCTCACACGGGATGTGTCCGGCCTGCCTGGTCGAGCAGAGGAAGCTCCGGCGCGCCAGCTAGATCACGGCGTGACCGGCGGATAGTTGCGGTCGTAGGCCGGCGCGCGCAGGAACTCCTCGGGCTTGTACGTCCAGAACTGCGAGACCATCGGGTAGGTGTAGACCACGGTGTTCTGCATCGCGCCCTCGGACTTCTCGGTCTTGAGGATGTAGACGTTCTGGGTCGGATTGCCGTACTCGTCGATGTGGATCGGCCCGCGGATGTCCTGGCCCTCGGCGGCCTGCCGGATGGCTGCGAGGAACCGAGCCCGGTCTTCGACGTGACCCTGCACGCGCCCAGCGGCCTCCACGATCCAGCGCGCCGCGCTGTACATGAACGCGTGGTAGTAACTCGGCGTCCGGCCGAGCCGGGCGGACGCCCACTTGACGAAGGTCCGGTTGGCCGGCGTGTCCACCGTGGGCGCCCACGTCATCGCCCCGACGTAGCCCTCGGCCTCGTCGCCGAGGGCGCGCAGGATCGAATCCTCGACGGTGGTACCGGAGCCGATGAGCGGGATCTTGCCCCGGAGCCCGGACTCGGCGTACTGGCGGAGGAACCGGACGGCCTGTCCCGCGAAGAAGCAGGTGACGACGGCGTCCACGTCGCGGGGGAGCTGATTGATGTAGGGCGCGAAGTCCTGGGCGTTGACCGGGACCCAGATCTTCTGCACGACCTTGCCGCCGAGGTCTTCGAAGACCCGCTGGAAGCCGGCCATCTGCTCCTGCCCATAGCCGTTGTCCGCGGCGAGCTCCACCACCTTGCGATAGCCCAGAACCCGGTAGGCGTAGTCACCCATGGCGTGCATCGGCTGACTGGCGCTGAGGGCGGCGCGGATCATCCACTTCGTCCGCCGCCGCTTGGTGAGGTCGTCGGGCGTCGTGAGGAATACGGACGGGATCTGGTCACGGTCGATCATGGGCGCGAGACCGTAGCCGATGTTGACGAGCAGGACCCCGGCGAAGACGTGCACGTGGTCGTACTCGACGAGCTTGCGGTACTTCGCAACGGCGGTGGAGTTGTTACCCTCGTCGTCCTCCGCGATCAGCTCGATTTTCCGGCCCGCGGCCTGAAATCCTGCTTCCTCGAGTCCCAAGCGCATGCCGTCGAGCATGTCCTTACCCGCCTGCGCGAACAGGCCGCTCGCGGGCGCCATGAAGCCGATGCGGATCGGCTCGGCGGCGGCCGCCGGCGTGCCCGCCAAAAGCAAGAGGAGCGCGGCGTTCCAAGCGATGAGCAAGCAAGAACGTGACGTCATGGCCGGCGATCAACCTCGAGCGCCAATATAGTTCGGGAGCTCCCCAAGTCAAGTAGGGAGCCGAACGACCGCGGGGCGCCTCGCGTGCCCGCGCCGGGATCTCTTGGGCTCCGCCGCCCGCGTGCGCTACGCTGACAAGTATGGACCGCCTCCTCGGGAAGAGCGCTCGATAGTGCCAAGTTCGTTGTTGGTAGCGGCCGGTGGGGTGCTGGTCTTGATCGCCGTCGTGGCGCTCGCGGCGTTCGCGCTCGGCGCGATCCTTCTCGCGAGACTCGAGCGTATGCAGGAACGGCACCCGTGGGAGCAACCGCCGACGCCTATCTGCGCGATCTGCCAACGCCCGCTCCTGCCCGCCCACGAGAGGGACGGCCCGAAGCCGGGAGACGTCCACGAGACGTGCCGCGGGGGCAAGCCGAAGACCGTCCAGGCGGTCACGTAGGGGCGCTTCGCCGATTTGCTTGGCGAAGGGCCGGGCGCTACGCTCTCGACGCGATGGCCGCCGACGCGGGAGATCTCTCGGATCTGACGCCTGAGCCCGGGCCCACGTGAGCGTCTTCGGCGCGCGCGTTCGGCGGAAGGAAGACGGCCGGCTCGTCACGGGGCGCGGGCAGTATGTCAGCGACGTCGAAGTGCCGCGCATGCTCCACGTCGCGTTCGTGCGGAGCGTGTACGCCCACGCGCGAATCCGGGCGGTGGATGCGGCGGCCGCGAAGGCCTCGCCGGGCGTCATCGCGGTCGCCACCGGAGCGGATCCGGACATCGCCCCGCGGCGGATCTGCGCGCGGTCGGCGCTCCCGAGCTATGTCGAAACCGAGCAGCCCATCCTCGCGTGGCCCGAGGCGCGCTTCGCCGGCGAGGCGGTCGCCGCCATCGTCGCGGCCGATCGGTACGCGGCCGAGGATGCCGCGGCCCTCGTGACTGTGGACTACGAGCCGCTGCCGGCCGCGGTGGACGTGATCGAGGCGCGCGGCGCCGCCGCGGTCGTGCACGCCGCGGCGCCCGACAATGTTCTCCTGTCGCGCCGGTTCGAGAGCGGCCAGGTGGAGGCCACGCTCGCCGCCTCCGCCGTCGTGATCGAGCGGACGTTCCGCACGAATCGTCAGACCGCGGCGCCGATCGAAGGACGGGGCGGCGTCGCGGACTGGAACGCGGCGGCGGGCAAGCTCACGCTCTGGTCCGGCACCCAGATTCCTCATCTGGCGCGGCACGGTCTCGCCGAGATCCTCGACCTGCCCGAGAACCGGATCCGGGTGATCGCGCCGGACGTGGGCGGAGGCTTTGGCGTCAAGGCGATGCTCTACCCGGAGGACGTCGCGCTGTGCTTGCTGGCGATGCGTCTGGGCCGGGCGGTCAAGTGGGTCGAGCAGAGGCGAGAAGGGCTCCTGGCTTCGGCCCACGCCCGCGATCATCACTACGCGGTCCGCGCCGGCTTCGATCGCTCGGGTCGCCTGCTCGCGCTGGACGCGCGGATCGCGTGCAATGCCGGCGCCTATTCGGTGTATCCGTGGACCGCCGGTCTCGAGGCCCTCATGGCCGGCGGGCTCCTGGCCGGCCCCTACAAGCTCGCGAACTACCGCTGTGAGGTCGCCGCCGTCGCCACCCACACCGCGCCGGCCGGGCCGTACCGCGGCGTCGCGCGGCCGGCCGCCACCTTCGTCATGGAGCGCGTGCTCGATCTCGGCGCCGCGGCTCTGCGTCTCGATCCCGTCCAGCTCAGGCGCCTCAACCTCGTCGGGCCCCGCGATCTGCCGTACACCTCGGCTACCCGCCTCGTCCATGACAGCCCGAGCTACCCGGCCTGCTTCGAGAAGGTGCTCGGGGCAATCGGCTACGAGGCCTTCCGGGCCGAGCAGGCGCGGGCGCGGCGACAAGGCCGTTACCTCGGGATCGGCTTCGCCAACTACAACGAGCTGACCGGGCTCGGCCAGGCGGCCTCCGCGGGTCCCCGCATGCCCTTTCGCACGGGCCACGAGGGCGTCACCGTGCGCATGGACCCCTCGGGCGCGGTGACCGTGCTGGCCGGGGTCACCTCGCAGGGACAAGGGCTCGAGACCACGATGGCGCAGATCGTGGCCTCGGAGCTGGGCGCGCCGCTCGACGCGGTGACGGTGGTCCTCGGCGACACCGACGCCACGCCGTTCGGCCTCGGCGCCTTCGCCTCACGCCAGGCCGTGATCGGCGGCGGCGCCGCCATCCGGGCGGCGCAGAGCCTCCGCGAGAAGATCACGCGCATCGCCGCGCATCTGCTCGAGGCCGCGCGCGACGATCTGGAGGCGGCCGACGGGCGAGTCGCCGTCAAGGGCACGCCCGACCGAGCGGTATCGCTCGCCGAGGTGGCCCGTGTCGCGCACCTCGAGACGCAGCGGCTGCCCGCCGACCTGGAGCCCGGCCTCGAGGCGACGCGCTTCTACGATCCGATCCGCGGCACCTTCGCCGCCGGCGCCCAGGCCGCGGTGGTGGAGGTGGATCCGCAGACGGGGACCCTCGCGATCCTGCGCTACGTGTGCGTCGAGGACACCGGGCGCGTCATCAATCCCCTCATCGTCGAGGGGCAGGTGCAGGGAGCCATCGCTCAGGGCATCGGCGGCGCCCTCCTCGAGCACGTGATCTACGACGCCGGCGGGCAGCTCCTGACCGGCACGCTCATGGACTACGCGCTGCCGACCTCGACCCACGTGCCGCAGGTCCAGCTCGACCACATCGAGGAGCCGGCGGAGAATCTGGCCGGCGTGCGCGGCGTCGGGGAGGGCGGCGCGCTCGGCCCGGCGGCGGTGCTCGCAAACGCGGTCGCCGACGCTCTCTCACCCTTCGGTATCGAGCCGAACGAGCTGCCGCTCACGCCCGCGCGCCTCTGGGGGTCCTTGAACACGGCAGAGAAGGTCATGTAAGTGAGGACGGCCGGGGCTTTCGAGCCCCGGCCGTCTCCACACTCGAATTGCAGCGGTGAGGGCTACGGCAGGCTGATGCTGGTGCTGTCGCCGCTGTTGCTGATGGTGAAGACGCCGGACGCCGTGGAGGTATAGGTGTACGCACCCCAGCCGGACGGGCCAGTGGGGACCGAGGCCATGAAGGGGCCGCCCGCCTGCCCCTGCGCGTTGGTGACCACGGAGGTGAGGTCGGTCAGGGCGGTCGGCAGCGTGCCCATGTGGGCGGAGTAGATGCTGACGGCGGAGGCGAGGGCCCGGGCGTCGGCCTGGGCCTTGGCCAGCCGGGCGCGGGCCTGGACGTTGGCGAAGAGCGGGATGGCGATGGCGGCGAGGATGCCGATGATGGCGACGACGATCATCAACTCGATGAGCGTGAAGCCGCGC
>DATMMH010000023.1:0-11407 GCA_035569855.1 Candidatus Dormiibacterota bacterium
CCTCGAAGCCGTGCTCGCGGTGGAAGTCGAAATCCTCGGGGCCGTAGAGCGGCCCGCGGATGCCCACCTGGATGGAGCGGCGGCCGTCGATCAGCCCCTCCTCGACCGCCCGCCGGAAGGTGCTGCCGTGGTAGTAGGGCAGTCCGAAGTAGCGGTCCCAGGTGTCGGGATGCGCGTCGAAGTGCACGAGCCCCAGCCGGCCGTGCCGCCGGGCCAGCGCGCGGAGCACCGCGAGGGTCACGGTGTGATCGCCGCCCACGCAGAGCGGCACCGCGCGCGCCTGCACCACCGGCGCCAGGGTCCGCTCGATCGCCGCGAAGGTGCCCTCGATCGACACCGGCACGATGTCCACGTCGCCGCAGTCGGCCACCCGGAGCCGGTCGAAGGGATGCACGCGCACGGCCGAGTTCCACGGGCGGATGAGCGAGGACTGCTCCCGCACGTGGCGCGGCCCCATGCGGGCGCCGGATCGATAGGAGCAGCCGCCGTCGAACGGGATGCCGCACAGGGCCACGTCGAGACCGGCCGGCGAGGCCACGTGGGGCAGCCGCATGAACGTGGCAGGCTGGGCGAAGCGGGGCGACGCGAATCCGTCGCGGGGCTTGGGGTGCTCGCGGGGAGCGTCGGTCACGGCCGGAGCCGGTGGGCGGCCGTCCTACAGCTCGCTGCGGAGCGAGGCCACCGCGTCCGCGAGGCGCGCGACGTCCTCGGCCACGCTGTAGACCGAGAAGCTCGCCCGTAGCGTGCCCGCGATGCCGAGTCGCTTCATGAGCGGCTGGGCGCAGTGGTGGCCCGCGCGCACCGCGATGCCGCGCTGGTCGAGGAGCGCCGCACCGTCGTGGGGGTGGATGCCCTCCACGTTGAAGGCCACCACCGCGCCCTTCATCTCGGGGTTGCGCGGGCCGTAGAGGGTCACCCCGGGGATGCGGGCCAGCGCCTCCATCGCGGCGGCGGTCAGCGACTGCTCGTGCGCGCTCACCTGGCTCATCCCGAGCTTGCCCAGATACTCGATCGCCGCGTGCAGCCCGACCACGCCGGCGATCGGCGGCGTGCCCGGCTCGAACCGCCACGGCAGGTCGTTCCACTGCGCGTGGTCGATCCAGACCTCCTTGATCATCTCGCCCCCACCCCACGCGGGCTCGAGACCGCCGAGCACCTCGCGGCGCCCGTAGAGGACCCCGATGCCGGTGGGCCCGAGCATCTTGTGCCCGGAGAACGCGAAGAAATCCACGCCGAGCGATGCCACGTCGAGCGGCAGGTGGGGCACCGACTGGGCGCCGTCGGCCAGGACGAGCGCGCCCACCTGATGAGCCTGCTCGGCCATCATCGCCACCGGGTTGATGGTGCCGAGCACGTTCGAGACGTGGGCCAACGCCACCACCTTGGTGCGCGCGGAGAGCAGGCGGCGGTACGCGTCGAGGTCGAGGTAGCCGTCGCCCAGCACCGGCACCGCGCGGATCACCGCCCCGTGATCGCGGCAGGCCATCTGCCACGGGATCAGGTTCGAGTGGTGCTCCATCTCGGTGACGATGATCTCGTCGCCCGGCCCGAGCGTCCGCCCGATCACCTGAGCGACCAGATTGATGGCTTCGGTGGTCCCGCGCGTGAACACGATTTCCTCGCGGTGGCGGGCCCCGATGAAGGCGCGCACCGAGTCCCGGGCGCTCTCGTAGAGCTCGGTCGCCTCCTCCCCCAGGGTGTGGATCGAGCGGTGCACGTTGGCGTGATGCGTCTCGTAGTAGCGCTGGATGGCCTCGATCACCTGAGCCGGCTTCTGACTGGAGGCCGCCGAGTCCAGGTACGCGAGCGGATAGCCGTTCACCACGCGGGAGAGGATCGGGAAATCGCGGCGGGTCTTCTCGCCCATGTTCATCGCGCCACCTCCTGACCGTCGAGCGCCCCCTGCAGCACGGTGAGCGGGAGCGCCACGCACTTCATTCGGGACGGACGGATGTCGGCGTCGAGACGCTCGAGCAGGCTGGCCGGTGTCAGCTCGCGCGCGAGGGCCGCGGGCTGGCCCGCCATCAGCTCGAGCAGCACGTCGGCGGCCGCCGCGGAGATGGCGCAGCAGTCGCCGCTCCACCTGGCCTCGGTGAGCCGGCCGTCGGCGAGCCGAGCCTGGATGCGCACCCGGTCGCCGCACAGCGGGTTCACGTCCTCCCCGGTCACGTCGGGCCGCTCGAGCATGCCGTGGAAGCGGGGCCGGCGGAAGCGGTCGCGGATCACGCTGCTGTAGAGCGCCATGTCACTCCGACAGCTCGCCCCGGACGCCGCTCTTACGATACGGCGGGAAGCGGTAGGCGCTGTCCCGCGAGAGCAGCCCGCCGTGGCCGAGGGCCGCGATCTCGGCGGCGCCCGCCGGCTCGCCGGCCAGGATGCGGGGCAGCACGAGGTCGAAGGTCGTGGCCTGCGAGAACATGCCGCAGGCCGGCATGCCCAGCACCGGGTGGCCGCGTAGATCGGCGATCCAGAGCAGGCTGCCCGGATGCGCGGGCGCGCCGTGGCGCAGCATGCGGCCGCCGAGCTTCTCGAGTCCCGCAAAGACCGGATCGAGCGGATCGAGCGAGCCCGCCCCGGCCGCGATCAGGATGTCCGCGCCGGCGGCGAGCAGAGCCTCCATCTCGGAGGCCATCGCCGCCGCGTCCCCCGCCGCGTAACGCACCGGCAGGAGTCGCGAGCCGAACCAGTCCACCTTCTCGTTCAGCGAGGACTCGAAGCGCTGGCGCTGCGGCGGGGCCAGGCTCTCGCGGCTCAAGGCGCCCAGCACCCGGGGCTCGAATCCCTTGACCGACACGAGGCCGCCCGCGCTCCACGCGCGGGTCTCGGCCTCCTTCACGAGCCGCTCGGGAATGGCCAGCGGCGTGATCTTGGCCCTCGCCGCGACCTCGCCGGCCTCCACCGGCTGCTGGTCGCAGAGGGTGAAGACCGACATGCCCTCGAGGCCGTTGACGGCGTCGAGGGCGGCCACGTTCACCCGCACCAGGCCGCGGCGCTGCCCGGTCAGGGCCCACTGCCCGCCGGTATAGCCCTTCACGTCCACGTTGGGCCCGCAGGCGGCGGCGGCCAGACGCGAGCCGGCAGGCTCCTCGTGCACGTCGCCCGCCTCGAGCTCCAGCAGGTGCACCTCCGCCCACGGCAGGGTGAGCAGCCGCGCCGCCGTGGCGGCGTCCAGGGGCTGGCCCTTGGCGATGGCCACCCGGCCCGCCTCGTCGCGCACGTCGTGACACGCGATCCGGCCCTCGAGCTGAGCGACTCCGGTGCTTCCGCGCGTGAGCGCGATGGCTCTCATGGCGTCACTTGAGGCCCCGGCGAACCTTCTCCGAGATCGGCATGCCGGTGGCGCTGCGCTGGGTAGCGAGGGCCTCGGCCAGGATGCTGAGCGCGATCTCCGCCGCCGACTGGGCGCCCAGATCGAGCCCGATCGGCACCCGCACGCGCTGGAGCAGGTCCTCGCTCACGCCATCCTCGCGCAGCAGGTTCAGGATCGCGGCGCCGCGCCGGGTGCTGCCGAGGAGCCCGATGTAGCCGACCGGCGTGCTGAGCGCGTGGCGCAGGACCGGCAGATCGTACTTGTAGTCGTGGGCGACCAGCACCAGCGCGGTGGCGGCGATCAACGGCACCTGCGCCACCAGCTCGGAGGGCACGCCGATGCGCAGGTCGTCCACGTCCGGGAAGCGCTCCCGGGTGGCGAAGCGCGGCCGCCCGTCGATCACGATCGTGCGGTAGCCGAGCTGCTTGGCCAGCGTGGTGAGCGGCATCGCCACGTGGCTGGCGCCCACCACCAGCAGCGTGGAGGGCGGCGCGAAGATCTCCACGAAGGCCCGCACGCTCTCGAGGAGCAGGGTGCGCGATTTGCCCGCCGCGAGGGCGAGGTGAGCCTCCGCCTCGAAGCGCGCGTCGAGGAAGGCGTCCCCGAGCGTGCCCTCCCGGGCGCCTCCGTCGAGCACGAGCAGCTTGGCCCCGTTGTGCGGGGGGTCCAGCCGCGTGACGATGGCGGCCCGGCCGCCCGCCTCCGCGTGCACGCGAGCCTTCTCGTAGAAGGCCAGCGTGACGTCGTCCGACTTGTCGAGCCGCATCGGCTCCAGGAACACCTCGATGGTGCCGCCGCAGGTGAGCCCGATCTCCCACGCCTCCTCGTCGCCCAGGTTCAGCTCGAGCAAACGCGGGGCGTTCGTGCCGATCACGTCGGCCGACTCCTCGATGACCTGCGCGTCCACGCAGCCGCCGATGGTCACCGAGCCGAGCACGCGTCCGCCCTCGCCCACGAGCATCTTCGCGCCCTCTTTGCGGGGCGTGGTACCGCGGGTGTTGACGAGCGTGGCGATCGCCACCTTGGACTCGTTCCGCTTGAGCTGGTTCAGATCGTCGATGAGCTCGCTCATGGTCGCCTCTACCTGAGATTGAGATGGCCGGCCAGGTCCCGGAGGCTCGCCAGGTTGTGCGCCGCCGCGAAGTGATCCACCAGCGGCAAGGCCGCCGCCATCCCCCGCGTCAGCGGCTCGTACGAGGGGTTGCCGAGCAACGGGTTGAGCCAGATCACGCGGCCGGCCTTGCGCTTGAGGGTCAGCATCTCGTTCGCGAGCACGTCGGGCTCGCCGGTATCCCACCCGTCCGAGAGCACCAGCACGATCGTGTGCCGATTCAGCTGGTTGCCCCACCTCGCGTTGAACTCCTGCAGCGACTCCCCGATCCGCGTGCCGCCCGAGAAGTCCCGCACTTCCGTGAGGCGGGCCAGGGCCTGCCGATACGAGGCGCCCTTGAGATGCTCGGTGACCCGGGTCAGTCGCGTGGCGAAGGTGAACGTCTCCACCCGGCCGAAGACGTTCTGGAGCGCGTAGAGGAACTGGAGCAGGAACCGGCTGTAGAGATCCATCGACCCCGAGACGTCGCAAAGCAACACCAGCCGGACTTTGCGCCTCCGGCGCTCTCTTCTCCGTAGCTCGATGATCTCGCCCTTCATGAGGTTCGCGCGCATGCTGCGCCGAATGTCGATGACGCCGCCCCGCCGGGTCGGCCGCCGCCGCCGGCTGATCCGGCGGGCCAGCCGCTTGGCGATCAAGATGGTGAGCCGGGCGACCTCGTCGAGATCCTCAACCGGAAAGGCTGAAAAGTCCTGATCCATGAGGATTTCTTTCTCACTCACCCCCGGCACTTCGAGCGGCTCCCCGTCATCCTCGCCCTCTTCCTCCCAGCCTTCGAGCGCGACGGAGACCTTCTTCTGGGCGGCCTCGGGGCCGCTACCTTCGGAATGCTCCTCGGGAATGGCCGGCGAGGCGGGCGTGGTGAGCCCCTCGAGCCCCTGCTCCTCCTCGGCCTGGAAGCGCCAGAAGGCCTCGAAGCAGCGGTCGAAGATCGGGAACTCCTCGTAGCGGGCGGCCAGCGTGGTGCGTAGGGCGAGGTAGACGTCCTGGCGGTCCAGCACGTCCACCGCGTCCAGCGCCCGAACCCCGTCCATCAGCTCGCCCACGGTGAGCGGCATCCCCGAGGCCCGGAGCATCTGTCCGAAGCGGAGGACGGCCGTGCTGAGGTTGCGGGCCGCGGCCACGCTACCCCTCGGCCGCCACGAAGCGCTTGAGCCCGTTCGTGGTCAGCTCGCGCTTGAAGCGCTTGAGGTCGTCGGCGTCCTTGAGCACGCAGCCGAGCGTCTCGAGCACCAGCTCTTCGTCGATGTGATCGGCGTGCAGGGAGGCCAGCGCCTGCGCCCAGTCGAGCGTCTCCGCCACACCGGGCACCTTGGACAGGCGGATGGCGCGCAGGCTCTCCATGAAGCGGGAGATCTGGCGCGCGAGCGCCTCGTTGACGCCGGGGACCTTGCGCGTCACGATCCGCACTTCCTTGTCGAAGCCGGGGAAGTCCACCCAGAGGTAGAGACAGCGCCGGCGCAGGGCGTCGGACAGCTCGCGGACCCGGTTCGAGGTGAGGATCACGTAGGGCGGGTGCGTGGCCTTGATCGTGCCGACCTCGGGGATCGTCACCTGGAACTCGGAGAGCACCTCCAGGAGGAAGGCCTCGAACTCCTCGTCGGCCCGGTCGACCTCGTCGATCAGCAGCACCGGTGGCTTGCCGTCCTGGCTGATCGCCTGCAGCAACGGCCGGCGGATCAGGAACGGCTCGGAGAAGATGGTGGCCTCTTTCTCCCGGAGCGAATGGGTGGTGGACTCCTCGAGCTTGATGTGCAGGAGCTGCTTGGGATAGTTCCACTCGTAGAGGGCCTGCGCGGCGTCGAGCCCCTCGTAGCACTGCAGTCGGATCAGGTTGGCGCCGAGCATCCGCGCCATCACCTTGGCGATCTCGGTCTTCCCGACGCCCGCGTGCCCTTCGATGAGCAGCGGTTTCTTGAGCGTCATGGCCAGGTGCACGGACGTCGCGATGGCGGGATCCGTGACGTAGTCGGCCGCCTCCATCATCTGCTGGATCTTCTCGATCTCGGCTCTCATGGCCCTCTCAGTCTACACCGCGTGATGACTACCCTGCGTGGTTGCCCGCCCGCAGCTTCGCCCGGATCTTCTCATAGTCGGCCGGCGTGTCCACGTCCGGCGGCATGGGCAGGTCGAGCTCCACCCACTCGACGCGGGCGGGCTCCTTCTGGATGACGGGCCGCGCGCCCTGATCGCCGGTCAGGCGGAGCAGCTCCGGAAAAATCTCGCGCTTGAACACCACCGGATTGCCCTGACCGTCGCGGTAACGCGGCACCACGATCGGCCGGGTGCTCGTGCGGCGCGCGGCGAGCAGCGCGGGGATGATCGACGGCTCGAGCGCGGGCTGATCCCCGAGCGCGATCAGCGCCGTGTCGACCGACGCGGGCAGCGCCGCGATGCCCGCGCGCACCGAGCCCGCTTGTCCTTCCTCGGGCGCCGGATTCACCACGATCTGCACGTCGAGGCCGGCCAGCGCCGCCTCGATGGGTCCGCCGTCCGGGCCCGTCACCACCCAGACCGAATCCACCCCGCCCGCCAGCACGCCCTCGACCGCGTGCCGGACGATGGCCCGGCCGGCTACCGGCATGAGCAGCTTGGCCTGGCCCATCCGGAGCGATCGGCCGGCGGCGAGCACCACCGCCGCGATCACGCGGCCGCTCAAACGGAAAACCCCGCGGGATGATCTCCGCGGGGCTCGCCGGACGTTCTGCGGCTCACTTCGGAGCGGCTACTTCACGGCCGCAGCGGCCGCCTCCATCGCCCGCTTGGCGAACACCTTCACGAGGTGGCTCTTGTACTCGACCGAGCCCTGGAGATCGGCCTGCACGTCCACACCGTCGGCCGCCTTCTCGGCGGCGGCCTGGATGGACGCGGCGTCGGCCGGCTTGCCGCTGATGGCCGCCTCCACGCCCTTGGCCCGCACCGCCTTGCTGCCGGCGCCGGTGACGGCGACGCTGGCCTTGCCGACCTTGCCGCCGTCCACCGTCAGCACCGCGGCCACTCCCACCACCGCGAAGCGCGAGGCCGGATGCGGGAACTTCATGTACGCGGCGCCGGTCTTCGCCGCCATCGCGGGGACGCGCACCTCCACCAGGATCTCGTCGGGCGAGAGCGCGGTTGTGAGCAGGCCCTTGAAGAAGTCGTCGGCCTTGATCGTCCGCTTGCCCTTCGGCCCCTCCGCCACCATCTCGGCGCCCAGCGCGATGATCGCGGCCGGATAGTCGGCGGCCGGATCGGCGTGGGCCAGGCTGCCGCCGATCGTGCCCATGTTGCGCACCATCGGATCGCCTATCTGCCCCGCCACCGCGGCGAGCATCGGCCACTTCGCCTTCACCACCGCGGAGGACTCCACCTGGAAGTGGGTGGTCATCGCGCCGATGACGAGGGCGCCGCTCTCCTCCTTGATGCCGGTGAGCCCGGAGACCTTTCTGAGATCGACCAGGTGCTTCGGCTGGGCCAGGCGCAGCTTCATCGCGGGCAGGAGGCTGTGGCCGCCCGCCAGCAGCTTGGCGTCGTCCTTGTGGCGCCCGAGCAGGTCCAGCGCCTCTCTCACGGTGCCGGGGGTGTGGTACTCGAACTGAGCTGGGTACATGTCGGCGTCTCCCCTTACTTCCTGGATTTGGCGGCCTGAGCGGTCATCCAGACCCGCTCGGGCGTGAGCGGCATGGCGTCGATGTGGTCCACCCCCAGGACCGAGAGCGCGTCGACCACCGCGTTGACCACCGCCGGCGTCGAAGCGATCGTCCCGGTCTCCCCCGCCCCTTTCACTCCGAGCGGATTCACCGGCGTGGGCGTCTCGGTACGGTCCGTCTCGTAGAACGGGAGCATGTCCGCCTTCGGCAGCGTGTAGTCCATCATGCTGCCGCTCACGAGCTGCCCCGAGTCCTCGTCGTACACCGCGCCTTCCCAGAGCGCCTGCGCCACGCCCTGGGCGATGCCGCCGTGAACCATGCCGTCCACGATCATCGGGTTGATGACGTTGCCGACGTCATCCACCGCGAGGTAGCGCAGGATCTTCACGTGCCCGGTGTCCGGATCCACCTCGACCACGCAGGCGTGGGCGCCGAAGGGGAAGCAGAAGTTGGCCGGATCGTAGAAGCTCGTCTCCTCGAGACCGGGCTCCACGCCCTCCGGGTAGTTGTGGGGCACGTACGCGGTGAGGGCCACCGTGCCGAAGGGGATCGCCTTCTGGGGCGAGCCCTTCACCACGAACTGGTTGCCGACGTACTCGATGTCCTTCGGATTCGCCTCGAGCAGGTGCGCGGCGATCTTCTTGCCCTTCTCCTTGATCTTGTTGAGTGACATCACGATGGCGGTGCCGCCCACCGAGGCCGATCGGCTGCCGTAGGTGCCCATCCCGAACGGCACCCGGCCGGTATCGCCGTGCACGATCTCGATGTCGTCCATCTGGATACCGAGACTGTCGGCCACGATCTGCGCCATCGTCGTCTCGTGGCCCTGACCGTGCGAGTGCGAGCCGGTGAACACGCTCACCTTGCCGGTCGGGTGTACCTGGACCTTGCCCGACTCCCAGAGACCGGCCTGGGCCCCGAGCGCGCCGACCACCTTGGACGGCGCGATGCTGCACGCCTCGATGTAGGTCGAGAACCCGATGCCCATCAGGCGGCCCTTGGCGCGCGCGGCGGCCTGCTCGGTCCGGAACTTCTTGTAGTCGAGCATGGCCAGGAGCTTGTCGAAGGCGGCCGCGTAGTTGCCGCTGTCGTAGGACAGCGCGACCTTGGTCTGGTAGCCGTTGTCGAACTTCGGGATGAAGTTTTTCTTACGGATGTCCGCCGGGTCCATCTTGAGCGCGGCCGCGGCGGCGTCGACCATCCGCTCGAGCAGGTAGCACGCCTCCGGGCGGCCCGCCCCGCGGTAGGCGTCTACCGGCGTGGTGTTGGTGAAGACGCCGGTCACTTCCGCGTGGATGGCGCCCCATTCGTACACCCCGTTGAGCAGGGTGGCGTAGAGATACGTCGGCACCGCCGGCGCGAAGGTGGACAGATACGAGCCCAGGTTGGCGATCGTCTTCACGCGGAGAGCCAGGAACTTGCCGTCCTTGGATAGCGCGACCTCGGCGTCGGTCACGTGGTCACGCCCATGAGCGTCGGTCTGAAAGGCCTCGCGGCGCGAGGAGGTCCAGCGGATCGGCCGCTTGATCTGCTTCGTCGCCCAGGTGCAGACCGTCTCCTCGTTGTAGAGGAAGATCTTCGATCCGAAGCCGCCACCCACGTCGGGCGCGATGACCCGCACCTTGTGCTCCGGGATGCCCAGCACGAACGCGGTCATGAGCAGCCGATGCACGTGAGGGTTCTGGGAGGTCACCCAGAGCGTCCAGTCCCCGGTGGACTCGTCGTAGCGCGCAACGCAGGCCCGCGGCTCCATCGGGTTGGCCACCAGGCGCTGATTGATGATCCGCTTCTTCACGACGACCGGGGCCGATTTGAAGGCGGCGTCGGTGGCGGCCGCATCGCCGATCTGCCACTTGAAGGCCTCGTTGTTGGGCGCCACCTCATGGATCTGGGGGGAGCCCTTGGCCGCCGCCTTCTCGGTCTTGGTCACCGAGGGGAGCACGTCCCAGTCCACCGCGACCAGCTCGGCCGCGTCGCTCGCCGCCGACTGGCTCTCCGCGATGACAATGGCCACAGGGTCGCCCACGTAACGCGCGGCGTCGGAGGCGAGCGGCATATGGGCCGGGATCTTCAGCTCGGGCAGCAGCCAGCCGCAGGGCAGCGAGTTCACCCCCACCATGTCCTTGCCGGTGAAGATCGCGACGACGCCCGGGGCCTTCGAGGCCTTCGCGGTGTCGATCTTGCGGATCTTCGCGTTGGCGTGCGGGCTGCGCACGAAGACGGCGTGCGTCATGCCCTGGAGCTTCAGGTCGTCGGTGTAGTTACCCTTGCCGGTGATGAAGCGGGGATCTTCACGCCGCTTGATGCTCGCGCCGAGGATCCGGGCGGTGGCCATGTTCCCTTCTCACTTCCCCGCCATCTGCTCGGCGGCGTACTGGATGGCCTTGACGATGTTGTGATAACCCGTGCAGCGGCACAGGTTGCCCTCGAGGTCGTGGCGGATCTGGGCCTCGGTGGGCCGCGGATTGCGCTGCAGCATCTGGTGGGCCGACATGATCATGCCCGGCGTGCAGAAGCCGCACTGCAACCCGTGCTTTTCCCAGAAGCCGTTCTGGATGGGATGGAGCTTGCCGTCCTTGGCGAGCCCCTCGATCGTCAGCACCTGCGCGCCGTCGCACTGCACGGCCAGCAGCGTGCAGGACTTCACCGCCATGCCGTTGAGGTGCACCGTGCAGGCCCCGCACTGGCTCGTGTCGCAGCCGACGTGGGTGCCGGTCAACCCGGCCTGTTCGCGGATGTAATGCACGAGCAGCAGACGGGGCTCCACTTCGTGGGACTGGGGGGCGCCGTTGATCGTCATCGACACGGTCTTTTTCACTGCGCTACCTCCTGGGTGAAGGGTCCGAGGCCGGGAAAGCGCCCCCAAACGTATGCCGGGCCGGGGGCCGTGTCAAGTGGTGCCGGCCAGGAGCTTGCGTCCTTCGGTGCGCGCTTGCTCGAGGACCTCACGCACCGGGAGCCCCTTGTCCCGCGCGATGCGTCGAACCTCCTCGAACTCCGGCGTGACCGTCACCACCCGCCCCTCCAGGCGGGAGACCTTGAAGGTCACCGACCCGTACGCGGTGTCCAGGCGCACCATCTCGCGCTCCAGGCGTGTCCGCTGGTAGGCGGTCCAGCGCACGCCGATGGTGGACGACTCCTCGAAGAGCAGGCGCGAGAGGTCGGCCACGCGCCCGGGCTCGCAGAGGGCGGTCAGCACGATCCCGGGACGGCTCCGCTTCATGATGACCGGGGTGAGCCAGGCGTCGAGCGCCCCCGCTTCCAGCAGCCGCTCGAGCAGTGGCTCGTAGAGCTGCGGGGACATGTCGTCCACCGTGGTCTCGACCTGGACGATGGTCTCGGTGGGCGTCGCCACCC
>DATMMH010000024.1:0-7877 GCA_035569855.1 Candidatus Dormiibacterota bacterium
TGCCGCAATGTTCCTGGGGGGCGTGACCGCTCAACCGTACGTTGAACGGAGAGCGCGGAGGCGTGTTTCCTGGGCCGACCCGGCCGGTCGCCGGCTTAGGGATTCTGATGGTGCCGAAGGGGGGACTCGAACCCCCACGGGTTGCCCCACACGCCCCTCAAACGTGCGCGTCTGCCAATTCCGCCACTTCGGCGCCGGCGAGCGCTCAGTATGCCGCGGGCCGGCGAGAGTTGTCAATTCATCGGCCGAGTCGGAGGATGCGACCGACGCGGGACTGGCGCAAGCGGGGATCCAGCGCGTCGCGAATCCCCTCCCCCATGAGGTTGTAGGAGAGCACCGTGATGAGGATGGCGAAACCCGGGTAGAGCGTCATCCACCACGCGATCTCGATGTAGTCCCGGCCGTCGTTGAGGATGTTGCCCCACGTGGCGTAGGGCGGCTGGACTCCCAGTCCCAGGAAGGACAGCCCCGCCTCGGTGAGGATGGCGGCGGGAATGCCGAGCGTCATGGCGACCAGGATCGGCGCGATCGCGTTCGGCAGGATGTGCCGGAAGATGATGCGCGTCGCCCCGGCGCCGACCGCCTCGGACCAGATGACGAACTCCCGCTCGCGCAGGGTGAGGAACTCCGCGCGCACGAGACGGGCGACCCCCATCCACCCGGTGAGACCGATCACGGTCATGATCGTCCAGATCGAGGGCCTGAGGAACGCGAGCACCGCGAGGAGGAGGAAGAAACGGGGGAAGACCAGCATCAGATCGACCAGCCGCATGACCACGTTGTCTACCGTGCCGCCGTGGTAGCCGGCGGCCGCCCCCAGCATGATCCCGATCCCGGCCGCGATGCCGACCGAGACGAAGCCCACCGAGAGCGACACCCGCGAGCCGTAGAGCACCCGTGAGAGCACGTCGCGGCCGAGGGGATCGGTGCCGAACCAGTGCACGCTCGAGGGCGGGCTGAGGATCTTCTTGGTGTCGGGTCGGTTCGGATCCCAGGGCGCCAGCAGCGGGGCGAGAACGGCCAGGACCACGAGCACCGACACCACCGCGCCCCCGAACATCGCGAGCCGGTTGCGGGAGAAGGTGCGCCAGAACTGCCGCATCTCTCCGCGCGAGCCGCGCCCCGCCACTCAGCGCCTCCCGCGACGGCCGCCGAACCGGATGCGCGGGTCCACCAGGCCGTAGGTGATGTCGGCGACCAGGTTGGCCACCAGCGTGAGGGTAGCCACGATGACGAGGTTGCCCATGACCACCGGGTAGTCGCGCGAGAACACCGACTGCACCATGAGCTGCCCCATCCCGGGAATGGCGAAGATGGACTCGATGATGACGCTGCCGCCGATGAGGCCGGGCAGGGCCAGGGCGAGGATGGTGATGACGGGCAGGAGCGCGTTGCGCAGGGCGTGCTTGCTAATCACCATGCGCTCGGAGAGCCCCTTGGCCCGGGCGGTCTGCACGTAGTCCTGCCGCACCACCTCGAGCATGCTCTGCCGCATGTAGCGCGAGAAGCCGGCGAGCCCGCCGAAGGTGGCGACCGCGATCGGGAGGATCAGGTGGGCGAAGAAGTCCCACTGCTGCCGCCAGAACGAGAGGTACTCCCAGTTCAGCGAGCGCAGGCCGGAGATCGGCAGCCAGCCGAGCTGCACCCCGAAGAGGATCAGCAGGAGCAGGGCCAGCCAGAAATCCGGAGTGGCGAACCCCACGAAGACGAAGACGGTGGTGATCTTGTCGTAGAGCGAGTACTGGCGAGTGGCCGAGAGCACCCCGATCGGGATCGCGAGGCCGACGATGATCGCCATCTCGATCAGGTTCAGGAAGAGGGTGATCGGCAGCCGCTCGCCGATCTTCGTGAGCACCGGGCGCCCGTCGGGCAGGAAGGAGCGTCCGAAGTCCAGGTGGACCGCGCGCTTGAGCCACTTCCAGTATTGCTCGTAGACCGGCCGGTCGAGGCCGAACTCCTTGATCAGCCGCTCCTTGACCTCGGGCGAGGCGTTCGGATCCTCCGGGGTCAGGAAGTCGAGCGGCCCCCCCGGGGCCAGACTGATCACCACGTAGGAGATGAAGGTGATACCGAGCAGCAGCGGGATCGAGAGCAGGAGCCGGCGGAGGGCGAAGAGGGCCATCTAGCCGGCGGTATAGCGCTGCTGTGCCTTCGGTACGTACCACTCGTCGAAGTTGTGGAGAATGCCCGCGGGCGCCGGGCTCACCCCCCGGATGCGCGAGGACACCACCGGCAGCGCATCGCGATAGTAGAGGAAGATCATCGGCAGATCCTCCGCGAGGATCCGCTGGATCTGGTGGTAGCTGCGAATCCGGTCCTGCTGCACGCACGACCTGCGGCCGACCTCCAGCAGACGGTCCACCTCCGGATTGGCGTAGCCGGTGCGGTTCATCTGGTCGGGGCCCCGCTGGGAGGAGTGCCAGACGACGTACTGGTCGGGATCGGTGCCGGTGCCGAGACCCAGGACGATCAGCTCGAAGCGGCGCGGCTTGACGAACTCCTTGATGAAGGCGGCCCACTCGATGAGCTGGATCTCGGCCTGCACGCCGACGTCCTTGAGCCGCTGCTGGATGATCTCGGCGATCTTCTTGCGCTCGTCGTTGCCCTGGTTGGTCCGGATCGTGAGCGTGAACGGCTTGCCGTCCGGATCCTCGACGATGCCGTCCCCGTCCCGGTCCTTCCAGCCCGCCTCCGCCAGCAACGCCTTCGCCTTCTCCGGATCGTACGCGAAGTGCTTCACGTCGTCCGTGTAGGCCCACGTCCCGGGTCGGACGGGGCCGCTGGCCTCGCGGGCCAGGCCCAGCCGGACGCCGTCGATCAGCTCCTGCTTGTTGATCGCGTGCGCGAAGGCCTCCCGCACCCGCCGGTCCGCGAAGCGGGGATCCTTCAGGTTGAAACCGAGGAACGTGTAGTCGCTCGCCGGGTAGCGGAACTTGTGGTACGCCTTGCGAAAGGCGGGGTACTCGGTCTGCCGCGCGTACTGGATGCCGGTGAGAGTGTTGACGTAGTCGACACCCTTGGCCTTCAGCTCGAGAAAGATGGTGGCCTGGCTCGGGATCACGCGGTAGACGATGCGGCTCAGATACGGTCGCCCTTCGTAGTAGTCCGGATTGGCGACCAGCACCACCTTCTCGCCGGGCTTCCATTCCTGGAAGCGATAGGGGCCGGTGCCCACCGGCCAGCTATTCTGGGGCGACTCCCGCAGCGTCCCCGCCTCGGCGAACGACTGGAGCAGGTGCTTGGGCAGCATATAGGTGCTCCACGTCTCCACCGCCCGGGCGTAGGGCTCGGCGTATCTTACCCGCACCGTGTACGGATCGGGCGCCACGACGTCCTTGACCAGCATGAAGCCTTCCTTGAAGGGCGCCGGGGTCTTCGGATTGATCATGGTCTGGTAGGTGAAGACCACGTCGTCGGCCGTGAACGGCCGCTCGTCGTGCCACTTCACGTCGCGGCGCAGCTTGAAGGTCAGCTCGAGGCAGTCACGGCTGTACGTCCACGACTCGGCCATCGCGGGGGCCAGGTTCAGATCCTTGTCGGTCTTCACGAGACCGTCGTAGATCATCGCCCCGACCTCGTGGGAGGACTGATCGGAGGTCAGGCTCGGGATCAACCCCCCGATGTCGCCGATGGACGCCTGGATGAAGGTGTCGCCGTAGGCGGGCGGTCCGCTCGTCACCACCTCGTCCGCCCGGCTATCGAGCTCTCCATTGCAGGCCGCGAGCGCCCCGCATATCGCGAGAGCCAGCAGATGGTGAAGCCGCGCGCGCCCCTTCGGCATCCGGCGGGCGGCTCTACTTCTGCGGCGCCGACGGCGGGGGGGTGGGAGGGGCCGACGACGACGCGGGCGCGGGAGCCGCCGGCGCGGTCGCCGGCATGATGCTGAGGGTCCGCTTGTGGGCCATCATCGAGAGCGTGAACGACGTGACCATGAACAGGATGGCGACCACCGTGGTGGCCTTGCCGAGCACGGTGGGCGTACCCATGGAGCCGAACACCGCCTGACTGCCGCTGCCTCCGAACGCGGAGCCGATGTCGGCTCCCTTGCCGGCCTGGAGCAGCACGAGCCCGACGATCACGAGGCTCACGATGACGTGGACGACGATGACGAGAATGAACATGAGAGAGCCTACTCCTTCGAAGCGCCGCTCTTCGCGGCGGACTTCTTCGCGATGGTGATGAACCCGGGCGCCTCCAGGCTGGCACCGCCCACCAGGACCCCGTCGATGTCCGGCAGCTGGGTGAGCGACTGCGCGTTGTCGGGCTTGACGCTGCCCCCGTAGAGGATGCGCATCGCCTGCGCCAGCTCCTTCGACGCGACTTCGGAGACGAGCCCGCGCAGGTAGCCGTGCACCTCGGCCGCCTGGGCCGGGGTGGCGTTGACGCCGGTGCCGATGGCCCAGACCGGCTCGTAGGCCAGCACGCAGCGCGCGAGGTCGTCGGGCGCGATCCCCGCCCAGCCGGCGCGCAGCTGTCCCTCCACCACCGTGAAGGTCAACCCCTGGCGCCGTTCTTCCCCGGTCTCCCCGACGCAGAGCACCGGGCGCATGCCGTGCCGCAGGACCGCGGCCACCTTGCGGTTGATCTCCTCATCGGTCTCCCGCAAGAGGTGGCGTCGCTCTGAGTGCCCGAGCAGCACCCAGCGACAGCCCAGCTCGGCCAGCATCGCGGGCGAGATCTCGCCGGTGAAGGCGCCCTGCGCCTCCCAGTGGCAGTTCTGCGCGCCGACCGCGACCGCTCCGCCCTTCAGCGTCTCGGCCACCGCGGGGAGCGCGGTGAAGGGCGGGCACACCACCACTTCCACGCCGCGGGGGCGTTTGAGGCCGTCGCGGAGCGACTGGGCCAGCCCGAGGGCCATCGCCTGCGTGCCGTGCATCTTCCAGTTGCCGACGACCAGGGGCGTGCGCATCAGGCCGCGTCGTCGAGGGCCGCGACGCCGGGCAGCACGCGACCTTCGAGGAACTCGAGGAAGGCGCCGCCCGCGGTCGAGATGTAGCCGATCTTCCCGGTCACCCCGGCCTGCTGCACCGCCGAGATCGTGTCGCCGCCGCCGATCACCGAGAAGGCGCCGGAGCCGGCCACTGCGCGCGCCACCCCGAGCGTCCCGGCCGCGAACGGCTCCTTCTCGAAGACGCCCATGGGCCCGTTCCAGACGATGGTCCGGGCCGCCTTCAGCGCGGTGGTGAACTGGGTCACGCTCGCCGGGCCGATGTCGAGGCCCATCAGGTCGTCGGGAATCTCGCGGATGCCCACCGTGCGCAGCCCGGTCGTCGCGTCGAGGCCCGAGGCCACCACGACGTCCACCGGGAGCCGGAGCGGGATGCCCCGGGTGCGGGCGCGCTCCAGCACCCCGCGGGCCGCCTCGAGCCGATCCGGCTCGAGCAGCGAGCGGCCGACTCCGTGACCCATGGCCTTGAGGAAAGTGAACGCCATCCCGCCCCCGATCACGAGCGCGTCCACGCGGGCCAGGAGATGCTCGACCAGCCCCAGCTTGTCCGAGACCTTGGCCCCGCCCAGCACCGCCCACAGCGGTCGCTCCGGCCGCTCGAAGATGCGCTCGAGCGCGCCGAGCTCGCGGGCCATCAGCAGGCCCGCCGCCGCCGGCTTGAGGTACCGGGTGATGGCCTCGATCGAGGCGTGCGCCCGGTGCGCGGCCGCGAAGGCGTCGTCGACGTAGACGTCGGCGAGCGAGGCCAGCGCGCGCGCGAAGGCGTCGTCGTTGGCTTCCTCCTCCGCGTGGTAGCGCAGGTTCTCGAGCAGCACGACCTCACCGGGCTGGATCGCGCGGGCACGCTCCTCCACCTCGGGCCCCACGCAGTCGGACAGCAACGTGACCGGGCGGCCGAGCCTCTCCCGCAGGCGCTCGGCCACCGGCCGGAGCGAGTACTTCGGATCGGGCTTGCCCTTGGGGCGGCCGAGGTGGGAGGCCAGGACCAGCGAGGCGCCGGCCTTGAGCACGCACTCGATGGTGGGCAGCACCGCCGTGATCCGCGTATCGTCGGTCACCCGCGTGCCGTCCAGCGGCACGTTGAAGTCGGCCCGCAGGAAGACGCGCTTTCCAGACAGGTCGATCTGATCGACGACGAGCTTCGCCACGGCGCCCAGCGCGACCGCCGGCGACTACAGCGACCGGGCCATGTAGCGAATCAGGTCGCGCACCCGGCAGGAGTACCCCCACTCGTTGTCATACCAGGCCAGCACCTTGACGAGGTTGCCGTCGACCACGGCGGTGGACGGCAGGTCCACGATCGAGGAGTGGGCGTCGCCGTTGAAGTCCACCGAGACCAGCTCCTCGTCGGTGGCGTCCAGGATGCCTTTGAGCTGCCCGGCGGCCGCGGCCCGGAAGGCGTCGTTGACCGCCGCGACGGTGGCCGGCTTGGCGAGCTCCGCGGTCAGGTCGACCACTGAGACGTTGGCGGTGGGCACCCGGATCGCGATGCCGTCGAGCTTGCCCCTCAGCTCGGGCAGGACCAGCCCCACGGCGGTGGCCGCGCCGGTGGTGGTGGGGATCATGCTCACCGCACCCGCGCGGGCCCGGCGCAGATCCTTGTGGGGGAAATCGTGGATCGGCTGGTCGTTCGTATAGGAGTGCACGGTGGAGGCGAAGCCCCGCTTGATGCCGAAATTGTCGAGCAACACCTTCGCCACCGTCGCCAGGCAGTTGGTGGTGCACGAGGCGTTGGACACCAGCTCGTGCTTGACCGGATCGTATTTCTGCTCGTTGACCCCCAGCACCACCGTGATGTCGGGATCCTTGGCGGGCGCGGTGATCACGACCTTCTTGGCGCCCGCCTGCAGGTGTTTCGAGGAGGTGGCCCGATCGCGGAAGATCCCGGTGGACTCCACCACGATCCCCACCCCCATCTCTCCCCATGGCAGCGTGGCCGGGTCCTTGGCCGAGCAGACGCGGATCTCCCGCCCGTTGACGAAGATGGCCTCGCCCTTGGCCTTCACTTCGGCGTCCAGTGCGCCGTGCACCGAGTCGTGCTTCAGCAGATGCGCGAGGGTCTTGGCGTCGGCCAAGTCATTGACCGCGACCACCTCGATGTCGGACGACTGGAGCGCGGCGCGAAAGAACACCCTGCCGATGCGGCCGAACCCGTTGACTCCTACGCGCACTGCCATGGGCGCTTCCTTTCCTTTTGTCTCGGTTTGTCCAATACTTCCAGTTCAGGGAGGCCTCTGATTATAACGAGCGTGGGCCGGGCGGCGCAAGACTGCGGCTAGAGCACCCGCGCCACCGCCAGGACCCCCACCGTGGCCGCCCCGGCGGCGCGGAGGGTCCGGGCGCACTCGGACACGGTGGCGCCCGTGGTCAGGATATCGTCGACCAGCACCACGTGCCGACCGGCGATGAGCTCGGGACGGCGCACGCGGAAGGCCCCGCGCACGTTGGCCCGCCGGGCCACCCCGTCCAGATCGGTCTGGGAAGTCGTCGCCCGCGAGCGGGCCAGGACATCGGCCCGGACCGGGCGCCCCCACGCCCGCCCCACGCGCCCGGCCAGGAGCCGGGCCTGGTTGAAGCCGCGCTCTCGCTCCCGGCGTGGGTGAAGCGGGACCGGCAAGATCAGGTCGGGCACGCCGGCGGGCAGCCCCTCCGAGAGGGCATCGACCAGCAGATCTCCGAGCGGAGCGGCGAGCCCGCGCCGCCCACGAAACTTGAAAGCGTGGAGTGCCTCCCTCACGACGTCCTCGTAGCGTGTGGCCGCCCGCGCATACGAAAACTCGGGCGGATCCAGCCGACACCCTCCGCAGAGTCGACCCTCGCTCGGCATCGGCTTGCCGCAGCATCGGCACCAGGGCGGCCCGATCCGCTCGAGGCCCTCCCAGCACCGTGCGCACAGCGGATCACGACGGCCCGCGCCCAGTCGGGCCCG
>DATMMH010000025.1:0-13445 GCA_035569855.1 Candidatus Dormiibacterota bacterium
GGGCCCGGGATCCCAAGACCGACGCGCTGGTCGGGCAGATCCGCGATCTCGAGTACATCGTCACCGCCAACGAGCTCGAGGCGATGATCCTCGAGTCCACCCTGGTCAAGAAGCACCGGCCCCGCTACAACATCATCCTGCGCGACGACAAGCACTACCCGTTCCTCAAGCTGACCACCAACGAGGAGTTCCCGCGGCTGGTGGTCGCCCGGCGGGTGCAGAAGGACGGCGCGACCTACTTCGGGCCGTTCTATCCCGCGACCGCGATGCGCGAGACCCTGCGCCTGGTGCGCCAGCTCTTCCCCCTGCGCACGTGCCGGATCAAGATCGACGGCACCCTGTCGCGGCCGTGCCTGCAGTACTTCATCCACCGCTGCAACGCGCCCTGCACCGGCTGGGAGACCGCGGAGGGCTACGCCAAGACGGTGAAGGACGTGGAGCGCTTCCTCGAGGGCAAGAACGACGACCTGGCCGGCCAGCTGACCCGCGAGATGGAGACCGCGGCCGAGGAGATGAAGTTCGAGCGCGCGGCCGCGCTGCGCGACCGGGTCCAGGCACTCAACACGGTGCGGGAGCGCCAGCAGATGATCTCGACCGAGGAGGAGGACCAGGACATCGTGGGGGTCGTCCGCCAGGGCTCGGAGGCCTGCGTGCAGCTCTTCTTCGTGCGCAAGGGCCGGCTGCTCGGACGGGAGTCCTTTTTCTTCGAGCGGGTCTCGGGCTGGAGCGACGGCGAGATCCTCTCCGCATTCATCCGCCAGTTCTACGCCCGCAACGTGGTCCCGCCGCCCGAGGTCCTGCTCTCGGAGGCGCTACCGGAGGCGGAGCTGACCGCGGAGTGGCTGGTCCAGCGCCGCGGCGGGCGCGTGGAGCTGCACGCCCCGCAGCGGGGCCGCAAGCGCGATCTGGTGGCGATGGCCGAGGAGAACGCGGCGCTCGCGCTCCAGACCCACCTGCTCGCCCGCGGCAGCCGCCAGCAGGTGATCCTGGAAGACCTCGAGCGCTCGCTCGCGCTGCCCGGCCCGCCGCACCGTATCGAGGCCTTCGACATCTCCACCCATCAGGGCAAGGAGACGGTCGCCTCGATGGTGGTCTGGCAGGACGGCGACATGAAGAAGGACGACTACAAGCGCTACAAGATCCGCACCGTCATCGGCACCGACGACTTCGCCTCCATGCAGGAGGTGCTCACCCGCCGCTACGGGCGCGCGCTCGAGAGCGAGGGCGTGCTGCCGGACCTGATCCTGCTCGACGGCGGACGTGGCCAGCTGAGCTCCGGAGTCAAGGCGCTCGAGGAGCTGGGGCTCGACTACATCCCGATCGCCGCGCTGGCCAAGCGGGCCGAGGAGGTCTACACTCCGGACCGCCTGCAGCCACTCGTGCTCGACCTGGGCTCGCCCGCGCTGCAGGCGCTGCAGAAGATCCGCGACGAGGCGCACCGCTTCGCGATCACCTACCACAAGAAGCTGCGGCAGCGGCGGGCGATCGCCTCGGTGCTCGACCAGATTCCCGGGGTGGGGCCGACGCTCCGGACCAGCCTGCTCAAGACGCTGGGCTCGGCCAAGGGCGTGCGTGAGGCGTCGGTGGCCGACCTGGCCTCGGTGCCGAAAATCACCCCGAAGCTGGCCCAACGGATCTATGATTTCTTCCACCCGCCGCCCGCGGAGGCGGAACCTTCGAACGGGCAGGGGGGTTAAGCGTGCGGGACCAACCCAACGTGCTGGACCAACGCAACGTGCTGGACCAACGCAAGAGGAGGTGACGTCGATGAAGATGCTCATGATGGCGCTCGCGGTCGTCGCGATGACGGCCACTCCGGTGCTGGCAAACCAGTGCCCGCTCCTGATCAAGCAGATCATGGATGCGACCGCTGGGAAGACAGACGACGCGTCGAAGAAGGCGGTCGCCCTGGCCAACGAGGCCAAGGCCCTCCACGACGCGGGCAAGCACGCCGAGTCGATCGCCAAGGCGGACGAAGCCGCCAAGGCGATCAACCTGACGCTCAAGAAGAAGTAGCCGCAGGAAGTAGTCGGCCGTCTCTCCCCGGGGTCCGGCCCGGTGCGCGCCCGCAGCGTGCGCCCAGCTCGGCCCCGGGGAGCCGTTTCTTGCGCCCTCCGCCTAAGCGTGTAAAAATCAGCGACATTATGGCCCTCGACGAGCGCCCGGATCGCTACCCGTTCGCCCTGATCGAGGCCAAGTGGCAGAAGATCTGGACGGAGACCAAGCAGTTCAAGGTCACGGAAGCCCCCGGCCGGCCGAAGTACTACTGCCTCGAGATGTTCCCGTACCCGTCGGGCCGCATCCACATGGGCCACGTCCGGGTGTACGCCATCGGCGACCTGCTCGCGCGCTACAAGTGGATGCGGGGCTTCAACGTGCTGCACCCCATGGGCTGGGACGCCTTCGGGCTGCCCGCCGAGAACGCGGCCATCGACAACGGGGTGCACCCCGCGGTGTGGACCTACGAGAATATCGACAACATGCGCACCCAGCTCAAGCGCATGGGCATCTCCTACGACTGGGACCGCGAGGTGACCACCTGCGATCCCGCTTATTACAAGTGGGAGCAGCTCGTGTTCATCCGCATGCTGGAGCGCGGGCTGGCCTACCGGCGCCGCTCGCGGGTGAACTGGTGCCCGTCTTGCCAGACCATCCTCGCCAACGAGCAGGTGGAGGCCGGTCGCTGCTGGCGCTGCGACTCGGAGGTGACGGTCCGGGAGATCGACGGCTGGTTCTTCAAGATCACCGACTACGCCCAGGAGCTGCTCGACTGGTGCGACCGCCTGCCCGGCTGGCCGGAGCGGGTGCTCACCATGCAGCGCAACTGGATCGGCCGCAGCGAGGGCGCCGAGTTCACCCTGCCGGTGGCCGGGCGGCCGGACGTGAGGATCCCGATCTTCACCACGCGGCCCGACACCTCCTTCGGCATGACCTACGCGGTGCTGGCCCCCGAGCACCCGCTGGTGGACGGCCTCGCCGCCGACGACGAGGAGCGCCGTCGGATCGACGCCTTCCGCGCCGAGGTCGCGCGCGAGTCGGAGATCGAGCGGCTCGCCGCCGACCGGCCGAAGCGCGGGCTGCGCCTGGCCGCCCGAGCGATCAATCCGTTCACCGGGCAGGAGATCCCGCTCTTCCTCGCCGACTACGTGCTGATGGGATACGGCACCGGCGCGATCATGGCGGTGCCGGGCGAGGATCAGCGCGACTGGGATTTCGCCAAGGCCAACCGCCTGGCGATCATCCCCACCGTCAAGCGCCCCGAGGGCTGGCAGGACGATCAGGCCTACACCGGCGACGGCGTGAAGATCAACTCCGGGTTCCTCGACGGGCTCTCGATCGAGGAGGCCAAGCGCCGGGCGATCGACTGGCTGGTGGCCAAGGGGCTCGGCCAGGCCAAGATCAACTTCCGACTCCGCGACTGGGGGATCAGCCGGCAGCGCTACTGGGGCGCGCCGATCCCGGTGCTCTACTGTGAGAAGGACGGCATGGTCCCGGAGCGGGAGGAGAACCTGCCGGTGGTGCTGCCGCGCGACGTGCAGATCAGCGGCAAGGGCGGCTCGCCGCTCGCGGAGGTGTCGAGCTTCGTCAACGCCACCTGTCCCAAGTGCGGGGGCAAGGCGCGGCGCGACACCGATACGATGGACACGTTCGTCGAGTCGTCCTGGTACTTCCTGCGCTACTGCTCGCCAACCTACGATCGCGGGATGTTCGAGGAATCGGCCGCCGCGTACTGGATGCCGGTGGACCAGTACATCGGCGGGATCGAGCACGCGGTGCTCCACCTGCTCTACGCGCGCTTCTACACCAAGGTCCTCCGTGACCTGGGGATGCTGAAAGTCGACGAGCCGTTCAACGCGCTGCTCTCCCAGGGCATGGTCATCAAGGACGGGGCCAAGATGTCGAAGTCCAAGGGCAACGTCGTGGATCCCGACGACCTGATCCGCCGCTACGGCGCCGACGGCGTGCGGCTCTTCTCGCTCTTCGCGGCGCCGCCCGAGAAGGACCTCGACTGGAACGACCGCGGAGTCGAAGGTGCCTCGCGCTTTCTCAACCGAATCTGGCGCTTCGTCCACACTCACCTCGCGGAACTGAATGGGGTAGTGGCAGGGCGAGGTGCAGCCGAAGGCGAGCCGAGCGAATACAAGAAAGAAGCGACCATATCTGCGCCGTCTACGCTCTCCGACGCGGGCCGCGCCTTCCGCCGGGTCATCCACGAGACGATCCGGAAGGTGACCTACGATCTCGAGCACGACTTCCACTTCAACACCGCGATCAGCGCGGTGATGGAGCTGGTGAACGCCCTGCACGACTTCGAGCGGGCCTCGCTCGACACGATGGCGCGCGAGGAGCGCGCCGCGCTCCTGCGCGAGGCGGTGGAGGCCGCGCTCCTGCTCCTGGGGCCGGCGTCGCCGCACCTCACCGAGGAATTGTGGGCGACGCTGGGTCACACCCAGAGCCTCTTCAAGCGGCCGTGGCCCACTCCGGACGAGCGGGCCCTGGTGCGCGAGGAGATGGAGATCGTCGTCCAGGTGGACGGGCGCGTCCGCGGCCGGCTCACCGCGGAGGTGGGCGCGCCGGAGGCGGAGATCCGGGAGCGGGCGCTGGCCGACGACCGGGTGCGACCCTGGCTCGACGGCCGCCAGATCGCGAAGGTGGTGGTCGTGCCGGGCCGGCTCGTCAACATCGTGACCCGTGGCTGAGTGCCGACGCCGCGCCGGCCTCGGCGGGGGTGTCCGATACCATCGCCCGCGGGCAGGGGGCTGTGCTGCAGGCCGCGGCCGAGATCGGCCGCAAGGCGTGAGCCTCGCGGTGGACCGCTTCTAGTGTTCGGCGCCGCGACCGCACCCGAGGCCACGGAGGCGTAGCGGTGGACTATCCGGGGTTCCTCAAGGGCGCGGATGCCGGGCGTGTCCCGCCGGTGAGCCTGCTCCACGGACCCGAGACGTTCCTGCTCGACGACGCGGTGGCGCGGCTGACCCGCGCGATGTTCCCGGGGCAGTCGGAGCTGTCGCTGGTCCGCGAGGTCCTGGACGCGCGCGAGGCGGGCGCGGAGGGGATCGTGCAGTCGGCGCTCATGCTGCCGTGGCTCGGCGAGCGCCGCCTGGTGGTGGCCCGCGGCGTCGAGGGCCTGGCCGCCAGGTCCGCCGAGGCGCTCGCCGCCTACGTGAAGGGACCCAACCCCTCCACCGTGCTCGTGCTCACCGCCGAGGAGCCGCTGGAGGCCTCCCACTGGCTGCTCCGCGCGGTGCCGCCCGCAGCGGTGGTGGCCGCGCCGCCGCTGGCGGGCCGCGCGCTCGCGACCTGGCTGCGCGCACACGCCCAGACGGGCGGCTACGAGCTCGGCGAGGAGGCGGCCTCACTGCTCGTCGAGCTCTCCGGCGACGATCTCACCCAGCTGGTGGGGGAGATCGAGAAGGCGGCCCTCGCGGGCGGCCCCGAGAACCGTCGCATCACGCCCGCGGACGTCCGGGCGGTCGTGGGAGAGCACCGTCTCCGTCACGTCTTCGACCTGACTCGGGCCCTCTCGACGCGCAACGTGGGCGGCGCCCTGGCCCTGCTCGAGTCGCTCCTCAACGCGGGGGAGGAGCCGCTCGCGGTCCTGGGCATGCTCACCCGCGAGGTGCGCGCGACGTGGCAGGCGGCGGGCGCGCTGCGGGCGGGCCGCGCGCCGGAGGAGATCGCGCGCAGCCTGCGGCGGCCGCCGGCCGCCGCCACCGCGCTTGTGGAGCGCGCGGGCCGCCTCTCTCCGGCGGCGGCGGCGCGACAGCTCGCCCGGTGCTGGGACGTCGAGCGGCGCCTGAAGCTGGGTGGTGCGGCGCGCCCGGAGCTCTCCCTGCTCGTCGCGGATCTGTGCGCGGGCTGATGACGCGGGCGCGCCGCGCGCTGGTCCTGGCGGTTGTCGCTCTGATCCTGCACGCGGCCCGGGCCGAGGCCCAATCGGGCCGCCTACTCGCGGGCGCGGTCAGCGTGACGATCGATCTGCCCGACGACACCCCGCTGGGCGGCTATGGCGGCTTCCCGCGTCGAGCCTGGATCCCGGATCTGATCGGTCGGGCTCCCGACACCTTCTGGTTCCACGCCAGCACCGGGGTGCACGATCCGATCAAGGTGCGCGCCCTCGTGCTGGAAGCGGGTGGGGTGCGCGTGCTGTGGCTCGCGATCGACCTGGTGGGCATGGATCCCACCCTGGTCTCCGATCTGCGCGCGCGCCTGGAGCGTCTCGGCCTGCGCTATTCGGCGGTGATCGCGGCCGCCTCCCACACCCACTCGGGCCCGGGCGCCTACGCGCGCTCGAATCTCTTCGGTTTCCTGGCGGTGGATCGCGAGTCCCCGCGCGTGCGCGGGCGCATCTTTGCGGCGATGGAGGCCGCGGCCCGCCAGGCCGACCGCCGCAAGCGGCCGGCGATCATCGGCACCGGGCGGAGCGAGATCACCGGGGTCGCGGTGAGCCGCGTCCGGGGTCCACTCGACCCGGAGCTCGGCGTGCTGAAGGTCATGGGCACGGACAACCGTCCGGTGGCGGTGCTCTGGAACTACGCCATCCACGGCACCGCGCTCGGTCGCGACAATTTCAAGCTCTCCGGCGACATCATGGGCGATGCGAGCGCGCGGATCGAGGAGCAGCTCGGGGCGCCCGCCCTGTTCGTCAACGGTGCGGTCGGCGACGTGAGCCCCCGGCAGCGCGGCCTGGACGGGATCGCCGCCATCGGCAAGATCCTGTCGGCCGGGGTGCTCGCCGTCTGGCCGCGCATCGCCGCCGACGTGGATCAGCGACTCGGCGCGACCGTGGAGACGGCGGCGCTCCCCGCGCCGGCCCTCGACCTCCGCAACTGCCTCGGCCGATGGGTGCCCCGCGGCACCCGACTCGGGCTCCGCTCCGCGCTACCGGGCAGCGCCGACTTGCTCGTGGTCGCGGTCGGTGGCAGCGCGTGGGTGGTCATCCCGGGCGAGCTCGAGACGCGCCTCGGGCGCGAGATCAAGGAGGCGGGCCGGGGCCGCTTCGCCCAGACTTTCATCGCGGGGGTCGCCAACGCCTACCAGGGCTACTTCGTCGAGTCCGAGCAGTTCCGGATCCCGAGCTACATCTCCTGCGGGAGTCTCTACGGGGAGCGGGGCGGGGAGATCCTGCGCGACGCGGCCATCACCGCGCTCCGGGAGCTGGGTGACCGGCAGAAACCCCGACTGGTCAAGCGGGGGCGTTGAGCTTGCGCGCGAGCGAGGACTTGCGGCGGGCCGCGGTGTTGCGGTGGATGATCCCCTGGGTGACCGCACGGTCGAGGGCCCGGATGGCCTCGCGTACCACCGTCGCGGAGTCGGCGCTCTTGCCGGTGAGAGCTTCGCGCGCGCCCTTGACGCTGCCGCGCACGGCGCTTCGCACCGCGCGGTTGCGCAGCCGGCGCCGCTCGTTCTGCTTGATCCGCTTTCTCGCGGAGCGGGTGTTGGCCACGGTGTCTCTCCTCTTCTTGATTCGAACGTGAGCGACACACGAGCCTACCGTCCGCGCTGCGACGTGTCAAGGCTCCATATCCCGAGATGAGCGGCGAGGCGCAGGAGCACGTCCAGCGCGGCGTGGTCGGCGCGGTCGGGACCATCGGAGCGGCCACGCTCACGAGCCGGATCCTGGGCTACGTGCGGGACATGGTGGTCGCGCACGCCTTCGGGGCCGGCCCGGTCACCGATGCGTTCCTGGTGGCCTTTCGCATCCCGAACCTGCTGCGCCGGCTGCTCGCGGAGGGGGCGCTCTCCACCGCGGTGATCCCGGTGTTCACCGAGACCCTCACCCGCGGCGGCCCCGAGGCCTTCGCGCGGATGACCCGGGCGGTGGTGGGCGCGGCCCTCGTCGTGCTGTGCCTCGTCTCCACGGCCGGCGTCCTGCTGGCTCCGTGGGTGGTGGCGGTGATGGCGCCGGGCTGGCGTGCGGACACCGGACTGTTCGAGCTGGCGGTGACCCTGACCCGGGTGATGTTCCCGTATCTCGCGCTGGTCGGCCTCGCGGCGCTCGCGATGGGGGCGCTCAACGCGCACCACCGATTCTTCACCGCCGCGGTGGGACCGGCGGTCCTCAACGTGGCGATGATCCTGGCGGTGCTGGGGCTCGCCTCATCCATGACGCCCCCGATCATGGCCCTCGCGGTCGGGGTACTGGTGGGGGGTCTGGGTCAGCTCGTGGTCCAGCTACCGGAGCTGCGGCGGCTCGGGGTGTCGGTCGTCCCGTCGAGCGAATGGCGGCACCCGGCGGTGGCGCAGATCGCCCACCGCCTCTGGCCCGCGGTGTTCGCGCTGGCATCGGTGCAGATCACGGTGGTCGTGAACACCCTGCTCGCCTCGCTGCTGCCCGCGGGCACCGTGTCCCATCTCTACTACGCCGACCGCGTCATGGAGTTTCCGCTCGGCATCTTCGGCATCGCCCTGGCCACCGCGGCCCTGCCGAGCATGGCGGCCCAGGCGGCGCGCCGCGACATCCCGGGCCTGCGCGCGACGGTCGAGTTCGCCCTGAGGCTCTCCGCGTTCGTGGCGGTGCCGGCCGCGGTGGGGCTCGTGCTCCTGGGCGGGCCCATCGTCACCGTGCTGTTCCAGCGCGGCGGGTTCACCGCCTCCGATGCGGCGCTCACCACCCAGGCGCTCGCCGGCTACGCGGTGGGACTGCCCGCGTTCTCGGCGACCCGCATCGCCGCGCAGACCTTCTACGCGCTCGGTGACACGCGCACGCCGGTGTGGGTGGGATTCCTCTCGGTCGCGGCCAACGTGGTGCTCGCACTCCTGCTGATGTGGCCGCTCCGCCAGGGGGGCCTGGCCCTGGCGTCGTCGCTGTCTGCCTACGTCAACGTCCTAGGGCTCTGCTGGCTGCTGCGTCACCGTCTCGACGGGCCGCGCGGAGCGCCGCTCTGGTGCTCCTTCGGCCAGACCCTCGCCGCGTCGGTCCCGCTGGCGCTCTGGTGCGCGTGGCTCGGCGGCTGGTTCGGTATCGCGTCGAGCGCGCCGGCCGGTCCAGGTCGCCACGGCGTGGTGTGGCTGCTGCTGGCGTTGGGTGGCGGGGCGGCGATCTACGCGGCGGGCGCCGCCGCGCTGCGCTCCGCCGAGCTCGTCACGGTGCTCTCGATGCTGCGCCGCCGCCGCGGAGTCTTGCCTCACCCGGGGGGCCGATGATAGACTCCACCATGCTCCTGAAGTACGTAGCAGGTACCCCGGCGATGGCCTCTGAAGGTCGAATCGGCCGCCGCCGGGGTCGCCGTTTCTATCGCCTCCCGCTCCGGATGTGACCCTGGTGCCGTCCCGCCTGGGTGCGTCCGAGGACCGGAAGAGCGCGGGAGTCGTGTCCGAACCCGTGCGGGCCATCGACGAGTTCCTCGAGAGTCTCCAGGTGGAGCGGGGCGCCTCGCCCAACACGCTCCAGGCGTACCGGCGGGACCTGCGCGAGTTCGAGCGCTTCCTCGTCCGCGAGCGGCGCGACCTCGGGCGGGTGGGCGTGGCCGACCTCTCGCGCTATCTCGCCACCCTCCGTCGACGCGGCCTCGGTAGCCGGAGCATCGCCCGCCACCTCTCGGCCATCCGCGGGATGTACCGCTTCCTGCTCGACAACCGGCGAATCCCGCGCGATCCCACCGAGCACCTGGACAGTCCGCGTCCGGCGCGCCGGCTGCCGCGCACCCTGTCGGTCGAGGACGCGGCCGCGGTGGTGGAGGCGCCCGACACGAGCCGCCCGGACGGCCTGCGCGACCGCGCGCTGCTGGAGCTGCTCTACGCCTCCGGACTCCGCGCCTCGGAAGCGCTCGGTCTTCGCATCGAGGACGTCAACTTCGCGGCGGGCTACGTGATGGTCACGGGGAAGGGTGACCGGCAGCGGCTGGTGCCGGCGGGCGCGCAGGCGCTCGACTGGATGCGCCGGTACCTCACCACCATCCGCCCGCGTCGGGTGCGCCGCGAGTGCGCGGCGGTCTTCCTGAATCGCTCAGGCGGGCCCATGTCCCGCCAGGCGCTCTGGGACCTGATCCGGCGTGCGGCGCGCCGCGCCGGGGTCCGCACGGTCGTCTCGCCGCACACGCTGCGCCATTCCTTCGCGAGCCACCTGCTGGAGCGCGGCGCGGATCTTCGGTCGGTGCAGGCCATGCTCGGGCACGTCGACATCTCGACCACGCAGATCTACACCCACCTGCCGTCGAGCGTTGTGCACGAGATGTACCGCCGCTTCCACCCACGGGCCCGGCGACCGGCGATGCGCCGGGCGGCTGGCTGATATGGCCCGGGTCGGCCACGTCTACCCGCAGGTGGAGCCCGGGGTCGCCGCGCTCATGGACGTGCGCGTGGTGACCGCGCCGGGCGGCATGTCGGCGGCGCGCGCGCTCGCCCGCGCCCGGGCGGCCGGCGCCCGATTCGTCGCCCTCGGGCCGCGGCAGGCGGCGCGCGAATCCGAGCTGGCGCGGGCGGTGGAGTGGGGGCTCGGCTCCCGTCCGGCGCGTCGGGTGGCGTGGCGCGACCTGCCGACCGTCTCCGATCGGGCGAGCGAGATCGAGGCGCGTCGCCTCCTGCTCGAAGGCGCGGCGCTCGTGTTGGTGCGCCGTGCCGGTCGCGTGGTCGGCGTGGTCGACGCCGAGCGGATGGACGTCGCGCCGGTCGAGTCCTCCGCGCTGGCGCGCCTCGAGCGGGCGGGCGACCGCCAGAGCGAGGCGCGGCTCTGGCTGCTGCGCGTGGCCGGCAAGATCGGCGAGGGAATGGGCGCGCCCGTCTACGCGGTGGGTGGCTTCGTGCGCGACCTGCTGCTGGGTGCCGCCGCGCCCGATCTCGACCTGGTCGTGGAGGGTGACGGGATCGTCTTCGCCCGGCGCCTCGCCGAGGAGATCGGGGGAACGCTGCTCGTGCACAGGGGCTTCGGCACCGCTTCGATCGAAGCCGGGCGCGCGCCCGCCGGGGACGGTCTCGACGGCGTTCCCCTCGGCCGGGTGGACGTGGCCTCGGCCCGGCGGGAGCACTACGTGACCGCCGGCGCGCTGCCCGAGGTCGAGCCGGCCGGGCTCATCGAGGATCTGCGCCGACGCGACTTCACGGTCAACGCGATCGCGCTGGCCTTGGCGCCGGATCGCTTCGGCCGCCTCGTCGATCCGCTGGGCGGCCAGCGTGACGTGCGCGGGCGGCGCCTCCGGGCGCTGCGGCCGCTCGCCTTCGTCGAGGATCCTACGCGCGTCTTCCGGGCCGCGCGCTACGCGGCCCGTCTGGGCCTCCGGCCCGACGCGGCGACGCTCGACGGCATCCGCCTCGCCGTCGAGCGCCCCGACTACCCGGCCCTCTCGGGCCAGCGGCTCTGGCACGAGATCGAGCTGGCCGCCGCCGAGCCGCGGGCGCGCAGGGCATTCGAGCTGCTCGTGAGATGGGGAGCGACAAAGCTCTGGAATATCGGACGCGTCAAGATGGGGCGACTGATCGAGGCGGAGCGGTTCGCCCGCCGGGCCCGGCTGGCCGGGGTGGCCGTCGACTCGGCCGAGCTGGTCCTGCTCGCGCTGCTCATCGGCGGGCCGGCTCTCGCGGTCCGGCGCGCGCTCGATCGGCTGGCGCTGACCGGCGAGCCGCGGGCGCAGCTCGAAGCGGCGGCGGTGGCCTCTCCGCTCGCCGAGCGGCTCGGAGCGGCACGGCTCCGGCCGAGCGGGGTGGACGAATGCCTCGCGCCGGCCCCGGAGGCGGCGCTGCTCTCTGCCTGGCTCCGCGGCGGGGCTCGTGCCCGGCGGCGTATCGAGTGGTACCTGGCGCGCGGGCGCGCGGTGCGTTCGCGTCTGAGCGGCCAGGACGTGATCGGTCTGGGCGTGCCGCGGGGACCACGGGTGGGGGCGATGCTCACCCGGCTGCGCCGGCTCCGGCTGGACGGCGGAGCGGGCTCGCTGGCCGACGAGCGGGAACTCGTGAAAGAATGGCTCACATCGGGAAAGGAGGCGTGAGGTGACGACCAGGTTCATCTTCGTGACGGGCGGCGTCGTGTCCTCCCTGGGCAAGGGACTGGCGGCCGCGTCCATCGGGTCGCTGCTCGAGGCGCGGGGCTTCCGCGTCACGCTGCAGAAGATGGATCCCTACATCAACGTCGATGCCGGGACCATGAGTCCGTACCAGCACGGTGAGGTCTACGTGACGGACGACGGCGGCGAGACCGACCTCGATCTCGGGCACTACGAGCGCTTCACCTCGGCCCGGATGACCCGGGACAACAACATCACCACCGGTAAGGTCTACGGGACCGTGATCGAGAAGGAGCGCCGCGGCGATTACCTGGGGCGGACCGTCCAGGTCATCCCCCACATCACTGACCAGATCAAGGCCGCGGTCCGGAAGGTGGCCGCGGGCGTGGACGTGGTCATCATCGAGATCGGGGGCACCGTCGGCGACATCGAGGGGCTGCCCTTCCTCGAGGCGGTGCGCCAGTTCAAGAAGGACGTGGGCAAGGACAACGTCATTTACGTGCACCTCACCCTGGTGCCGTTCATCCAGGCCGCGCAAGAGCTCAAGACCAAGGCGACCCAGCACTCGGTCAAGGAGCTCCGGGCGATCGGTATCCAGCCCGACGTGCTCCTCTGCCGGACCGCCAAGGACCATCCGCTCACGCCCTCCACCAAGTCCAAGATCGCGTTGTTCTGCGACGTCGAGGAAGAGGCGGTCATCGCGGCGCGCGACGTGGACACGATCTACGAGGTGCCGCTGGCCTTCCACGACCAGGGCCTCGACGAGTCCATCGTCAAGCTGCTCGGCCTGCCCTCGCGCCCGATCGACCTCTCGCGCTGGGAGGAGATCGTGCGTCGGGTGAAGGCGCCCCGCCGCCGCTGCCGCATCGGGGTCGTGGGCAAGTACATCGAGGTCAAGGACTCCTACAAGAGCCTCTACGAGGCGCTCGCCCACGGGGGTATCGCCCACGAGGCGGCGGTCGAGGTGGTGTGGGTGGACGCCGAGCGCATCGAGCGCGAGGGGCTCGCCGGCCACGTGGCCGGACTCGACGGCATCCTGGTGCCGGGCGGCTTCGGCGACCGCGGCATCGAGGGGAAGATCCAGGCCATCCGCTACGCGCGCGAGCAGCGCGTGCCCTACTTCGGGATCTGCCTCGGCATGCAGTGCGCGGTCATCGAGTACGCGCGCCACATGTGCGGACTCGAGGGGGCCAATTCCACCGAGTTCGACCCGACGCCCGCTCACAACGTCATCGATCTCTTGCCCGAGCAGCGCCACATCCAGGACAAGGGCGGCACCATGCGGCTCGGCCTCTATCCGGTCCTGCTGAGCGAGGGCAGCGCCGCCTCGCGGGCCTACGGGCAGGGACTGATCGAGGAGCGCCACCGCCATCGCTACGAGGTCAACAACGACTATTTGCCCCAGCTCGAGAAGAACGGGCTGCGTATTTCCGGCATCTGGGCCGAGAAGCAGCTCGTGGAGATCATCGAGCTGCCCGATCACCCGTGGTTCGTGGCCGGTCAGTT
>DATMMH010000026.1:0-4552 GCA_035569855.1 Candidatus Dormiibacterota bacterium
CCCGCAGATCCTCCTGTCCCGGACGCACCCGGGATTCCTGGTGCGCCTGTTCGAGACCGAGATCCCCGAGATCGCCGAGAGCATCGTGCTGGTGAAGGCGGCCGCCCGCGAGCCGGGCGAGCGCGCCAAGGTCGCGGTGTCGTCCACCAAGCGCGACGTGGATGCGATCGGGGCCTGCGTGGGGCTGCGGGGCACGCGGATCCAGGTGATCAGCCGGGAGCTGCGCGGCGAGAAGATCGACATCGTCGAGTGGTCCCCCGACGCGGCGGTGTTCGTGGCGCGGGCGCTGTCGCCGGCCAAGGTGTCCTCGGTGACGATATCGGAGCGGGAGGACGGGGCGGCACCGGACGAGCAGCGCTCGGTGCTGGTGATCGTGCCCGACAACCAGCTCTCCCTCGCGATCGGCAAGAAGGGGCAGAACGCCCGCCTGGCCGCGAAGCTCACCGGCTTCCGGGTGGACATCAAGAGCGAGGGCGAGGTCGAGGAGGAGCGCCGACGCGACGAGGAGGAGCGGACCGAGGGGCGCGAGGCGCTGACCGGCCTGTCCGGCGTCGGCCCGCAGCTCGTGGACCGGCTGGCGGAGGTGGGCCTCTACTCGCCCGCGCGCATCGTGGCCGCGGGGCTGCCCGCGCTGCAGGCGGTGCCGGGCGTGGGGGAGACGAAGGCGAGCGCGATCCTGGCGGCCGCGTCCGCGTGGATCGCCGAGCATCCGGCGCCGACGCCCGGCGCGGCGGAGCCGGAGACGCCCGCCCCGGAGACGCCCGCTGAGGGCGGTGGATCGGAGATCGAGCCGAGCCACCTGAGCAGCTGAAGCCAGCGCGGCCTCAGCGCACCTGCATCGCGTGCCGCACGGTGCGGCCCAAGGTGGAGCTGATCCGGCTGGTACGGAGTGACGAAGGGGCCGTGAGCGTGGATCGAGACGGACAGGCGGCGGGCCGCGGCGCGTACGCGTGCGCCACGACCGAGTGCCTGGAGAAGGCGCTACAGACGGGTCGTCTGGGACACGCGTTCCGGCGCGCGACCCGCGGCCCGCAAGAGAGTCCGGCCGCCTTGCTGGCGAGCTGGACGAGGAGGTAATCGAGAGTGGCGGCACGGGTGAAGGTCATCGACCTGGCGAAGGAGCTGGGCGTCACCAGCAAGGATTTGATCGTGGCGCTCGAGGGCATGGGCCAGAAGGGTATGCGGGCCATGAGCCCTCTCCTCGCCGCGGTCGCCAACGAGCTGCGGGTGAAGCTCGGGCGCGGCCGCGAGCTGCCCCCGGAGGCCAAGCCGAAGCGCGCACCCAAGCCGAAGGCGGCGGAGGGCGACGACGCCGCGGCGGCCGCGCCGAAGCGGAAGGTCGGTGATGCGGCGGCGCGAGCGAAGAAGACGGTGAAGATCGGCGAGGAAGGCCCCGCCACCGTCGAGATCGCCGCCGCGCCCGCGCTCGACGCGCCGAAGCCGGCCGCCACGCTCTTCCGCCCGGCGCCCTCGGCCGTCCCTCCGGTCACGCCCACCGAGATCGCTCCCGCGCCGCCAATCGTTCCCGCCGCGACCATCGCGGCGCCGGCGCCCGCGCCGGCTGCTCCGTCCAGGCCCGCGGTGCCGCCCGCTCCGATCCCGGCGACCCCGATTCGGCCGGCGGTGATCACTCCGCCCGCCGAGGTGCGCCCGGCCCCGCCTCCGCTCGCGAAGCGCCCGGTCGGTCCGCCCCCGCCGCCGCGCACCGTGGTGCCGGCCGCTCCGCCGGTGCGGCCGGCTGCTCCGGCGCCGCCTCGTCCGGCGGCGCCGCCGGTGCCCGCGCGTCCCGCGGCCGCCGCGGTGCCCGTTCAGCCCAAGCCGGTGCCGGTCGGCCCTCCGGCCCCGCCCGAGCCGCCGGAGGAAATCAAGCGCGAGCTCATCAAGCTCCCCGAGTCGGTCACGGTCGGCGAGCTGGCGGCCGCGATGCGACACAAGTCCACCGAGGTCATCAAGGCCCTGCTGGAGCTGGGGGTGATGGCCACCGTGAACGAGGTGCTCGATCCGACCGCGGCCAAGCTCGTCGCCGACAAGTTCCACTTCGACGTGGAGGTCCGCTCGCTCGAGGGGGACCTGCTGGAGGAGGAGGAGTCCGACCCGGCGCAGATGCGTACGCGGCCGCCGGTGGTCACGGTCATGGGCCACGTCGACCACGGCAAGACATCGCTGCTCGACGCCATCCGCACCACCAAGGTCGCGGAGCGGGAGTTCGGCGGTATCACCCAGCACATCGGGGCCTACCAGGTCGATACCTCCCACGGCCGGGTCACCTTCCTCGACACGCCGGGTCACGAGGCCTTCACGGCCATGCGGGCGCGCGGCGCGCAGGCCACCGACATGGTGGTGCTGGTGGTCGCGGCCGACGACGGGGTGATGCCGCAGACCGTTGAGGCGATCAACCACGCCAAGGCGGCCAACGTGCCGATCCTGGTCGCGGTCAACAAGATCGACAAGCCGGGCGCCGATCCTGATCGGGTCAAGCGCGAGCTCGCGAACCACGGGCTGGTCCCGGAAGACTGGGGCGGGCAGACCATCTTCATCCACACGTCGGCCAAGCGCGGCGACGGCATCCCGCAGCTCCTCGAGATGACGGCGCTCCAGGCCGAGATCCTCGAGCTGCGCGCCAATCCGGCGCGGGCCGGGCGTGGCGTCATCGTGGAAGGCCGTCTCGACCGGGGCCGCGGTCCGGTGGCCACCGCCCTCATCCAGTCGGGCACGCTCAAGGAAGGCGACGCGGTGGTGGTGGGCTCGCACTCCGGTCGCGTTCGGGCCATGTTCAACGACCGGGGCAAGAAGGTGCAGAGCGCCGGCCCCTCGGATCCGGTCGAGATCCTCGGGCTCTCCGGCGTGCCCCAGGCGGGCGACACGATGCTGGTGGTCGCCGACGAGCGCAAGGCGCGGCAGATCGCGACCGTCCGCAGCGAGCGCGACCGCCTGAAGGGCAAGAGCGCGGCGAGGATCACGCTCGAGGATCTGCACAAGCAGATCGCGGCGGGCGAGGTCAAGGAGCTGCGGCTCGTGATCAAGGCGGACGTGCAGGGCTCGGTCGAGGCCCTGACCGAGTCGCTCGAGCGCCTGTCCACCGACGAGGTCAAGCTCAAGGTCATCCACAGCTCGGTGGGCACGGTGACCGAGTCCGACGTGATGCTGGCCTCCGCTTCCAACGCCATCGTGCTGGGCTTCAACGTCAAGGCCGACCCCAAGGCGACGAGCCAGGCGCAGGCCAACGGCGTGGACATGCGCAGCTACAATGTCATCTACGACGCGATCAACGACGTGAAGGCGGCCCTGTCCGGCATGCTGGCCCCGGAGATCCGCGAGGTCGTGCTGGGTCGGGCCCAGGTGCGTCAGCTCTTCCCGATCTCCAAGGTCGGCACGATCTACGGCTCCTCGGTGAGCGAGGGCAAGATCGTCCGCGGCTCGCGCGTGCGCATCAAGCGCGGTGACACCGTGCTCGGCGAGAGCACGGTCAGCTCGCTGAAGCGCTTCAAGGACGACGTGCGCGAGGTGCTGCAGGGCCTCGAGTGCGGCATCGGCATCGAGGGGATCAAGGGAGTACAGCCCAACGACGTCATCGAGGCCTACACCACCGAGGAGGTCGCCCGCACGCTGTAGCGTGTCCGGGGTCGGGGCCATTGTCTGGGGCGCGGGTGGCGGTCGGCACCGTCGAGCTGCACCTCCCGGACGTCGGGTCACTGAAGGGCAAGCGTCACGCGCTGAAGGGCCTCAAGGAGACGCTCCGTCGGCGCTTCGAGATCTCGGTGGCCGAGGTCGACCATCACGACGTGTGGCAGCGCGCGACTCTCGCGCTCGCCTGTGTCTCCGGCGATTCCCGCCACGCCAACGAGGTCATCTCCAAGGCCATGGACTTCATCGAGGACCACGTCGACGGATGGGTCACGGACGTGCAGGTGGAGATCCTGTAGCGCATGCAAGGCAAACGGCTCGAGCGGGTCAATCAGCTCATCAAGGAAGAGATCTCGATGCTCGTCCAGCGCCAGCTCAAGGATCCGCGCCTCGGGTTCGTGACCGTGACCGAGGTGGACACGAGCCCCGACCTCAAGCACGCCAAGGTGTACGTCTCCGTGCTCGGGCCAGAGGAGCAGTGGGCCGCCTCGTTCAAGGCGCTGGAGAGCGCGCGTGGCTTCGTGTGGAGCTGGCTGCGCCGCCACCTGGATCTGCGGGTCACCCCGGAGCTGCTCTTCCGGCCCGACCGCTCCATGGAGCACGCGGCGCACATCCAGTCGCTCCTCGCCGGGCTCAAGGCGAAGGCGGGCGACGCTCCGGAGTCGGACTGAGGTGAGCGCGGACGCGGAGCGCCTCACGGTGGTCGCGGCGGAGCCACCCGCCCGGCTGCTCGAGCTGCTCGGTCGGCCCCGGGGCCTAGCCCTGATGCTCGGCCACGTGCATCCGGACGGCGACGTGCTCGGCACCCTGCTCGGGCTGGGCCTGGCCATGGAGAAGACGGGGTGGACGGTGCGCTATGCCGGCCCCGACCCCGTGCCCGAGGTGCTCGACTTCCTCCCGGGGGCGGCCCGCTGGCAGGTGTGGAAGA
>DATMMH010000027.1:0-17434 GCA_035569855.1 Candidatus Dormiibacterota bacterium
GCGCGAGGGCATGAGGAGCGCGAGGGCATGAGGAGCGCGAGGGCATGAGGAGCGCGAGGGCATGAGCGAGCATACCGACGATCAGGTAGTGGAGACCGCGACGGGACTGGGCTACGTGGACCTGGTCGAGGGCAGTGGGGCTCGACCCAAGACCGGCGACACCGTGAGCGTGCACTACACCGGCTGGCTCAAGAGCGGCACCAAGTTCGACAGCTCGGTGGACCGCGGCGCCCCGTTCGAGTTCCCGGTGGGCAAGGGCCGCGTCATCAAGGGGTGGGACGAAGGCGTCATCTCGATGAAGGTCGGCGGCAAGCGCAAGCTGATCATCCCGGCGCACCTGGGTTACGGCGATCGCGGGGCGGGCGGCGTCATCCCACCCGGCGCCACGCTGATCTTCGAGGTGGAGCTGCTCGGCATCCGCTGACGCTGACTAGTCCGCGGACGTCTTCGTCGCCAGCTCCCGGATCACCGTCTCCATCTCGTCCGCGCCGCCGGTGATCTCGATGGGCACCGCGGTCGGGCTCCACGGGGCCCAGCGTCGGCGCGTGGCCGGCGGGAACAGCACCACGGTCGGCGCGCCGACCGCCGCGGCGAGGTGGCTGACCCCGGAGTCGCTTCCGAGATAGGCGCGGCCGGCCGTGAGTACCCCCGCCAGGAGCGGCAGCTCGGGTTCGATCAGGAGGCTCACCCGCTCGCTTCCGGCGTGCGCGAGCAGCGCGCGCGCGGCGTCGGCGTCCGCCGGCCCCTGATGGATCAGCACGTCGAATGATCGGAGGCGGCGCAGCCGCTCGATCACCTCCGCGATGCGCTCGACCGGCCAGCGCTTCCACGCCCCGCCGCTGCCGGGATGCACGACGAGCGGGCGATCGGGCGCAGCCCGGCGGCCCGCCTCGACGAGGGCGGGCGGCAGCACGAGCGGCGCGACGCGCTCCGCGACGGGCGTCGCCGCGCCGCCGAGCGAGCGCAGCAGGTGGCGCCACACCGGCGTGTCGTCGTCGGGCACCGGTGCCGCGATGGTAGCGTCGGCGGCCAGCTCGCGGAGTCGCCGCGCGTACGTGGCGTCGCGCGAGCCGAACCAGGAGACGACGCGCGCGCTCCGCGCGAGCAGCCCGGCGAGCGGCGCCGGGACGGCCGCGTCGCTGAAGAGCGTCTCCAGGCCGAGCCCGTCGAACGAACGGGCCTCGTCCGCGACCGCCAGCTCGACGAGCAGCCGCCCGAGCCGCGGCTGTCCCGCGAAGACGAGGCGCGTCCCGGGTATCGCGGCCCGGAGATCGCGCAGCGCGGGCACGGCCTGCAGCACGTCGCCGAGCGCGCCGGGATGGATGATCAGGACGGGGGAATCCACTTGAACTCTCCGGCACGCCCGCGTAGCATCCAGCCACCATGAAATTCGCACTGTTCACCGGGCTGGGTGGGACCACGTGGGACGATGTGCTCGCGCTGTGGCGCCACGGCGACCAGACCGGCTGGGACGCGGCCTGCGTCACCGATCACTTCATGCCGAACACCGCCGATCGGGTCGGCGACACCCTCGAGTGCTGGACCGCGCTGGCCGCGCTCGCCGCCGAGACCTCGCGCATGCGCGTCGGCACCATCGTGAGCGGCAACACCTATCGGCATCCCGCGATCCTCGCCAAGATGGCCGCCAACGTGGACATCATCTCGCGCGGCCGGCTCATCTGCGGCCTCGGCGCGGGCTGGCAGGAGAACGAGCATCGCGCCTACGGCATCGACTTCTACACCACCCGCGAGCGACTCGAACGCCTGGACGAGGCCTGCCGCGTGATCAAGGCGCTCTGGACCGAGGCCCGGGCGAATTACAAGGGCCGGTACTACCAGCTCGAAGACGCCCCGCTCATGCCCAAGCCCGTGCAGAAGCCGCATCCGGAGCTGATGATCGGCGGCGGCGGCGAGAAGGTCACGCTGCGCATCGCGGCCCAGCACGCCGATCACTGGAACGTCTGGGGCGGCCCCGCCACCTTCACGCACAAGGGGCGCATCCTCGAGGAGCACTGCGCGAAGGTCGGCCGCGATCCGAAGCAGATCCTGCGCTCGTCGGTGATGGTGCTGGCCTTCGCCGACGATCGGGCCGGCGTGGAGCGCATGGAGCAGACCTACATGAAGCGGATGGGGGCCGACGCCCAGAAGGCGCGCGACACCGTGCTGGGCGGGAGCGTGGCCGAGATCAAAGACAAGCTGGCCAAGCTCGCGGCCACCGGGGTGGGGATGCTGTTCATCCCGACCTTCTTCCTGCCCGCCGATCGGTACGCCACGCTCGATCGGTTCATGTCGGAGATCGCGCCCGCCTTCCGATCCTAGCTCCGCCCGGCCGCCGCGCCACCCGCGACGGTGGTACGGTAGTGCTCGTTGATCTCGGCGAGCGACGCGAGCCAGATGCGCGGGGTGTGGCGCACGTGGTCGATCAGCTCGCGCAGGCAGGCCAAGCGCGAGGGCCGTCCGATGATCTGCGGATGGAAGGTGAAGTTGGTCACGCCGCGCGCCTCGGTGATTCCCTCGAACTCGGTGATCCATCCCTGCAGCACCGGGCCCGGCGGCTGGATCGAGCGCTGACCGGTGAACATGAAGTACGGCGCGTCGTCGAGCACCCAGGAGACCGGGATCTCCACGAGCGCGCGGCCGCCCGCGGGCGGGTGCAGATACGGCTCGAGCCGGTCCATCATGTTCGAGGAATAGGCGAACTCGTACCGGCCGAGCAGCGAGAGCGTCTCGCTCGAGAGCTGCCAGGCCGGCGCGCGGTACCCGATGGGCCGCGCGCCCCCGATCCGGGAGAGCACCTCCACGCTACGGGTCAGGATGGCCTCCTCGCGGTCGGGAGGCAACTCGCTCACGCGCTCGTGCTCGTCGCCGTGGCAGCCGATCTCGTGGCCGCCCGCCACGATGGCGCGCACCGCGTCCGAGTGGTGCTCGGCCACCCACGCCGGGATGAAAAAGGTCGCGCGGATCTCGTTGGCGCGCAGCAGCGCGAGGATGCGGGGCAGCGCTTCCACCGGCCCGAACCGTCCCTGCGAGAGGGTGACCGGCTCGTGGACGCCGCGAGCCATCCACAAGGTCTCGGCGTCGAGGTCGAACGTGAAAGCGCAGGCGGCACGCGCGTCGCGGGGCCAGTGCATCGCGGGCTAGTGTAGCCGATGGCGCCGGGTCGAGCCAGGGCCTCCCCGGTCGAAAAATCCCCGTACGGTATAGTGGAATCCTATGGACGCGCCGACGAAGATCATCCGTCGTCTCGAAGACAGCGTCGGCCGGGCCCTGGTCGGCAAGCCCGAGGTGGTACGGCTCGCGGTCATCGGCCTGATCGCCCGCGGCCACCTGCTCATCGAGGACGTGCCGGGGGTGGGCAAGACCACGCTGGCGTCGGCCCTGGCCCGCTCGATCGGGGCGAGCTTCCAGCGCATCCAGTTCACCGCCGACATGCTGCCCTCCGATCTGCTCGGGGTATCGGTGTGGGAGCCCAAGACCGGTGAGTTCGTGTTCAAGCCGGGCCCGCTCTTCACCAACATCGTGCTCGCGGACGAGATCAACCGCACCACCCCGAAGACGCAGTCGGCGCTGCTCGAGGCCATGAACGAGGCGCAGGTCTCGCTCGACCATTCCACCTATCCGCTGCCGAAGCCGTTCATGGTGCTGGCCACCCAGAACCCGCGCGAGTACGAGGGCACCTTTCCGCTGCCCGAGTCGCAGCTGGACCGCTTCCTGCTGCGCATCCACATCGGCTATCCGCAGGCGGCCGACGAGAAGGCGGTGCTCCGCGGTGACACCGCTCCCCCGCCCACCGGCCTGGTGCCGATCGTCGAGTCGGAAGAGGTGCTGGCGCTGCAGGAGGCCGCGGACCGGGTGCGCGCCGACGAGTCCGTGCTCGACTACCTGGTGGCCCTCGCGACCGCGACGCGCCGCTCGCCGCTCCTGGCGCTGGGCGTGAGCCCGCGCGGCTCCCTCGCGCTGCTGCGCGCGGCGCGCGCCCGCGCGCTCGCGGACGGACGCGACTACCTGCTGCCGGACGACATCAAGGAGCTGGCCGTCCCCGCGCTCGCCCACCGGGTGAACGTCAAGGCGTCGCTGTCCGGCTCGGCGGTGGGCGGCATGGACGCCGCGGCCGCGCTCGCCGCGATCCTCCAGGACGTTCCCGTTCCCCGGTAGTCCGCTCGTGAAGCACATCCGCGCCGCGATCTGGCGGCTGTTCCATCCGCGGCGCACCATCAGGCCGACCCGTGACGGCTGGTGGTGCTTGCTCGTCGCGGTCGGCCTCGGCGTGGCCGCCATCAACACCGGCAACAACCTCCTCTACCTGCTGGTCTCGGCGCTCCTCGCGCTGATCGTGGTCTCGGGCATTCTCTCCGAGCAGACCATGCGCGGGCTCCACCTGACCGGGATCGGGCCGGAGGAGGTCTACGCGGGCCAGCCCGCGCTCTTCGGCGCGGTGCTCGCGAACCGCAAGCAGCGGCTCACGTCGTACTCGGTCACCGTCGAGCTGCTCACGCCGGGCGCGCACGCGCTCGAGTCGAGCTCGCGGTTCATCTACTTCCGGCGCGTGGAGGCGGGCGCCGAGCGGCTCGCCACCTGGGAAGAGACGCTGCCGCGGCGCGGGCGCCACCGGCTCACCGGCGTGCGGATCACCACCGGCTTTCCCTTCGGCCTCTTCGTGAAGGCGGGCCGGCCCACCCTCGCCGACGAGGTGCTCGTCTTCCCCCGCGTGCGTCCGCTGACCGCCGACTCCCTGCGTCGCCTGGGCGACGCGGGCGACGCGGCCGCGCGCCGCCGCGGGCGCGGCAGCGATCTCTACGACCTGCGCGGCTACCGGTCGGGCGACGATCCCCGCTTCATCCACTGGCGCAGCAGCGCCAAGTCCGACACGCTCATGGTGCGCGAGCACGAGGCCGACACGAGCCACGACACCCGGCTCGTCCTGGTGGGGCGGGGGGTGCCCGGGTCGGAAGCCCTCGAGGTGGCGCTCTCCGAGGCCGCCTCGCTCGCGGTGGCGCTGACCCGCGCGGGCGCGGGCGTCGAGCTGCGGGGCGCCGATTGCTTCGTGCCCCTGGGCCACGGCCGTCCGCACCTGCGTCACGTGCTCGCCGCGCTCGCCCTCTACGCGCCGGGCGCGCCCCACGCGCCCGCGCCGAGCGCGGAGGCGGAGGCTGGCGCCCGGCGGCCACTGCGCGAGATCCGCATCCCGCTCGCCTGACATGCTCGCCCTCCTCGCCCTGCGCCTCGTCACGTACCTGCTGGTCGGCATCGGCGTCGCCGCGCTCTACGGCGCGGGGCTGATCGGCCCGCTCGGCGCCGCGCTGGTGGGCCTGGCCATCCTGGTGAGCTGGGGGCACGAGCAGGCCCGCGAGCGCGGAGCGGTGCGCCCGGCACTCGGATACTGCCTGGTGGCCACCGCCGCGATCGCCATCACGGTCGATCTCTTCTATCTCGCCTACTCGCTGCTCGACGGCATGGTGCACCTGCTGCTCTTCCTGATCCTGCTCCGGCTCTTCGTGCGGCGCGGGCTGCGGGACCTGCGCGACGCCGGGCTCCTCTCGTTCTTCATGCTGGTGGCCGCCGCCGCGACCAGCTTCGACGTGAGCTTCCTCTTCGTGTTCGTGGCCTTCCTCGTGCTCGGCACGTGGATGCTGATGCTGAACCACGTGGTGGCCGAGCTGGAGCAGGCCGGCCGTCACGGCGCGGCGGGCACCGCCACCCGGCGCGTGTTCTTCCAGGGCCCGCTGACGCGGGTGAGCCTGGTCGCCGCCGCCATCACCTTCGCGCTCGCGGGCGGCCTCTTCTTCGTGATCCCGCGGGTCGGCCAGGCCGCGCTGCCGCTCCGCGCGCAGCTCGGGCGCATGGTGACCGGCTTCTCCGACCGGGTGGACCTGGGCAGCTTCGGCGAGATCGAGAACGACCACAGCGTGGCGATGCGGGTCTACCTCGCCGACGATGCCGGAGATCCCGCCGCCCTGCCCGAGCTGCGCTGGCGCGGGGTCGCCTTCGACCGGTTCGACGGGCTCACGTGGTCGAGCGCCCTGGCGCCGCGGCGCTTCGTCCGGCAGGGCCTGTCCGGCGACTTCGGCCTCGCGCTGCCGCGGGGCTCCGGCCCGGTGGTCCGCCAGGAGATCTATCTCGAGCCGATGGGCACCGACGCGATCTTCGCGGCCCCCCGCGCGATGCGGCTCGAGATGCGTACGCCGGTGATCTTGGCCGACGACATGGGCGGCCTGTCCGTCTCCAACGCGACCGCGCGGCTGCACTACGCGGTCGAGTCCGAGCTATCCGGGCCCGGTCGCCCGCGCGCGGTGGCGGCCCGCCTGGAGCCGCGCCTGAGCGTGGGCGAGCGCGAGCGCTACCTGCAGCTTCCCGAGCTGTCGCCCGAGATCACCGGCCTGGCCCGCGAGGTGACCGCGACCCCCCCCGACGCGGAGACCGCGGCCCGGCGGATCAGCGCGCACCTCAGTACCAACTACCGCTACACGCTGGCGCTCAAGCGTCAGACCACGCGGCCGCCGCTGGAAGAATTCCTGTTCGTGCGGCGCTCCGGGAACTGCGAGTACTTCGCGGCCGCGATGGCGGTGATGCTGCGGAGCGTGGGCATCCCGAGCCGGGTCGTGGCCGGCTTCCAGCGCGGGGAGTGGAACCCGTACGGCCGCTACTTCATGGTGCGCCTGAGCGATGCCCACTCCTGGGTCGAGGCCTACATCGACGGCCGGGGATGGGTGACCTTCGATCCGTCACCGCGCGCCGAGGCGAGCACCGATGTCGCCCCCGGCGCGGTCTCGCTCTATCTCGACGCGGCCCGCATGCGCTGGTACCGCTACGTGGTGGGCTGGAGCCTGCGCGATCAGGTCGCCCTCGCCGCGTCGGTGCATCGCCAGGCGAGCGACGTCCGGGTGGGGTTCTCCTGGCCTCGGCACTGGCGGGTGAGCCCGGCGCTCCTCGCGACGGTGGGCGGGGCCCTCGCGCTGGGGCTCGGCTGGTGGCTGGCGCGCCGCGGTCCGGGGAAGGGCCGCCTCGGCCCCTCGGCGGCGATGCCCGCGTTCTACGAGCGGGCGCTGCGGCTGCTGGCGCGGCGCGGGCTCGCGCCCGCTCCCGCGGAGACCGCGCGCCAGTTCGCGGCGCGGGTGGGGGGGAGCGCGCCGGAGCGCGGGGAGGCGTTCGCCCGTCTCACCGGGCACTACGAGCGCGCACGCTTCGGCGGCGCCGGCCTCAGCGAGACGGAGCGGGACGACGTGACGCGCGCGCTCGCCGCGCTCGGCTCGAGCTGACCCCTACCGCAGCCGGCGGTGCTCCACCATCAGGCAACGGTTCTGGACGACCTGGATCCCGGCCCGCGCGAGCTGCTCCGCCGCGCCGTCGTGGCGGATACCGAGCTGTAGCCACACCACGCGCGGCCGCGCGGCCAGGATGTCGCCCACGTGCGGGGGGATGTCCGGCGCTCGGCGGAAGACGTTGACCATGTCCACGGGGTCGGGCACGCTCGCGACCGTGCGATAGACGGGCCGGCCGAGGATCAGGGTCGCCTCCGGATAGTAGACCGGCACCGGCACGATGTCGTAGCCGGCGCGCGCCATGTACTCCGGCACGTAGAACGCGGGCTGATCGCTCCGCGCCTCGGTCTTGATGCCCAGCACCGCGATGCGCTTGCACTCCCGCACGATCCGCGCGATGTCGTCCGGATCCGTCACGAGGTTGTCGCGCCAGTCGCTCATGGCCCGAGTCTATCATCCTGTGCTAGCCTCGGGCCCGGAGGCGCCACCATGCCCGTCCGCATCACCCGCGTGTACACGCGCACCGGCGACAAGGGCGACACCGCCCTGGTCGGCGGGCGCCGCGTGCCGAAGGACTCGCCGCGCATCGAGGCCTACGGCACCATCGACGAGCTGAACGCGATCGTCGGGCTGGCGCGCGTATTCAACGCCGAGCAGCTCAAGCGCGGCAAGAAGTACCGCTGGCTCGACGAGGTGCTGCGCCGGGTGCAGGACGAGCTGTTCGACCTGGGCAGCGAGCTGGCCACCCCCGCCGAGTCGTTCTACGAAGGCATGTTCCGCGTCGGCGAGAGCCAGGTCACCGGCCTCGAGCGCCTGATGGACGAGTGCCAGAAAGATCTCGCCCCGCTCAAGAGCTTCGTGCTCCCGGGCGGCGGGCGGGTGGGCGGGTTCCTCCATCAGGCCCGCACCGTGTGCCGGCGGGCCGAGCGGCGCGTGCTGGAGCTGTCACGGATCGAGGACGTCGGCGAGTGGCCGCTCAAGTACGTCAACCGGCTGAGCGACCTGCTCTTCGTCCTCTCGCGCTGGGTCGGCAAGCATCTCGGCGAGACCGAGTATCTCTGGCAGCGCGGTCTCGACGCCCACGCCCGGAAGCGCTAGGTGCCCGACGACTATCAGATCCGGCGCGCCGGCTCCGCCGACCACGCGGGGGTGACGCGAGAGCTCGCCGAGTACTTCGCCTTCCTGGGCGAGGAGGTGGACCCCGCCGGCCTCGACCACGACGTGGCGGATTGGCAGGGGGAGTATGCCGGCGGCGCCGGCGTGATGCTGATCGTGGTGGATCCCGCCGGGGACGTGGTCGGCACGGCCGGCGTGCGGCGGCTCGAGCCGGGCGTGGCCGAGCTGAAGCGCATGTGGCTGCGCCCGGCGTGTCGCGGCCGGGGGATCGCCCGACGACTGATGGATCGGGTGCTGGACGAGGCCCGCGCGCTCGGCGCCCAGGCGCTGAGGCTCGACAGCGAGCGGCAGCGTCTGGGGACGGCGGTGCACCTGTACCGCCGCTACGGCTTTCAGGAGATCGCCGACTACAACCGTAACCCGCGAGCCGACATCTGGATGGAGCTGCGGCTCGCAGCAGGAAGGAGCCAGCCGATGGCCAACGCAGCAGTCAGCGAGCTGAGGAAGAAGAGTGATGCGGCCTCCGCGAACCTCTCGAAGCAGCTCCACGGCATGGAGCCCAATCTGGACAAGGCGGACGCCCCCGGGGAGTGGACCACGCGGCAGGTGCTCTGCCATCTCCTGGCGGACCCGGACTGGAAGCCGGTACCCATGCTCAAGGGGTTCTCGACCACCAGCCTGCCGGTGATCGAGCTCAAGCCGGGGCACGCGCCGGTCACGCCCGAGCGGCAGAAGATGACGCTCGCGCAGCTCCGCGAGGCGCTCGAGGCGCAGCGGGGCGACATCTTCGGCTATCTCGAATCGCTGGGGGACGCCGATCTCGCGCGAAAGGCCAAGATCCCACTCTTCAAGCAGTTCATGGGCACCGACGAGATCGCGCTCCCGGTGTACGTGGGCGCGATGTTCGACTACCACTGGAACGACCACGCCGGCCAGATCGCCAAGATCCGCAAGGCGAACGGCATGCCCGACGCCTGAGCCCCGAAATCGACATCGGGCGGCTGATCGCGCTGGTGGCGTTCGCCGGCACCTATCTCGGCCTGGCCCTGGGCCGCCTGCCGTTCTTCCGCGTGGATCGCACCGGCGTGGCCATCATCGGGGGCGCCGTGATGGTGGTGAGCGGCGTGCTGCCGTGGGATCGGGCCATCGCGGCGGTGGACGCCCACACTCTCGTGCTCCTCTTCGGCATGATGATCGTGGCGGCGTACCTCCGCCTCTCCGGCTTCTTCCACCTCGTCACCCACGCGGCGGTGCGGCGGGCCCACACCCCGACGGGTCTGCTCGGGCTGATCATCGTGGCGGCCGGAGTGCTCTCCGCCCTCTTCGTCAATGACGTCATCTGCCTCGTGATGGCGCCCATCGTGCTGGACGTCGCGCGCCAGCTCCGCCTGCCGCCGGTGCCGTACCTGATCGCGCTCGCCACCGCGGCCAACGTCGGCAGCGTAGCCACCCTCACCGGCAATCCGCAGAACATGCTGGTGGGCAGCTTCTCCGGCATCGGCTACCGCACGTTCCTGCTTCGCGAGGCGCCGGTGGCGGTGATCGGGCTCGCGGTGGTGTTCCTGGTGATCTGGCTCGCCTACCGTCGCGCGCTGCCGCCCGCGCTGCCGGCGATGGATCTGCCCGAGCACTTCCGGATGCACTATCCGCTGATGATCAAGACCATGATCGCGGTGGCCGTGATGCTGGTGGCCTTTCTCGCCGGCGTGCCGATCGCGCTGGTGGCCATCGGCGGGGCCGCCTACTGCCTGCTCACCCGTCGGGTGAACCCCGACAAGGTCTACCGCGAGATCGACTGGGGGCTGCTCGTGCTGTTCACCGGGCTCTTCGTCGTGGTCGGAGGGATCGAGGCGACCGGAATCGCGCGCGAGCTGCTCGGCGGGGCGGCCGTGATGGGTCTCTACCGCCCCGCGGTGCTCATCGCGGCCACCGCCGCCCTCTCCAACCTGGTCTCGAACGCGCCCGCGGTGCTGCTGTTCAAGTCGGTGATCCCGACCTTCGGCGAGCCCACCCGCGCGTGGCTCCTGCTCGCCATGGCGTCCACGCTGGCCGGCAACCTGACCATCCTGGGATCGGTGGCGAACCTGATCGTGGTGGAGCACGCGCGCACCGCCGGGATCCAGGTGCGCTTCGTCGAGTACAGTCGGGTGGGCGTCCCGGTGACGCTGCTGACGCTCCTCGTGGGCTGGCTCCTCCTCATCTTCTGAGCGTGCGCATGGCGCGGCTCTCCGACCTCGCCGATCTCCGCGCCCGCGTGGCCGCCAGCGCCGGCCGGCTCGAGAAGCGCCGCCTCGTGGCGGAGTACCTGCGGAGCCTCGCGCCCGACGACCTCACGCGCGCCGTCACCTACCTGAGCGGGCGCGCCTTTCCCGCCTCCGACGCGCGCGTGCTGAACGTGCGCGGCCTCCCCGCCGCGTTCGACGCGCCGCCGGCCTCGCCGCTCACGCTGGCCGACGTGGCCGAGGCCTTCGGCGCGGTGGCCTCCGCCTCGGGCGCGGGGGCCCGGCGGCTGCGCGAGTCGCGCCTGGGCGAGCTGGCCGCGCGGGCGTCCGAGGCCGAGCGCGACCTGGTCCAGCGCATCATCTACGGCGAGATGCGCATGGGCCTGTCCGAAGGGCTCGTGCTCGAGGCCATCGCGGAGGCGGCCGGGGTCGCGCCGGCGGTGGTGCGTCGCGCCGCCCTCGTCACCGGCGATCTCACCACGGTGGCCGCGCTCGCGCTGGGGCAGGGCGCGGAGGCGCTGGCCGCGGCGGCGCCGCGGGTCTTCGTGCCGCTCCTGCCGATGCTGGCCGAGATCGCGGGCGACGTCGGCGAGGCGCTGGCCGCCCACGGCGGCACCTCCGGCATGGAGTTCAAGTACGACGGCGCGCGCATCCAGCTCCACGGCGACGGGGAGCGGGTGGCCATCTGGAGCCGCCGGCTCTCGGACGTCACGCGCAGCCTGCCCGACATCGTGGCCATCGCCCGGCGCGATCTCTCGGGAGCCCCGTTCATCCTCGACGGCGAGGTGGTCGCGCTCGACGCGGCGGGCCGGCCGCTGCCCTTCCAGGAGCTGATGCGGCGCTTCCGGCGCGTGCGCGGCGTGGAGGCCGCGGCCGACGCGCTGCCGCTGGCGCTGCACCTGTTCGACTGCCTGATGGCCGACGGGCGGTCGTATCTCGACGAGCCCTACGCGCGACGCTGGGAGGCGCTCGATCGGGTCACCGGCGGGCGCTGGCTGGCCGAGCGGGCGGTGATCTCGACGGCCGAGGCGGGGGAGGCGTTCATGGCCCGCGCCCTCGCGGCCGGCCACGAGGGGGCGATGGCCAAGGATCCGCGGAGCCCCTACGAGCCGGGCGGCCGCGGCAAGCGATGGTTCAAGCTGAAGGCCGCGCTCACGGTGGACTGCGTCATCGTCGCGGCGGACCGCGGCTCGGGCCGGCGGGTGGGCTGGCTCTCGAACTACCATCTCGCGGTGCGCGACGGCGACGGCTGGGCCGACGTGGGCAAGACCTTCAAGGGGCTCACCGACCGCGAGTTCACCGAGATGACCGAGCGCCTGCGGGCCCTCGCCACCGACGACGACGGCTACACGGTGCGCGTGCGCCCCGAGGTCGTGGTGGAGGTCGATTACAACGAGATCCAGAAGAGCCCGACCTACCCGTCGGGCTTCGCGCTGCGCTTCGCGCGCATCGCCCGGATCCGCGAGGACAAGGCGCCCGGCCAGGCCACCACGCTCGAGGAGCTGCGCGGGCTCTACGAGCGCCAGTTCGCCACGAAGGGCCGCGCCGAGCCGTAGCGCGCTAGCGGAGCTGGTACTCCACCACCCAGAACGCGCGCAGCTCCCGGTACACGAGGCGCCCGCCGTGCGGCTCGATCAGCCGCGCGAGCTGCGCGCCGTCGAAGAAGTTCTTGACGATCTCGAAGCGCTCGCCGTTCTCGAGCCGGCGCATCTCGTAGCGGTTGCCGGCCTCGTCGGTGCGGCTCGGCGGGGGCTTGCGCTCGGGGCTCTCGCGCTCGTCGAACATCAGCACCGCCGCGCCCGGCTCGAGGTGCGAATGGAAGGCCCGCAGGAACTCGTCCATGCGGCCGAGATCGACGTGGGAGAGCCAGAGGGCCGCGAGCCCCCCGTCGAAGCGCTCGGGGTCGGTCGCGGGCGCGTAGGCGTCGCGCGGCTCGAAGGTGACGGCCGTCGCGTAGGTCTTGGCCCGGGCGAGCGTGAGGGTGTCGGTGTTGACGTCGGTGGCCCGCACCGCGCGGGCGCGCTCGGCCGCGTGGCGGGTCCAGTAGCCGGTGCCGCACGCGACCTCGAACACGCGCCGGCCGGCGAAGAGCGCGGCCACCCGCTCCCGCATCCACGCGAGGTCTTCCTGCCAGCGCGGGCTCGCGTAGACACTCTCGTACTCCGCCGCCCGGTGGGCGTAGTACGTGATCATCTCCCGCGTCACGCGGAGAGCTCGCGCCGCACCAGCGCCGCGCCCGCGCCCAGCGCCTCCAGCTTGCCGCGCGCGACCGCGCGCGAGAGCGGGACCATGCCGCAGTTGGTGCACGGGTAGATCCGCTCGGGCCGGACGTGCCGCATGGCGGACCGGATGACCGCCGCGACCTCCTCGGGGGTCTCGACCCGGTCGGTGGCCACGTCCACCGCGCCCACCAGGACGTCCTTGTCGCCGAGGAGGCCGATCAGCGCGATCGGCACGCGCGAGGCCGCGCACTCGAGCGAGACCCCGCCGATGCGGCTCCGCGCGAGGACCGGGAACGTCCGCTCGTACTGCCGCCACTCCCCGCCGAGGGTCTGCTTCCAGTCGGTGTTGGCCTTGATCCCGTAGCCGTAGCAGATGTGCACCGCGGTGCGGCAGCGCAGGCCCTCGACCGCGCGGTCGAGCGCGGCCACGCCCCAGTCGCGCACCGCGTCGAGGTAGACGTTGAAGGCGGGCTCGTCGATCTGCAGCCAGTCGAGCCCGAGCGCCTCGAGCTCACGCGCCTCCTCGTTGATGAGGGCGGCCAGGTCCATGGCGAGCCGAGCCCGGTCGTGATAGTGGGCGTCGTGGATGGTGTCGGCGATGGTCATCGGGCCGGGGATCGTGATCTTCAGGCGGTGCGCGGTGTTCGCGCGCGCCCAGCGCACGTCGTCGCCGTGGATCGAGCCGCGCCGGCGCACCGGGCCGGTCACGGTGGGCACGCTCGCCTGGTAGCGGTCGGCGCGAATGCCGATCGTGACCATCTTCGAGAAGTCGATGCCGTCGAGGCGCTCGACGAAGCCCCAGACGAAGTGACGACGCGATTGCTCGCCGTCGGTGACGATTCCGATGCCGGCCCGCTCCTGCTCGCGGAGGGCGAGAAGCACCGCGTCGCGCTGGCCCTCCGCGAGCGCGGGTCCCTCGAGCCGCCAGGGCGCCCAGAGCACGTTCGGCGGAGCCAGCCACTCGGGCTTCGGAAGACTACCCGCGATGGTCGTCTCCAGCATGAGTGGCGGCATGGTATCATGACCGCCGTGATGCGACGGTGCGCGCTCCTCATCGTGCTCCTGATCTTCGTCCTGGTCGGCTGCGCCTCCGATCGGGACCGGCAGTGGTACAAGCCGAACGTCAACTACACGGTGGAGCAGTTCAAGCAGGACCGTGATCAGTGCACCGACAAAGACCATCAGCTCGACGAGGACTGCTTGAAGCAGCGCGGCTGGATCCCGCTCACCAACGACAAGGGGCCCACGCCCGCGCTGCAACCGGGGAAGCAGAAGAGCCAGCGTGGCCCCACCTACTAGTCTCCGCGCGGTCATCTTCGATTTCGGCGGTGTTCTGTGGGACATGCGCTGGGACGTCGCGCGGGAGCTGGACCGGGCCCACGGCCTGCCGCGCTCCTCGGTGTTCGAGACCCTCTACCGCTCGCCCGCCTGGAACGACATCGAGTGCGGCGTCGGTGAACCCGCCGAATGGGCCGACGGAGCGCACCGGGAGCTGGAGCGCCGCGCCGGCCGCGCGCTGCCGCGCCTGCACGAGGAGTGGCGCAAGGCGCAGGCCCCGATCGAGGCCAACGTCGCCCTGGTGCGCGCGCTGCGACCGCCCTATCGCTGCTCGGTGCTGAGCAACGCGGACCTCTCGCTGCGCGACCGGCTCGAGCACGAGCTGGCGCTCCACCACCTCTTCGACGACATCGTGGTCTCGGCCGAGGTCGGCATGGCCAAGCCTCGGCCGGAGCTGTTCCGGCTCGCGGCGGACCGCCTGGGCCTGCCGCCCGAGGCCTGCGTGTTCGTGGACGACTGGGACGAGAACGTGAAGGCCGCGCGCGCCGTCGGCATGCAGGCCGTGCTCCATCGCGCGGACCAGGGGCACGATCTGCGCGCGCAGCTGGCCGCCCTCGGCGTCGCGCCCGGCGCCTAGCGCGGCCCCGCGATGGCGCGGACGGCGCTCTTCCTGAGCCCCGGCGCCGAGCTGGCGCCCGCGCTCGCCCTCGCCCGCCGCGCCGATACGCTGGGCTACGAGAGCCTCTGGGTCACCCACGGTCTCGGCCGCGACGCGCTGCTCACCCTGTCCGCCTACGCGCACGTGGCCCCACACGCCGGGCTCGGCAGCGGCGTGATCCCGATCTATCCGCGGCATCCGGTGGCGCTCGCCCAGGAAGCGCTGACCCTCGCCGACACCAGCGGCGGCCGCCTGCGCCTGGGCATCGGGGTGAGCCACAAGCCCATGATGGAGGGCGCGCTCGGGCTCGAGATGGGCCGGCCGCTCGAGGTCATACGCGAGTACGTGACCGTGCTGCGCGGCGCGCTGACCGGCAAGGTGGTGCACCACGGGCCGCGCTATCGGGTGAGCTGGCAGAGCGGCCTGCCGAAGCTGCCCGCGCCGCCGCCGATCCTGCTGGCCGGCCTCGCCCCGCGCATGCTCGAGCTGGCCGGCGAGATCGCCGACGGCGTCGTGCTCTGGCTCTGCGCGCCGGCCTACGTGCGCGACCAGGCGCTGCCCGCCATCCGCCGGGGCCGCGCGCGCGCGGGCAAGCCGCTCGAGGGCTTCGAGATCGTCGCCTCGGTGCCGGCCGCGCTCACCGCGGACCGCGCGGCGGCCACCGCGCTGTTCCGCACCGAGCTGACGCGCTACCTGGCATTGCCGTTCTACCGCAAGATGATGGAGCAGAGCGGCTTTGCCGCCGAGGTGGCGGCCTACGACCGCGCGCCCGCGCCCGAAGCGGTCCCCGATCGTCTGGTCGCCGCGCTCGGGGCCATCGGCGACTTCCGTGCGGTCTCGGCCTTCGTGACCGCGTATCGGGAGGCGGGCGTGACGCTGCCCGCGGTGCGCCCCATCGGCTTCCCGGACGCGCCCCACTACGAGCCCACCGTCGAGGCGGGCGCCACCGCGTGAGAGGCGTCCGGGCCGAAATCCTGAGCTGATGCGGTTCCGGCGGGCGGTCCTCGCCTTCGCCATCCGCGCGCTGGTGAGCGTGGCCGTGCTCGCGGGGCCGGTTGGCGCCGCGGTCGGCCAGCCGGCGCGGTGCGGTCCACCCGCCAGCGCGGTCAGCAAGAGCGGGGCGGCGACCCAGCTCCGCTTCGCGAACGGCACGCGAGCCACACTGACCGACGAGCCGGAGGGCGACGGCCAGGTCACGTACGAGTACCGCGGGTACGATGAAGCGTCCGGCCTGCACTGGGTGCGGCTCGTCCTGTGGGGCGGGCCCAGTTTCTGGGTCGAGGCCTACGCCGGCTGCACCGGGACCAAGCTGGTGCTCGACGACATCCCGGTCGTGTCGCCGGATGGATCTCTTCTCGTGACGATCGGGCGCGGTGTGCCTCCCCGGCCGCTGGTCAACCGGATCCACGTGCTGGCGCGCGCGCCCTCGGGCGAGTACTCCGTGGACTGGGACTTCGAGCTGGGCCTGTGGGCCCGGACGGACGGGCCGCTGACCTGGGGCCCGGTTAACCCGCGGTGGGTGAGCGCGACATCGCTCAGCTTCGATCGGGTCGACGCCCAGGCTCGCCTGGTCGGCACCGCCGTCGCGACCCGCGACGACCGTGGCTGGCATTTCGCCATTGCGAAGTGACGCCCGGTGGGCAGCCGGCGCCGCCGCCACCCCTAGCGCGAATCCCCCTTCCGGCGCGCGGTGAAAGCCGCCGCACGCAGTAACGGCACCACGAGCGGGCCACCGGCCACACTCCGGCCCACCGCCTTCTAATGCGGCCAGGCGCCCTCGCAAGTTCCAGCACCCAGAACTATCCAGGTCCGTGTAACACTGAACGGCACACCGGGACCATGCGCCAAACACGAGTCCCAGAAGCTCAATCCCGCAACCACGGCCCCGCCGCCGGGCGGATTATCCCGACCAGGCCCGCTGCGTTCACGCATTATCCGGAACTAGATACTTCTAGTTAGGCCGACGAATAGAGTGCGCGTCACGGATATCATGATCTGGCGTGACGGGGGCACGATCACCTTTACCGTCGATGACAGCACGATGGCGGGTAAGTATCGACTACAAACACCCTTTCGGGGCGAACTCAGGCCTCTCTTTCGGGACGAACAAGAACTTCCGCGCGGTGGCTCCGACGAGAGAGCCTTGGTCGTGGAGTTACGGGCCTGGCTCGAAGCGTCGATGACGAACGACATCGTGAAGGCGCTGAAACGACTGGATTCGGTTCGCCCGTGGCGCAATCTCCCCGATGAGCTCGTTGCGGTAGTTCTATTTCACAGGATGCGCGACGTCATCAAGTGCCTTGAAGCGAGATGTACGGCCTAACAATGGGTTGGAGCGGGCCGGCGCGCAAACGGTCCGTCTCCCCCGAAAGGGCGAGTGACGCCGGCCGCTCAACCCCAGGACGTTATGCCTCTTGACGCGTTGTCCAAGGAGCGACTCATCGACGGCTGGCTGGCCATGCAGCGTGCCGTCCCAGGGAGCAGTGAGTATGACGAGCTCTTCTGGGCGTCCGAGGAGCTCGATGATCTGTGCAGCAGCTCGCCCGATGATGCTTGGGAGATTGTTCTTGGAGTCCTCGCGCGCAATCCATCGGATGAGGAAGTCGGGATGCTAGCTGCCGGGCCGCTCGAGGATCTGTTGGCACGACATGGGAGGGCGATCATCGAACGTGTGGAACG